>JBELYP010000098.1:0-12011 GCA_040273995.1 Arthrobacter sp.
GGCGGGCCCCCCAACCCGGGCCGCCCCCGCGGGGGGCGTTGCCGGACAGCCGCGCCGAAACGGTGCGGGGGAGGGAGACTTAGTGTCCTAGGGAACGGGCTCAGCGAGGGAGCTCGCGGACCCAGCCCAGACGCCGTCGAGCACTGCGGACGCTTCATCCTCGCTAACGCCCAGGGACAGGGAGATTTCGGTGAGAAGCGGACGGCGGGCGTGGCGCAGCATGTCGCGTTCGGCGTGGGAGAGTCCCTTCTCAAGGGACCGGAGCGTCAGGTTCCGGACAACCCTGGCTACGTCAGTGATGCTTCCGCTGGCGAGCAGCTCGGTGTTTTCCTTGAACCGGCGGGACCACTGGGTTTCCTCGGCGTCTGCATCTGCCTTCAGGACTTCCATCAGCTTCTGCAGCTGGGCTCCGTCCAGGACCGGGCGAAGCCCTACTTCGGCAGCCTTGGCCAGCGGCACCCAGACCTCCAGCTTGTTTGCGTGTACCTCGAGGACGAGGTACACTATGTCTTCGCCGCGTACCTTGCGGGTGGCGGTCCGGCGGATTGCTGCGGGACCGTGGTGGGGGTGGACTACGGTTTGACCGATGTTAAACGTCAATGTGCTTCCCTCTGGCTGCGTCGATTCCTGACCCGGTATCCCCGCGGCCGGCTGGCGGGGTACGAAGGGGTGTCCGTCCTGCCACAGTCCCTAACGGCAGAGGACTGTGACGGAAGCGGATAGCCGCGAGTCTGGTAGGTTCCATTATTTCACGTCCGGGCCCGATGCGCCCTGCCCGGACCGCTCCGGGTTCCCCGGAGGCTGGAGTGTTCCTGCGCGGGGCCTTTAACGCATGGTGCCCTTCCCGGAATCCGGGAAGGGCACCATGTCAGGAGGGACTGAACCCGGCAGGTTCGCGGACTACGCGCGGTAGTACACGGGGCCCGAACCGAGGTTGGCAGTAGCGATAACGGTCTGGTTGCCGTTCATGCCGCTGTGGATAGCCTGTCCGTCGCCAATGTAGATAGCGATGTGGGGGACACCCGCGCCGCCGTTGGCGTAGTAGATCATGTCGCCGGGCTGTGGGTTGGACACCGGGGTGCCGTAGGCTGCCAGCTGTGCCGGTGAAAGGTCACCCACAGAGTGGCCGGCCGCACGGAGTGCCTGCTCAACCAGCACGGTGCAGTCCTGCGCCGCGCCCAGCTGGGCGTAGGCGGAGCTCAGCATGATCGCGCCGTTCCCCGAAGCCGCTGCAGCAGGTGCCGCAGTGACGGCCTGGGTGGTGATGTTGCTGTCGTAGCCGGTGTAGGCGCCGGGATCCGTGTAGGTGGCAGCGGCCGGAGCTGCAGCCTCGACCGGAGCTGCAGCCTCAACGGGTGCAACGGCCGCAGCCGGCTCGGTGTAGGTGACGGCCGGCGCTGCCGCAGCCGCGGGAGCCGCTGCTTCACCGGAAACCGTGATGACATCACCGGGGTAGATGATGGATTCCAGCGACAGGCCGTTCAGTGACAGGACGCTGTCCAGGGTCACGCCGTAGGCGGCGGCGATTTCGCTCAGGGTGTCGCCGGAAACCACGGTGTGGGTAACGGCTGCAGCCGGAGCCGGAGTTTCGGCTACGGGGACTGCGGCGGCCTCTGCTGCCGGAGCCGTGAAGTTGCTTGCTGCCGCGGCCGGGGCCGGGGTCTCGTTAATGACGGCGCTGGCCTGGGCCGGAGCTGCCATGCCAAACATCAGTCCGGATCCGGCCACAACTGCTGCTGCGGTGCCGGTGACGGTGCGGGCCTTGCCCGGTGCTGCTTTTGCGATGGTGGTCCAGATGCCGGACTCTGCGCAATGACGTCCGCGATTCTTAGAAGACAAGGAATTACCTCTCCCTATACCTGCGAGGTGAGCTGTCGGGTTCGGATGGGAGTCACCCGGCCGCCGGTCTCCCGGTCGGCTTAACCCCAAGGATTCAAAGGACCCAAAATATTGGTTCTCCCGCCCCTGCCGTCGTAGTGCAAAAGGGGCCCCGGGCGAGCGGCAGAGTTAGGTAACTCGCCTGGGGCGCCGCATCAGGTCTGCGGCATGCCAAGGACACTAACAGCAACATCATTTTGATTGCAATTCGGTAACGGTGCCGTTTCCGCATTGTGTTGGCTCCGTCACGCATGCTATTTAGCCGTTCCCCGTCGGATCGGATGTGGGCTGCACCATCATGTGCCGGCCCAGCTACCTGGGTTCTCTCGTGCCAGGTTGCCGCCGCAGGCACAAAAAATCACCGGGTGCAGGGACGTGGCCGTGCAAACGGGACTACGCTTAAATCCCTGCAATTCCGGCGAAAGAGAGCAGCCGTGGCACAGGTACCCAGTAACGGATCAGGCCGCCCGCCGATCGAATCCGTGGTGCAGCAGATGAGCCTGCCCGCAGGGCTCGCGGGCCCGGAGCCCATGATCTCCGATGTGCGCTGCTATGTCGTGGCTCAACCCCAGGGCATAGTGGTCATTGACACAGGCATGCCTGACGCCGCAGGGGCGATCGCTGACGCGGTTTTAACTCTGGGCGGCAGCTTTGCGGACGTACGGGACATCGTGCTCACCCACCTTCACATGGACCATGTTGGCTCACTGTTTGCGTTGGCCGAACAGGCACCGCTGGCGTCCATCCACGCCGGCGGTCAGGATGCACCGGACATTCGGGCCCCGCGGAAAGTCCAACTCCTGGAGGAAGGGGATTCGATCCAGGATCTTCTGGTCTTCTCCACCCCGGGTCATACCGCTGGGCACGTGAGCATCTTCCATGAGGCTTCCGGGACCCTGTTCATCGGCGACGCCGCCGCCACGGACCGCGGCGAGGTAATCCGCAGCCCCGCACTGTTTACCTCAAATGCCCCACGCGCAGAGGCGTCCCTGGAGCGTATTGCCGAACTGGCGCCGGGGCGAATCCTTTTCGCACATGGTGCTGAGGTTCCTTCGCCTGCGGCGGCGCTGGTGCGTCTGGTTGGCGGACCCTACGGCGGTTAGCGGCCTGGTGCCGAGCTGGACTGCGGGCCTGCCGGGCGGGTCACCAGCCAGATGAACCACGTTCCGGCGGCTGTAGTGAGAACGGCGGCCGCCGGCAGCAGTAACGTCACCGGTGTGCCTCCGGACGCCGAAACGGCTGCGTACAAAAGCCAGCAGACCGCCAGCGCGGCGCCGGCCATGCCGGCGCAGAACCGGGCAGGCTTTCCCGAAGCAGAGCTGAGGTATGCCCCGGCGGTCGCAGGGCAGGCGAATGAACCGCCCAGAACGGCCCCGCCGACGAGGGTCCAGAGAATGTAGCCTGCCAGGTCGCCGGGCTCGACGGACGCAGCATGGCGGATCTGGAAATTCAGCATGGCCAGTGCCATCCCGGCCAGCGCGCCCAGCGGGATGAGGAAAAAGACAGACCTGCGGGCGCGTCCGGTGGTGTTGCTCATGCCTTCAACTTTATCGCCGCATGTGTGGCTCTCAGTCGGACGGCCGCAGAACCCTTGCCGGGGGCACCTGGGTCGGGGGGAGATCCCCCTTTTTATGAATCACTCAGAATAACTGCTAGAGTTACTGTCAACGCCGGACCGCTCTGTCCGGACTATCCCGGTCCACAGCCGGCTCCCGTCCCGGGGCCGCGGACCCGCAGCCTGGCCCCCGCCGGCTGCTCCAACTTTTCGCAACGCCGCCAAAGTCCCGGCGCACTTTGTGCTGCCCGGCTGGTGAGCCCACCGCTCCCCAAAGGAGAAACATGTTTGAGACCTCAACCTCCGCCACGATGCTCAGCGTCAAAGAGGACAGCCGGGAATCGGGGATGAACCACACCGTGCTCCGTCAGCCCCCGCCTGCAGCTGCGCGCCGGACAGCCCTTGGCGGCAGCTACGTGACCGCTTTTGGAACTCCGGCTGCCGGCGCTCTGCCCATCCCGGCTCCGCATCCTGCCGCGGGCTCCGGATATACCGCACGGTTCGACGGCGCGGGGCGCCCGAAGCCCGCTGCCGCCGTCGACAGCTACACCGCAGCCTTCGCTCCTGACGGGACTGTGGCGGGTATCGCCCGCGGGATGGGACGCTACACAGATGTGAACCTGTAATCTGTGAGCCCGGAGGCATACGAAAACCAGCATCCGGGGCGGTGGCGCGAAGGCATTCAGGAAGACGCGCATTCCTGAATCCAGCCGTTCCCCCTCCTGCCCGTAGGTTAGTGCGGCACTCCGTCCGGCAGCCAGCAGGCCCAGCGCGTCATCAGCCGCGGCCTGGTCGGCACGCACGCTGCCCAGGGATCCGCGGATCTGCGCTGGGGTCTGCGACGGAATGACCGCCAGCTTCCGGCCAAGTCTGGATGGGTCCGGGTGTTCGATTACCGTGGCGATGCCTACGGGTTCACCGTTGCTGATTCCCTGCAGGGCCGGGCCCAGAACTGCGGCTTCTCCCGGCGGCAGTGCCTCGATAAAAACCTCGATGATTCCTCCACAGGTGAGACCGGCAGCAAACGCATCGTCATCGCTCACGCCGTAGCGGGCCAGCGTTGGGCCCGCTCCACCGAGGCACTCCATCGCCTGTTCGTATACGGCGCCCTCCACACAGCCTCCGGACACTGAACCGACGACGACGCCGGAGGCGGTCACCAGCATCTGGGCTCCGGGCGGGCGGGGTGCAGAGTCCACCGTGCGCACCACAGTGGCCAGGGCAGCAGTCCGGCCCGCTTGCCATTCGGCCAGAAGGGTTGTCAGGACCTCATTCATGGCGGAGCTGCTCCTTGTTTGGTAGCCGTGCCCGCAGCTGGCCCCATTTACCGGGTGCCTAACGACCCGGGACGGCTTCGGGCATGGGCTAAGGTTGCTCCTGCCAGGAAAGTCCGTCAATCCTGTCCACCCGGTAGACCCGTCCACTCGGCGCTCTGCCGAGACGGCGGCACTTGGTGCAAAGCTCCGCGCTGACACGGTTTTTGCTACGTGTCAGCGCCGAAGAGCGGGATGCAAAGCACAGGCCGCCACAGGCAGGGACCGGGAATCCTGCTGATCTCCGCGGCTGCCCGCGTTCCGGCACGCGGAGCGGTGACCGGGAAGCCGCCCGGGAGTAGGGTCGATGTGTGCCTGAGCGTGCCGGGCCGGGACGCCGCGGGCGGGTCTCGCGCCCTTCACAGGTGGTCTTCCTCGGTTTCGTAGCCGCGGCTCTCTGCGGAACGGGACTGCTGATGCTGCCTGCCTCGGATGCCGTTCCCGGCAGCGCCTCCTTCACCGATGCCCTGTTCACTGCAGTCTCAGCCCTCTGTGTAACCGGGCTGTCGGTGGTGGAGACCCACGTCTACTGGTCCACGTTCGGCCATGTAGTGATCCTCGTGCTGATCCAAATCGGCGGGCTGGGCGTCATGGCTTTCGCCTCCCTGGTGGGGCTGGCCGTCGTAGGCCGGTTCAGCTTCCGGTCACGGCTGCAGGCAATCGCGGAAAACCGTAGTCAGGACCTGAACGGAACACCGCGGGTGATCAGCGGCGTCGTGCGTATCTCCCTCACTACCGAAGCCGTCATAGCGCTCGTCCTGGCTCTGCGGTTCTGTCTGGGCTACGGGAAGGAACCCGGGGAGGCGCTGTGGCTGGGGGTTTTCCACGCCGTCTCGGCGTTCAACAATGCCGGTTTTTCGCTGTTCCCGCGCAATTTTGAAGGGTATGCCTCCGACCCGCTGATCTGCCTGCCCGTGGCCGCCGCGGTGATCATCGGCGGACTGGGGTTTCCCGTGCTCGTTCAGCTGCGCAGAGCATGGCGGAAACCGCTTTACTGGTCCATCAACACGAGGCTGGTCCTTTGGGGGACGCTGCTCCTGCTCCCGGCGGGTACCGTGTTCATTGCCCTGTGTGAATGGGGTAACCCCCAAACGCTGGGACCGCTTTCCTGGCCGGAGCGGTTGCTGGCAGCCTTCTTCATGTCGGTGCAGACCCGGACCGCAGGATTCAGTTCCGTTGACGTTGCCCAAATGGATCCGCTGTCCTGGCTGGGTATGGACGTGCTGATGTTCGTTGGTGCCGCACCGGCCGGAACCGGCGGCGGCATCAAGGTGACGACGTTCGCAGTGCTGGTGTTCGCCGTCGTCGCCGAGGCCCGAGGCAACCCGGAGGTGACGGCACTGGGCAAAGCGCTTCCCGCCTACACCGCCCGCCAGGCGCTGGTGGTGGTACTGGTCGCGGCGGGGTTGATTGCCGCTTCCACTGCGGCCCTGATGGCGATGACTGACTACAGTATGGACCGCCTCCTGTTCGAGACCATCTCCGCGTTCGGCACCGTTGGGCTCTCTTCGGGGGTTTCTGCGGCTCTTCCCGTAGCTGGGGAACTGATCCTGGTGGTACTGATGTTCACAGGCAGGCTCGGCCCCATTCTCCTTGCTTCCGCACTGGCGCTGCAGGAGCGCAGGCTTAGATACAAGCTTCCCGAAGAGAGGCCGATCATTGGCTAGGCTCAGTGTATTTTCCGGCAGGGAAACGGCACGGATCAGCGAATCCGATGCCGTGGCGGTGATTGGCCTGGGCCGGTTTGGCCAGTCACTTGCCCTGGAACTCATGGCCAGCGGCATCGATGTCCTGGGAGTCGACGGCGAACAGCAGGTAGTGCAGAGCCTGGACGGAAGGCTGACCTACCTGGTGATGGCCGATGCCACCCAGGAGGATGTTCTGCGGCAGCTGTCCATTCCCGAATTCAACCGCGTGGTGGTGGCGATTGGGCAGGACATCGGTGCCAGCATCCTTATCGTCTCCCTGCTGCTGCGGTTCGGAGTGCCGCAGATCTGGGCCGAAGCCGTCAGCGAGGCACACGGCACGGTGCTGCAGCAGCTCGGCGTCAACCACGTCATTTTCCCGGAAAAGGATATGGGCCGCAGGGTTGCGCACCTGGTGCAGGGAAGCATGCGGGACTACATCCCGCTGGGCGGGGACTTTGCCGTCATCGAGACCTCGCCGCGGCAGTTCCTGACCGGGCACACTATCTACGAGGCGCAGGTGCGGCGGCGTTACGGCGTCGTTATTGTTGCGGTCCGCAAGTCCGACGGCGAGTGGCAGTTTGCCGAACCGGATCTGGTAATTGAAGAGGGCGACGAACTCCTCGTAGCCGGGCCGACGAAGAAGGCCGAGGCCTTCAGCAGGCAGTAGCGGCCGGGTATTTTCCGGGGTCCGGAAGTATGTGTCGCAATCGTGACGCGGGTGCCGTGGTCGGGCTTATATACTCAAGGCGATTTGGATGCTGTCCAAGTTTGTGCACTAACCAAACCGGTGGACCTTTCCCTGAGGAGCTCATGTGACAACGAAAGTCCGGCCAACAGACCAGCCGCGCCAGGATTACGGATACTTCGGCCCGGACAGCATCAGCTGGCGGCTGTACTCGGATCCTTCATCAAAACTGGGCGGAATCGCCGCCCTGTTGCTGCAGGCACTGAATCCCAGCATGATGCGGCTGTTCACTGCGGTCAGTGCTGCGGGGCAGGACCCGGTGGCGCGTGGTGAACGGACAGGCCAGTACATCGACACCACGATTTTCGGGGACAAGGCCCATGCCGACGCCGCAGCCCGGTCCGTACGCGGGATGCACAAGCACGCGAACTGGCAGGACCCCATCACCGGGGAGATGCTCTGCGCAGAGACACCGGACTGGATGGACTGGACCCACAACACCCTGGTGTACGCGGTTCTGCGGGCAGCAGAGGCGTTTGGCCCCAAACTTTCAAGCCAGGAGCAGGACCAGTTTGTGGTGGAGCAGCACATAGCGGCGGAGCTGGTAGGGATCGATCCGGCGAGGCTGCCCGCAACCTACGCCGAGCTGGAGAAGTATATTGACGACCAGCGGCACTGGCTGGCCCTGTGCCTGCCTGCCGCGGAGGTCAGCCGCGCACTCCGCAAGCCGTCCCTTCGGGGCAACCCGGTTAAGGTTTGGACCGGCATAGTCATTCAGGACGGCATTCTTTCTCTCCTTCCGGACTGGGCGCTGCTGCTTTACGGCGTCGCCGGCAGGCCAATGAACCTGCGCAGCGCTGCCAGGACCACTAAGGGCATGATGGCCGCTGCCCGGCGTAACCGCTCATATGAGGACGTTATTACCGAGCTCACCACCAAGGTTGATACCCATCCCTACCGCAAGGTCCGCAACCGTGCCGGTAAGTAGCGTGGGTATGGGTCATCGTTTTCCTGTGGTCATTGCCGGAGGACGTCCTGTGCGCCTGATCGGAGGGCTGGGAAATGCCGAATGATGCAGGCGGCTCCGGTCGCTCCGAACCGGCTGGGTCCGAACGGGCCCGGTCCGAAGGGGCTGGGTCCGAACCGGGCGGGTCCGGACCGGCTCGGCCCGGCATTGCCCTTGGTCTGACCGAAGCGGCAGCCGTGCCGCCCGAATCGAATCCCGGCCTGCCTGCTCCGGACGCCGTGCGGTCCGAGTTGGACCCCAACCTGCCCGCTTTGGATACCGGTCAGCCAGGCAAGGCCAAGGGGCGCAACCGCGAGCTCCCCGCAACCCTGGCGCTGCGTTCCCTTTTCCCAGGGATGTTGCGTGCCGGTAAGGGTGTGGTTCAAGCGGGCGGTTGGCGGCTGGTTGGTGTATACACGGTCGCTCAGGCGCTGCCTCTGTTGTTGGTTTCACCGCTGATCCACTGGATGTTCACCCAGGCGCTGGCCTCAACGGGGGCCGTAGCCGTGAATTCGGCAGGCATCACGGCCATGCTTGGCAATCGGGTCTCACTTGCCTGGCTTGTGGGTCTGAGCGTGCTGGCCCTGCTGACGGTGTCGCTCCAACTCGGTGTGCTGGTGTTGGCGGCGGCGCAGGTCCGTGCCGGAGGCAGCGTGCGGCCGGTTGCACTGGTCCGACGCGTCCGGCCGCTGTTTGGCAGACTGGTAAAGCCGGGGTCCCTGGTGTTGGGGGCCTATTTGTTCCTCGCTGTTCCACTGACCCAGATGGGGTTCTTTTCGGTATTGACCCATTCCATATCCATCCCCAATTTCGTGTCTGGGGAGATGCTGAAGTCCACACCGGGGACGCTCACCTATGTGGCCTTTCTTGTGGTGGTGGGAACCATTGCCCTGCGTTATTCACTGGCGGTTCCGTTGTTCGCAGTTGGCGGGATCAACGGAGGCAAGGCGATGCGGCTGAGCTGGAAAATGACCGGCCGGACGACCCCGGCCCTCCTGGCCGGCGGGGCGGTGGCTGTTCTGGCCGGCATGGTGGCGGGTGCGGTCCTGGTGATGTTGACTCTGCTCCCGACCCTGGCCGCGGATCTGATCCTGCCCCGGGCCGCAGCGGGGGTGGCGGCTCTAAGCCTCGGTGCGGCCCAGATTGCCGGTGTTGTCATCGCCGGATCCTTTGTGCTCTTCATTGCGGGGATGTTGCTGGAGCTGACTGAGCGCAGCATGCTTCTGGTTGATTCGGCCGTGCAGTCCCGCTGGCGTGCAGGTAATGCGGCTTTGGGGGGTGAGGCTTTGCGGGATGGGCCTGTTCGGAAGGCCGGCGGGACCGCCGTGATCCGCCGCACCCGCCGCCAGCGGAACGCGGCACGGGCAGCTGTGGCGGGCGCCGTCGTCGTACCTGCCCTGATTCTGGGTGCATTGAACCTTCCTGTAATGGAAGGCCTGCGCAATGTGCCCCAGGCGCTGGTCCTGGGCCACCGCGGATTCAGCGGCGGGGGAGTGGAGAACACCATTTCCGGTTTGCGGGCTGCTGAGGCGGTTGGTGCGGACCTGGTGGAAATGGACGTCATGCAGAGTTCTGATGGTGAGTTCATCGTCATGCATGATGCGAATTTGCAGCGCTTGGCGGGCCGGAATGAGGCAGTAGCGGATCTCACCCTTGCCGAGCTCACGTCTTTGACTGTTCATGACCAGTTTGGCCATACCGATGCAATTCCGTCGCTGCGGAACTATATCCTCGCGGCTCAGGAGGTCGGCGAACCGCTTCTGATCGAGTTGAAGCTGCACGGAGGCGAAACGGAGGATTACGTAGAACGCCTGGTGGCCGAACTCGAATCCCTTGACGCTCTGCACGAGAACATTTATCACTCACTGAGCCAGGAGATGGCTGAAGAGCTCAAGAGCATGCGGCCCGAGCTGTATGTAGGGCTGACCCTGGCGGTGGCCGGCGTGGCAGCTCCCACGACGACGGCGGACTTCATCGTTGTGGAGGAGGCCTCCTATACCCCTGCGGTTCGGGAATCGGCATGGGCTGACGGCAAGGATGTTTATGTGTGGACCGTGAACGGTTCCGGAGCCATACGGAACATGCTTCGCGACGGCGTCGACGGGATCATTACGGATCACCCTGATCTGGCTCTGGAGGACCGGCAGGCGATGGGGCCGGATGAGCCGATGAGTTCCAAGCTCTATGACGCACTGATGCGGTTTGTGGTGATTTTCTAGCGGGTTAACGGGGGTTCTAAGCCGGCGGCGGGGCACTCAAGAGGTACGTGTGGCTCTTGGCCAGCCCCGCCGTCGTTGTTCTTCCTGGGATTCGTGCTAGGCGAGGGACATAAACAGCTTTTCCATTTCCTTGCGGGCCAGACTTGGGTCCTCGCTGGTGAGGCACTGCTCCAATCCCGAGGCGATAATTGCGAAGCCGGCCCGGTCGATCGCCTTGGACACGGCAGACAGCTGCGTGACTATGTCCTTGCAGTCCCTTCCCTCTTCAAGCATCCGGGTGACGGCTGCGAGTTGTCCCTGGGCGCGCTTGAGGCGGTTGATGATCGGGGTGGTGTCTTCGCTGTCCAGCTGCATGGTTTCTCCTGTGCGGCAGTGTGCCCACGCGGACACATTTTCCTCCATGCTATACCCCGCCGGGTAATTTGCATACCCCCGGGGGTATGACGCACGATGGTTGCATTGCCGGGCAGGAGTCCGGCATGACATCCATACGAGGAGAGAATCATGTGCCGTGCCGTAAAGTGCCGCAGCTGTGCAAAGTCGACCTGGGCGGGTTGCGGAAACCACGTCCAGGAGGTCATGCGGAACATTCCGAAGTCTGACCGCTGCGCCTGTGACCGAAATGCGCCTGCTCCCAAACCGGAGAGTGCAGGATGGCTCGCGAAGCTGTTTGGACGATAGCTCTGCTGGTTGCTCCCTTGAAACCTTGAAACCCTCAAGCTCTGGAGCCGTGGAGCCGCGCAACCCTGAAGCGCTGAAGCCCTGAGGCGCTGAGGCGCGTGGAGTCCCTCAAGCACTTGAGCCATGGAGCTTCTCAAGTCCTGGGGCCCCTCAAACCCTGAAGCCCTGAAGCCCCTCAAGTCCTGGAGGCCTGGAGCGTGGGAAGGCATCCCGGGCCCGCTCTCTCGAGGTTAGAAGGGCGGCGGGTCGTCAGCTGCCCCGCAGGCAGCTTGTGCTTGCCAGGCTGCAACGGACTCACCTGACGAGGCCTCGGCAGGGACGTCCCCGCATCCATCCCGGCGACTTGAATTGGCCTTGTCATTGCTGGGGCCTGGCCGTGCGGTCTTCCAGAAACCCGCATTCTCCTGCGATGTGTAGTCCAGGGACGGGTCGGTTGTGTAGGTGCGGCCGGTGTGCGAGGTCCATTTGATGGTTCCGGGTTGGGGTTGGCGGGCTGTCCAGTGGCCGAGGGTTTTGAACCGGTGGTGTTTGGGGCAGAGGTGTTCCAGGTTCGCGTGGTTGGTTGGGCCGCCGTGGGCGAAGGGTGTGGTGTGGTCGATCTCGGCGTGGGTGACGCTCACTGAGCATCCGGGGAAGCGGCAGGTTCCGTCCCGTGCCTGGAGCCAGCGTTTCAGTCCTGTCGGGATGCGGCGGGTTCGTCCGACGTTGAGGATTTCTCCGGTGGCGGGGTCCTGGATCAGGGGTGTCCAGTGTAGTGCTTCGAGGATCATGGTCCGTGCGGTTTCGGGGCTGATGGGTCCGTAGCCGTTGAGTTCTGCGGGGTTCTCGTCGAGCCCGGCGAGGGTGTCGGCGTTGATGAGGACCATGACCTCGGTCTGGATCTTGGACCGGATCTTGGACCGGCTTCCGTTTTGGTTCCGGTCGCGTTCGGCCCGGCGGGGACGCTTGGCTTCCTGGCGGGGACTCCGGGGCGCGGAACCCGAGGA
>JBELYP010000099.1:0-11954 GCA_040273995.1 Arthrobacter sp.
CTGGGTGGAGGCACTCAGTCCTGTACTGAAGGTCACAGCGCTCGCGGTGCTGGGCAGCCGGGAGACCAACACGCCGCGTACGGCGCGGAAACTGGGGCTTCTGCTGGGCTGGATCGACCGGCCCTGATCCGGAGAAGGGCGGGGCGGCAATCGGGCGCCCGGGGCCGCACGTGGCGGGCAGCACCCTTCCAGGATTCGCCGCACGCGCACTCCCGCCCGGATACTTGGAGGCATGACATCAACGCACACTGACACCCTTCCGGCCCGCGGGCCGGAGGCGGTGACGGTCTCCATCACCCGGCGGGTCGATCCCCGCCGCGTGCCCGAGGCCACCCACTGGGTCCAGGAAGGCGTCAACCTCGCCAACACCTGGTCCGGGTTCCTCGGCTCCGGATGGGTCCGTGCCTCCGCCACCTCCGATGAATGGCACATGCTCTACCGCTTCGCCGACTCATCCTCCCTCGACGCCTGGGAGCACTCCGAACCGCGACGGGAATGGCTGGAACGCGGACGGGACATGGTTGAAGACCGCACCGTCACCCGCCGCACCGGCATTGAAGGCTGGTTCGACGCGCCGTCGTCCAATACGGACCTTCAGACTCCGGCCAAACCGCCGCGCTGGAAGCAGGCCGTGGCCATCTGGCTGGGCTTCTTCCCCGTCAACCTTGCCTTCACCTGGCTGGTTGGGCTGGGCTTCCCGGACTGGGAAACCCTCGCCATGCCGCTGCGTGTACTGATCACGACGGCGATCCTCACCCCGATCATGGCCTACTGGGTACTGCCGTGGGTCACCGGCCTGCTGCAGCCCTGGCTGCAGCGCCGCCGTTCCTAGAGTCCACCCACCACGACGGCGCCGCCCGGGTTCGGAACCCGGGCGGCGCAGTCGTTGTGTATCGCGGGGCTAGGCCACTGCGGCTGCAACCGGTACCGGCCGGCTGGCTTTGCGTGCCTTGAGGAAACCGTCGACGATGTCCCACAGGCCCAGGAACATCACCACGGCGGCGGTGATACCCGCGATCCAGGTGGACGCATCCGCTCCCCAGTCGACGCTGGAGAGGAAGTTCCAGTCGAAGACCTGGTCCGTGGACAGCAGCCACAGCACCGGAACCATAAAGGCCAGCGCCAGGACGGTGTTCACCGCGGCGAAGGCATACGTCCAGCGGCCGGCCAGATACAGCACGACGGCGAATCCCGCCTCGATGACCAGCAGCACAATCACGTAGGGAAGCCAGAAACTCCACAGATCCTCCTGAAGCACCACCACGGGTTCCCCGTTGAGATAGAGGATTGAGCCCACCCGCAGCCACAGCAGCACCGCGATGAAGAAGGCGGCCAGAACCACTGAGGCGATGGTGTCGCCGAGGGAAACCTGGGAGGACCGCGGAACCTGGGGGAGCATGGCGGGAGTCCAGGGCTGCAGCCCCAGGTCCTTCCGGCGGGTGCCGTTGTACTGGATCAGCGCAAAGACCAGGGTGACCCAGAAGCAGATGTGCACCAGCACGCTGATGGCCGTGCCGATGGCGCTGCCGAAGGCTCCGCCGGGGTTGCCGGGGTTCACGGCCAGCTGTACCACCAGCAGCCCCACGAAGGAGATGGGAGTGACAATCACGGCGAGCGTCTTCAGCAGGCGCCACCAGTCCAGGAACAGGTCAGGTCCAATCAGGTAGAGCTCGCGGCCGGTGTACTGCGCGGCGAGGCGGGCAGGATCCCCCAGCTCAGTGAGCACAGCGTTTTCAGCGTCCGCCGGGGACGCCCCGGCATCCACGCGGGCCTCCACGTCATCACTGATTGAGGCGCGCAGCTCCCGCTCGATGTCTCCGCGCTGGGCCACGGGAATGGGCCTCAGGGCGGCGAAGATGTAACGGTCCGTGAGGGTACTCATGATGGTTGTCCTTCGTTGAGCTGGCGGATGGAGGCGTGGAGCGCTTCCCAGTCCTTCAGCAGGGCGTTCAGCAGCTCGGTGCCCTGCTCGCTGGTGGTGTAGAACTTCCGCGGACGCGCCTCTTCGGTGTCCCACGAGCTGGTGAGCAGTCCCTGTTTTTCAAGGCGGCGCAGCAGCGGGTAGAGGGTGTTGGCTTCGACGGCGAACCCGGCCTGTTCCAGTGCTTCAAGCAGGCCGTAGCCGTAGCCGGGTTGTTTGAGGATGGAGAGGCAGGCCAGCACCACGGTTCCGCGGCGCAGTTCCTGGAGGTGTCCACCCAGCAGTTCTTGGTCCATGACTCACACTATGGTGTGTCACGCACAACATTGCAATAGGTAAATTGTTCTTAAATCCGGCGAACCGGCTGGCGCAGGACAGTTTTGAGTTTTTCCGGTGCGGTGCGCCGCGGGTCTTTAAGGTAGATCTCGTGGTGGTCGCCGTTGAAGGCCAGCTGGTTCGCCGGCATGAATTCATGGTGCAGCCGGGCAAGGACAGGCGCTTCGTCGTCGTAGGAACCGATGTGCATGACCTGCACGCAGAGACCTTCCTCCAATTCCTTCCAGCGCATTCGCGCCGCGGCGTCGAGATCCTTTTTGCTGCGGACCTCGGCAGCCGCCGTGAGAGCCTGCTCCTCGCTGATCCATTCCGGCTGGCTGATCAACATGGTCCAGTTCCAGGAGTCCTTGTTCCCCTGCACAAAGACTTCCGGGTCCTCTGCCCGCCACAGACCTTCCAGCGGTGCCACCACCGAGTCCTGCCCCGAGCTGCGTTTCACGTCAAACTTCAGGGAATAGGCCACGGCGTAGAGCGCCTGGACCGCGGCGGCGTAATCCGGTGACGTGTTGGGGTTTCCGTGCCCGTCCACGGCGAGGAACCGCTGAGGGGGAACCTGGACAAGCGCGAAGTTTCGCCCGGGGGAGTACAGCTCCCGCAGGGCTTTTTTGACGTCGTACTTCGCCGGGCGCGGGGACGTGCCTGAGAATCGGTCCATGGGTGTGCCTCCTGGAAACCATCAAAGTGCACCGTGCCGGCCGGGGCAACGGTGCGCAGGCAGAGTGCGCGTTCGCTACGATCCAAGAAGGAAACAACTCCTTGGATAGGGAAATGACAGGGGAATGATGACACTGGTGGGCACGGCTGCAACGGTGGTCCTGCTGCGCGACGGGGCGCAGGGGATCGAGGTTCTGCTGCTGGAGCGGCCGCGGCATACCGGGACGTTTGCCGGTGCATGGGTCTTTCCCGGCGGCAGGGTTGATCCGGAGGATTACGACGCCGCCGGTACCGTACCGCCGACGGCCGAGCCGCGGCACCCGGAAGAGGACCTGCCCGCGGCAAGGATCGCCGGGGTACGGGAGACAGCTGAGGAGACCAGCCTGGTGCTGGAGCCGGATGCACTGGTGGACCTCTCCTGCTGGGTTCCGCCGCTTCAGGCACCCAAGCGGCTGCGCACCTGGTTCTTCCTGGCTGCTGCCCCTGACGGTGAGATCCGCCTGAACCCGGGCGAACTCATCGATCATGCGTGGCTCACCCCGGCAGAAGCCCTGCGGCTGCACCGGCACGGGAAAATGCTGCTCGTCGCCCCAACCTTCGTTACCCTCACCCTGCTTCAGCAGTTCCCGGACACCGCTGCCGCCCTGGCACACGCTGCCGCCGGGCAGCCGGAAACCTACAGCAGCCGCCTGCTGGACGGATACGAGCCCGACGCCGTCATCACCTGGCACGGCGACGACGAATATCCCGCCGAGGGCGCCGGGCGGCCCGGTACCCGGCACCGCCTGGTAATGCGCGGCAGCGACTGGCGCTACGAGCGCAGCTGACTTCCGGCGTTCTGCCGCTGCCGGGGTTCTTCGGGCAGCACCCGGTCCCTTCCGGCGAGGAAGGCCATGGCGCAGCTCAGCACCATAGTGCCTGCACTGGCCGCCAGCGGGACGGTCCAGCCGCCGCTGAGGTCATACAGGAAGCCGAAGAGCACTGGTCCCGCGGCTCCCACGGCGTAGCCCACCGACTGGGCCATTCCGGAGAGCGACGCTGCCTGGACGTGGTTTGTGCTCCGCAGGCTGAACAGGGAGAGCGCGGTGACGATCATGGAGCCGCAGCCCGACGCGCTGACCACTACCCAGAGCACGGAAAGCTGGGGTGCGGCGAGCAGACCCAGGAACCCGGCCATGGCCAGCAGGCTGCCCGTGACGCCCAGCAGCCGCTGGTCCGCGAACCGTCCCAGAACCGCTCCGGTCAGCAGGGATGACGCCGTGCCCACCAGGAGGAACACCGAGACATGGAGGCCGGAAGTGGTTTCGGAGATGCCCTGATCCCGCTCGATGCTGGGAAGCCAGGTGGTGATGACAAAGAACGCCACTGACTGCAGACCCATGAACATGGTCACCTGCCATCCCAGCAGCGTGGTCCACGGGGAGCGGACCCGCACCGGCACGGGAGGCGGCCCGCCCGCCGGGCCGGAGGCGCCGCCGTCGGCCGTCCCCCGTTTCAAGCCCGGCAGCAATACGGCCATGGCGATTAGCGCCAGCCCGGCCCAGATGCCCAGGGCCAGCCGCCAGCCGGAGCCCGGAATCAGGGAGATGGGAACAACGACGGCGGTGCCCACCGCGGTGACCAGGCTGTGGGCCGCGATGTAGAGGCCCGTCAGCTGGCTGACCTTGCCCGGAAAATCCCGTTTGATCAGGGAAGGCAGCAGCACATTGAGGAACGCGATGGCGATGCCGATCAGTACCGTGCCCGCCCAAAGGGCAGCCGGAACGGGCATGGACCGGAAGACGGTTCCGGATGCCAGCAGCGCCAGCGAAAGCCAGAGTGCACGGTCCAGCCCTGTCCGCAGCGCCACCGTCGGGGCGAGCGGGGAGAATAGGGCAAAAGCGATGAGTGGAAGGCCGGTGAGGAGGCCGGACTGGGCGCTGGTGAACTCGAATTCGCGCCCAATGTCTGCCAGGAGCGGCCCGACCGAGACAAAAGCTACCCGGAGGTTCACTCCGATCAGCAGGACGCCGGTGAGGGCCAGGCCAGCCCGAATCGGCGGGGTCCTGCGGGTCCGGTTAAAAACCGCCACGCTTCTCCCTTGCAGCTGCGGATGTGTCATGGAACACGTTAGCGCGCTGTGGGGGGACTTTGGCTAAGGGTGCATATATGACGCGGCCGGTAGCTGCAGGGAGAAGCGTGGTGGGGCTTGAAGCCTAGGCGACGGTGCCTTCGGTTGAGATCTTCTCGATTTCCTCCGGCGTCAGGCCTGCTACTGCGGCAATGCTTCCGGTTTCGAGTCCCTCGCTGACGGCGCTCTGCACCAGTTCGGTGAGGACCTGCTCGGCGCGGTCTACCGCCCACTGCTGGGCTTCCAGATTGGATGCTGCCATAGCCAGCGAGGATAGGGAATCTTCGTCAGGGGCGGGGTAAGCGGGAACCTGCTGTGAATCTACAACCGTCATGAACTGCACCCTTCGATAGGTAGTCTAGCAACTAGCTAGCTAGACTATTTATAATGTAAGGCTCCTGATAAGTAAAGTTTGGTCAGTAATCTTACCTGTCGTCCTCCAGGACGCGGGTCATTTCCTGTAGGAAGCGGGTGATCGTGCCTGCTTCTTCGGGAGTCAGAGACTCGGCGGTTTCCAGCATCCTGCGGTGCATTTTGCCCAGGGTTTCCCGAACTTCCGTGTCGGCATTATCGGTAGGGATAATCTCCAGGGCGCGCCGGTCTGTGGGGTGCGGCCGGCGGGTCAGGTAGCCGCCTTTTTGCAGCCGGTCGATCAGCGCCGTGGTTGAAGCCGTGGAGATGTTCAGGACGCGGGACAAGTCCTTTGGGCCGATGGATTGGCCGGCCTGGCGGGCCTGCATGACAAAGCGGATGGCCAGCAGGTCAGTCTCGTTCATCCGCATGGAATCCCGGGTGCGGCGGCGCATCGCTGCCTCCGCTGCGCGGTAGGCGCGGAGGGCATTGAGTACATCCACGCCGCCTGCGGTTTCTGGCGACTGGCCGTACCAGTATCCGGCTCCGGTGGGGTTGGCGTGTTCAGGCATGCGAACAAGTCTAGCTCAACGGAATACTAGCCAGGCTACTTATTCGCGTTGGGTAGTGCAGGGGGTAGTCAGCAGTCTTATGGCATAGGGTATTAACCCCGTTGTTCCCGCGCCGTCCTGCCCTGATGATGTCAGGGCTCGGGGCGCATGTGCTGCAAAGGAGAACCTGCAATGGCCACGCCCTTTGAAGAACCCGCAATCCCTTCCGGAAACGAAGAGGACACGCTGGAGCAGCAGCTTCCTGCCGTCCCGGATGCGGAGGAGGACGACGGCGCTGCTGACCCCGTCCGAGCGCACGGGGATCCGCTGCTGCCCGGTGGCTCCGAGGCGGACAGGCTGGACCAAGAGCGGGACGGTTCCGCAGCCGACGGTGAGGACGACTATCCCCGTGATTCCGGTGCTGAGTATCCCGAGGACACTCCCTAGCTTGGCCCGGGTGGCCTCTCCAGGCTTGTGAAACGGCCGGGGTCTTCCCGCGGCGGCCGGCAGGGTCTTCCCGACGTGAGACAGAAACCCTAGAGTACTTCGCATGCGAAATATTGAGTCGCCGCGGGTGCTGGCCGAGCGGGTCACTGTCCCCGTGCCCCGGGGCGGATCCGTAACGGGAACCCTTCGGCTTCCGCAGCCGGGGAAGCCGCGTGCCGCCGTCGCGGTTCATCCGGCCACGGCTGTAGCCGAGCGTCTCTACAGCGGCTTCGCGGAGTATCTGGCCACCCGTGGTTTTGCCGTCCTGACCTACGACTACCGCGGCACCGGGGCTTCCGGCAGCGCGCGGGAGAACCGGCGGCTACGGATGCGGGACTGGATGGAGATGGACGTTCCGGCGGCCGCGGCCTGGCTGCGCGCGAGGTATCCGGACCTGCCGCACCTCGCCGTCGGGCACAGTCTGGGCGGGCACGCGCTCGCGCTGAACAACGGCGGCCGGGACCTGCGGGGGTTTTTGACCGTCGCGTCCCATGCCGGCGTCACCCGTTCAATTCCGGACCGGGCGGAGCGGGCACGGGTGGAACTGATCCTGCGGGTACTGGGTCCCGGTTCGGCACGCGTGCTGGGCTACGTTCCCGGGCGCCGGATGGGGCTCGGGGAGGACATGCCCGCGGCTGCGATGCTGGAGTGGAGCAAATGGTCCAGGACCCCCGGGTACTTCTTCGACGACCCCACCATGCATGCCCGGGAGCGGACGGCACGCGTGCGGACCAGCGTGCTGTGCGTGGGCCTGGACGACGACCCGTGGGCAACTCCGTCCCAGATCGGCGTGATCGCCCGGCAGCTGGTGAACGCGAAAGTGGAAACCCGCACCTACTCCCCGGCGGGCATCGGCGTGGCGGCGATAGGCCATATGGGCTACTTTCGCCGGGGCCCGGGAGCTGTGCTGTGGCCCGACGCCGCCGCTTGGCTGTCAGCCCGCGCAGGGATCACCGGGCCATGAAGTCCGGCAAGTCACCCCGGCTGGTCTTCCTCACCCTGGAAGCCGAACGCCGGCTGGCACGGTGGATCAGCCGCCGCGGACGCAGCCGCGGTATCAGCGCTCCGGCAGCGGGCGTCCTCTTCCACGTTGCGGCCGCGCCCGGGACCACCACCGGCGAAGTGGCAGCAGCGATTCACGGCTCAGCTGCGGGCACCTCCGGCCTGCTCGCACGGATGGAGCAGGCCGGGCTGATCCGCCGGGAACCGGATCCGGAGGACCGGCGGACTATCCGGGTGAACCTGGCCGCAGCGGGCGAGGATGCCCTGACGGACGTCCGGGAAGCGATCAGCTACCTCAACAGCCTCATCACCGACGGGTTCACCGAGGAGGAACTTGAGACGGTTGGCCGCTGGCTGCGGCACGTCTCCCGGTCTGTTGGATAGCCCCGCAGTCGATGGCTCAGGGCGTGTCCACCGCGGACGGGTGGGTCAGCACGCCGTCCCGCATCCGCACCACCACGTCCGCCAGCGGAAGGAATTCGACGTCGTGCGTTACCAGGACGGTGGCCACGTTGAATTCTTCTGTGACCCCGCGGAGCAGTTTCATGATGGACGCGGAGCGCTCATGGTCCAGTGCCGCAGTCGGCTCATCCACCAGGAGCAGCGACGGGTTCCCCATCAGCGCCCGGGCAATGTTCACGCGCTGCCGCTGGCCGCCGGAGAGCTGGTGCGGGCGCAGGTTCGCCTGTCCGCCCAGCCCGACGACGCCCAGCAGTTCCGCGGCGCGCTCCGCAGCCGGACCGGTGGATTCGCCGCGCAGGTGTGCCACGGTAACGAGCTGCTCCACGGCGGTGAGGGAGGGCAGCAGGTTCGGCTGCTGGAACACGATCCCGATTTCCTCCCGCCGCAGCCGGGCCCGGCCGGTGTCATCCAGCCCGCCGACGTCGGACCCGTTGACCTCCACTGTTCCGGAGGTAGGCGGGATCAGGGTTGCCGCGACCGCCAGCAGGCTTGACTTGCCGGAACCGGAGGGTCCCGCCAGCCCGGTGACGGTGCCGCGGACGGCGGACAGGCTGACGTTGTCCAGCGCCCGGACGGTGTTGTTCTGCCCGTCCGGGTATTCGAGGGTGACGTCCTTCAGGACCAGGGCCGTGGTGGTGTTGTTCATGGGAGTGTTCCTGTCTGTAGCTGGAGTGCCCGGGGGATCAGTTCCCGCCCAGGGCCAGGAGGGGATCAACCCGGGTGACGCGGCGGACGGCGAGCGCTGCACCGGCCAGGCCAAGGAAGAAGACGCCGGCAACCGGCAGCACCGTGGTGGCAGCGGTGGCGGCGAAGGGTGCAGCCGTGGCGGCCACGGCGCCGGCTGCGGCACCGAGCAGGCCTCCGGCTGCCGCCCCGGCCGCCAGGATCACGGCTGCCTGGACCAGTGCGTCCCGCAGCACATAAGAACGGGTTGCGCCCAGTGCCCGCAGCACGGCGATGTCCCGGGTGCGCTGCAGCGTCCAGACGGTGAGGAAAGCCACGATCACCAGGGCGGAAATGCCGTACAGGAAGGCCTGCATCATGAGCAGGGATCCGTTCTCGGAGCTGTAGGCGGGCAGGGCCGTCAGGCTGTCCGAGCGTTCCAGGCTGGTGGTTCCGGCGGCGCTGTTCGCAGCGTCCATGGCGGCACCGTCCCGCGTGCCGCCGTCGTAATCAACGGCCAGGACCGTACCGGCAACGCCCGGTTCGGTGTGCGCCACGGACTTCCAGTCGGACAGTGAGATCCAGACCACCGGGGTGTGGCTGTACCACTGGTCGTCCACCACGGCCGCGACGGAGAACGGCTGGCCGTTGACGGACGCGTCCGAGCCGGGCTGCAGTCCAAGGTCCTCCGCAAACTGCCGGCTGATAACGGCCTTCCCCGGGAAAACGCCCTCCGGCGCGGTGCCGGCGCCGGGGCTTACACCGAAGATTGCCGCGGACGCGGTGCCTCCAGACTGGATGCGTCCCTGGGTGATGCCCAGCGGCTCGGCGCTGCTCACCCCGGGCGCGTCCTGCCACGCCCGCTGCTGCCCGGGACTGACCGTGGACTCGGTGAAGGATGCCTTGGGCTCGGTGCCCGCAGGCGCGCCGAAGACCACCTCGTCAGCCGGGAGGGACTTGATGCTGGAGGTGGACTGGTCGGACAGGCCGGCCGTGAGGCCGGAGAGCATCACGAGCAGGAAGCTGATGAGCGCAACAACCGTTCCCATCAGGGCGAAACGGCCTTTCGCGAAGCGCATTTCTCGCAGGGCCAGGTACATGTGGATTTTCCTTTGATCGTGTAGACCGGTTTTTCGGGAATTCCCCTTGCTTCAACTCTTCCGGCCGGAAGGCCGCGCAACATCGGTGGACCGTACGGTCCGCGCGCATCAAAGGGTGCAGCGGGCGGTCAACCATTCGGTTGATGCGGTGCTGTGGACCGGTGGCTAGGCTGGCGGTATGTCCGCCGAGTTGGGCCGGCCGCGGGCCGGCGAGCGGGTCCTGCGTGTGCTGCGCCTGGCCCTGCACGTCGGGTTTGCCCTTCTTCTGGCCGTGGCAGTTGGCCGGATGCTGCTCATGGCTCCGCTGTCCTGGAAATCCGTCGCCGCCCTGCTGCTTTCCGCCATCCTGGCTGCGGTGTATGTGCTCGGAACGGTCGCCGAAAAACGGGCGTCCGACGGCGTGCAGCTGCGCCGGGGGCTGCGTTTCTATCCGGAGCGGCACGGACTGGCCTGGCTGGGGGTGGTCACCGGTCTGTGGGCGGTGCTCCTGCTGCTCAGCCCGGACTTTTCCTGGCTGGCCTTTCCATTGTTCTTCCTGCAGCTTCATTTGCTGCCCCTGCGCCCGGCCCTCCTGACCGTTGCGGTGACCACCGCCGCGGTCGTCGCGGCGCAGTGGGCGCACGCCGGCGAGTTCCACGCCGCGATGCTGCTCGGACCGCTGATCGGAGCGGGATTCGCCGTCATCATGGCGCTCGCCTACCAGGCGCTGTACGCCGAGGTGACCAGCCAGGGACAGGCACTGGACGAACTGCGCCGCACCCGCGCAGAGCTGGCGCGCAGCCAGCGGGAACAAGGCGTGCTGGAGGAACGCGAGCGCCTGGCCCGCGAAATCCACGACACCCTGGCCCAGGGGCTGGCCAGCATCGTGCTGATGAGCCGTTCTGCTCGCGAAGCGCTTGACGGACGGGACATGGAAACCGCGCGGAGCCGGCTGGACACGGTCGAGGAAACCGCTGCGGAGAACCTGTCCGAAGCCCGGCGTTTCGTACGGGACCTGCGCGAACCGGAGGACGCCCGCGGTTCCTTGGCGGAACGCCTGGCCCGGGCCTGCCGAGCCGTGCAGGAACGTGCCGCTGCGCAGGGCCGCGAGCTGGCCTGCAGTTTCCGGGTGGAAGGTGAGCCGGTAGCGCTGCCGGCACCCTACGAAGTTGCCCTGCTGCGGGCCGTTCAGGCCACGCTTGCCAACGTCCTCCAACATGCGGATGCCAGCCGGGCCGTGGTCACGCTGGCCTTCCTCGGCGGGGACATCACCCTGGATATTTTCGACGACGGCAGGGGGTTCGATGCCGACGCCGAACGTGCCCGACCAGGCCCGCGCCGGGACGGTACCGGCTACGGACTGATCTCCATCGCGGACCGGATCGAAGCACTGGGGGGCAGCCTGGACGTTGAATCGGCTCCGGGGGAGGGCACGGCCGTGGGGATCCGGCTTCCGCTTCCCGAACCGCAGCAGGCCGGAGCGGCGGCCAAACCCCAGGGATCCGTTTCAGGCACAAGAGAGGAAAGCCGTGGCTGAACTGCGGGTGCTGCTGGTGGATGACCACCCCGTAGTTCGGGCCGGCCTGCGCGCCATGTTCTCCGGATTTGAGGACGTGTCCGTCGCCGAGGAAGCAGCCAACGGGGATGAAGCGCTGCGGATCCTTGACCGTGAACTCGCGGTAGGCGGGAGAATCGACCTCGTGCTCATGGACCTTCAGATGGCGCCGGGTATGGACGGGGTCACCGCAACCCGGCGCATCAAGGAGCAGTACCCGGACCTGCCGGTGCTCGTCCTGACTACCTATGACACTGACGCAGACATCCTCGCCGCGGTGGAAGCAGGCGCCAGCGGCTACATGCTCAAGGATGCTCCGCCGAACAGCATCCGGGACGCGGCCCGGTCGGCTGCAGCGGGACAGACCGCCCTGGCGCCGGAAGTCGCCGCCAGGCTCATGGGTCGGATGCGCAACCCGGTTCCTTCGCTGAGCGCCCGCGAGATCGAACTGGTTGAGCTCCTCGCCACCGGTATGTCCAACCGTGCGATTTCCCGGCGGCTGTTCATCAGCGAGGCCACCGTGAAGACCCACCTGGTCCACATTTACGAGAAGCTCGGCGTGGACAACCGCACCGCTGCCATTGCCGTGGCGCGGGGGCGGAGGATTATCCGCTCCTAGCGGCCCTAAAATGCCAGCCCCTCTGGTGGCGGGCTGAGCGCGGGATTAGTCTCGGCGGCCAGGGTTGGAAACAGGGGTCCCAATGTCACCCCGGGAACGTTTCCACCTCATTACTCGCAGCTGAGGGGAACCATGAACACTGAGCAGTCTCCTGCCCGCCGTGGG
>JBELYP010000100.1:0-11218 GCA_040273995.1 Arthrobacter sp.
TTCCCGCGGTAAACCGCGCGTTACGGGGCCTCTCGCAGAGGGGTGGGGTGGGCCGCGGGGTCAGCGGCAGCCGCAGCCGGCCAGGACGGCGGCGGCATTGTCCACGGCGGCACGCGCTTCGGCGGTGTTGCCGTCCAGGTCCCGCGCCAGCAGAGTGAAGGACAGCAGGCGGCCGTCGGCATCCGTAACGTAGCCGCTGAGCGCGGTCACGGCCAGCAGCGTTCCGGTCTTGGCGCGGACCAGGCCGGCTGCGCCGTCGCCGTACCGGCCCTGCAGCGTTCCGCTGAGTCCGGCTACGGGAAGTCCGCGGGCAACTGCCCGAAGTCCGTCTTCTCCGGATTCCAGGACCTTCTGCACCGTTTGCGTCAGCTGGCGGGCCGTGACCGAGTTTTCCGATGCCAATCCGGACACGTCAGCCAGGGACATCCCGGACGTATCCACACCCAGCCCGGCAATTTCCGCCGCCACGGCTGCAGTGGCCCCTTCAAAGCTCGCTTCCCGTCCGGATGCGGCGGCAGCGGACCGGCCCAGCGCTTCAGCCAGATAGTTGTCCGAGACCAGCAGCATCTGCTCAATCTGTTCGGCCACGGTTGCTGACTCGGCTGCGGCGACTTCCCGGGCGCCGCCGGGGACCGTTCCGCGGGTGACATCTTCCTCAACCGTGATGCCCGCAGAATCCGCGGCACCGGCCAGTGCGCTGCGGAACGCGGCGGCGGCAGCCAGCGCTGCGTCGTCGGACCGTTCCCCGCCCTGGCGGGACTCATCCAGCCAGGCTGAGTTCACGGCCAGCGAATACACGGGAGCAATTTCACCGGCGTCGACGTCTGCCTCGTTCCAGGCCGGGGACAGCGCCGGTCCGGTGAACGCGGTGTCATCCACCTGCACCCGAACCGTCCCCGGAGCCGCGCCGAGGTTTCCCAGCGCTTCCTCGGCCAGGCTCGCCAGCCCGGCCCGTCCCACCACGGCGTCCTCATTCGAGGCGTCGCTGCCCAGCAGCACATCGCCGCCGCCGCGCAGGGTAAGCACGGTCCCGCCGTCCTCCTGTGAGGCGTGGACCGTGGTTTTGAACCGGGATTCCGGGTCCAGGGTGAGGGCTGCTGCAGCGCCGGTAAGGATTTTAAGCGTGGAGGCCGGCATTCCCGCTGCTTCGGGGCTGCGCTCATAGAGCACTGTGCCGGTGCGGGCATCGGAAACCACGGCGGAGACGGTTCCGCTGCCCGCAAAGACCAGTTCGGCGTCGAGCAACGGGCCCAGCACGGCGGGGTTGGGAAGCGGAGCCTGGGGATCCGCCGGGCGGACTACCGGATTTTCCTCCACCGCGGCGGGCGGGCGCTGATAGGAGGGAACGGCGGTCTGCCGTTCAGGGGCTGTTCCGGAAAGTGCCTTGAGCACCGGCGGGCCGGCGTAAACGGCCAGCGGAACCAGCAGCAGGGCGAAAGCCAGCACCAGGGCAATGCCGGAGAACATCCTCGCCAAGGACCACCAGTTTCTTTTTCGTTTCCATGCCTGATCGCTCAGGTTCCGCCCTGTTGCGGCGGGAAATGGGTCTGCCTGGAACGCCGGTAAACCCGGCAGCGCCTCTGGACCTATATCTTTAACACTAGACCGGCGCAGTGAGCCAAACGGACATTCCCAAATGGACGGGGGATTCCGGCTGCGTCCATCCTCGCAAAGTGCATGAGCAATGCATGTTCTTACCTGTCCGTTTTACGGGCCCTTTCCGGGCCGCACCCCTAGGAGCCGTTATGAAACTCGACGTAACGATCGAGATCCCCAAGGGATCCCGCGTCAAGTACGAAATCGACCACGAGACGCACCGCCTGCGCCTGGACCGTGTGCTGTTCACTTCCATGCAGTACCCGACGCACTACGGCTACTTCGAAAACACCCTCGGTGAAGACGGCGATCCGCTGGACGCCATGGTGATGCTGCAGGACTTCGACCTGATCCCGGGCGTGCTCGTTGAATCCCGTCCGATCGGCGTCTTCAACATGGTTGACGACGGCGGCGGAGACGCCAAGGTTCTCTGCGTTCCCGTTGACCCCCGTTTCGACCACATCCAGGACATCTCCGACGTGTCGGATTTCCTGCTGGACGAAATCAAGCACTTCTTCACCAAGTACAAGGACCTGGAGCCCGGCAAATGGGTAGAGGCCGCTGACTGGGAAGGCCGCGAAGCCGCCGAAGCCGAGGTTGAAGCTTCCCTGGCACGCTTCAAGGCCCAGGGCGAGGAGCGCGAAGAGGACGAGCCGCAGGGCCGCGACGTCGACGCCAGCCCCGAAAACAACTAGGGCACACTTCTCCCCACCGAGATGACAGAAACTGCACGTACCAGCGCTGGTACGTGCAGTTCCTGCTATCTGGGGAAGCACGGCACGCCCGCCCCAACCGATATCGGTTGTTTGGGGAATTGCTCTGGCATGCTGATGCCATGCATTTTGTGCTGACCATCAACCAGCGGGATACCCGCGAGGTGGGAGACCAGGTTCCGGACCTGGTGCGTTCCCTGCGGCATATTCCTGCCGCGGTGGATTTCCAGCGCTCCGTGGGAGACGAGGCGCAGGGCATCTTGGCGCACCCCTCGGCCGCAGTTGATGCCGCCCTCGTAGCCATCCGCGCCCGGCGCTGGAACGTGGGGATCGGCGTCGGCGAGCTACGCCGTCCGCTGCCCTCCGATGTGCTGCAGGCGGAGGGCTTCGGCCTGGTCTATGCGCGCCGGGCGGTTGAGCGTGCGCAGCGCTCCGGTGACCGCATTCCGCTGGCTGTTGAAGGGCCCGACGCCGATGTGGCGTCCGAGGCGGAGGCGGTCCTACGGCTGCTGGGCCAAATTGTGGCAAGCCGCACGGCCGCGGAGTGGAAGGTCCTGGACCTGATGACTCCCGGAGCCCGGGGACAGCAGAAGTACGTCGCCCAGGAGCTGGGCATCACGGCCCAGGCCGTCAGCAAGGCCGTGGTGCGTTCCCACTGGGTGGAGGAATGGGCCACCCGGCCCGCCGCGGCCCGGCTGCTGGATCTGGCGGCCGGACCGGTTTCGCTGCCGCCGGCCCCGCTGCCCTATGCGGCCCGGTAGCCGCTAGCGCGGATCCAGCAGGCTGCGCAGGACCTTGGCGGCGCCGTCCTCATAGACCGAACCGGTGACTTCGGTAGCGGCGGAGAGCACTTCGTCCGGGGACTGGCCCATAGCGACGCCGCGGGCGGCCCAGGAGAGCATTTCAATGTCGTTCCGGCCGTCGCCCACGGCAACGGTGTGCAGGGGGTCGATGTCCAGCCGGCGGCGCACCTGCTCCAGGGCCGAAGCCTTGGTGACTCCCGCTGCAGCGATGTCCAGCCAGGCCGTCCAGCCCACGGAGTAGGTGACTCCGTGCAGGCCAATGGCCGCCACGGCGTCGCCGAATTCCTCGGCAGTGCTGTCGGTGCTGAACACCACCACGCGCACGGCCTTGCTCTCCCGCAGGTATTCGAAGTCCACTGCCTGCGCTTCCGCGCCGAAGCTGGCGTCCTGGAACCGTTCGGTGGACAGGAAACGCCCCTCGTGGTCTTCCAGGGCGAATTTCGCGGTGGGCAGTGACACGCGCAGGGCGTCCAGGGCAGGGCGGGGATCAAATACCACCCGGTCCACAAACTCGTACCCGTCCGGCAGCGAAGTGTCGACCCGGAGAGTGACGCCTCCGTTGGAGCAGACGGTGAACCCGTCCGTAAGGCCAATGCTCTCCAGGACGGGCAGTGCGGCGCCAAAGGAGCGGCCGGTGGAAATCACCAGGTGGTGGCCGGCATCGATCGCGTCCCTGGCCGCGGACCGGACGCTGGGGGACATGTGTCCGTCGTGGTCCACCAGGGTTCCGTCGACGTCCAGGGCGATGAGGTGTTTGGTGTCTGTGTTGAACCGGTCTTCGGTGCCGGCTGAAGTGAGAGTTGTCATCGACTCATATAAGCAGAAGCAGGTAAATACCGGTAGGACGCGGTTCACACCGGGAGCAAACAGCCGGTGAACTCTGAACTGTGCCCGTCCCTGCCCGCGCGTTTCAGCGGGGCAGGGACGGTGTCAGCTACTGGACGGGCAGTACTTCCAGGCCGCCCAGGTAGGGCTGCAGTGCCTTGGGCACATTGACCGAACCGTCCGGGTTCTGGTGGTGCTCCAGGATGGCGACAATCCAGCGGGTGGTGGCCAGCGTGCCGTTCAGGGTGGCGACGGCGCGGGTCTTGCCCTCCTGCCGTTCGCGGATGTTCAGGCGGCGGGCCTGGAACGAGGTGCAGTTCGAGGTGGAGGTCAGTTCACGGTAGGCGCCCTGGGTGGGAACCCAGGCTTCGCAGTCGTACTTCCGGGCTGCGGACATGCCCAGGTCTCCTGCAGCCGTTTCGATGACGCGGTAGGGCAGCTCCACCTTGGCGAGCATTTCCTCTTCCCACGCCAGCAGCCGCTGGTGTTCGGCCGCTGCTTCCTCGACCGAGGTGTAGGTGAACATTTCCACCTTGTTGAACTGGTGCACGCGGATGATGCCGCGGGTGTCCTTGCCGTGCGATCCGGCTTCCCGCCGGTAGCAGGATGACCAGCCGGCGTAGCGGACCGGGCCCTTGCTGAGGTCCATGATCTCGTCAGCATGGTAGCCGGCAAGCGGCACCTCGGAGGTGCCCACCAGGTACAGGTCGTCTTCGGCGAGCCGGTAAATCTCCGCGTCATGGGCGACGTCGAAGCCGGTGCCCTGCATGGTCTCCGGGCGGACCAGGGTGGGGGTGATCATGGGGATGAAGCCGGCCTTGACCGCCTGGTCCATGGCCATCTGCAGCAGTGCCAGCTCCAGCCGGGCGCCCACGCCGCGCAGGAAGTAGAACCGGGAGCCGGAAACTTTCGCACCGCGCTCCATGTCGATCGCACCGAGCATTTCGCCCAGTTCCAGGTGGTCCCGCGGAGTGAATCCTTCGGCCTCGAAGTCCCGCGGCGTGCCCACTGTCTTCAGGACCGTGAAGTCATCTTCGCCGCCGGCGGGCACACCGTCTTCGACGACGTTGGCGACGCGGCGGACCAGGGCCTCCTGTTCGGCCTGCACGGCGTCGGCCTCGGCGCCGGCGGCCTTGACCGCGGCAGCGAGTTCCTTCACCTCTGCCAGCAGCGCCTGCTTCTCCTCACCCTTGGCCTGGGCCACGCGCTTGCCAAAGGCATTCTGCTCAGCGCGCAGGGTCTCATAGCGGGTGCGGGCCTCGCGCCGGCGGGCATCCGCGGAAATGATCGCGTCCACCAGCTCCGGATCGGCCAGCCGTGCGCGCTGGGATGCTCGGAACTTCTCAGGGTTTTCTCGCAGCTCATTTACATCGATCACGTCTCAAGAGTACCGAAAACACCTTCTGGGCCCCGCACTGTGTGCGGCGGCTATCCTGAAACCACCATGCCCGCCGAAATCACCGTAATCCTGCTCCTCGTGGCCACTGCCGTCATCGCATCGATCGGCACCTGGCAGGTCACTTCCCGAAGGCACCGCAGGCAGCTGGCATCGGAGCGCGTCACCCGCCCCGTTGCGTCCGCCAGCCAGCGCGTGGCAATGGTGGTCAACCCAATCAAGGCGCAGGCCGCCGAGGCGAAGGCTGCGGTGAGCGCTGCCTGCGAAATGGCAGGCTGGGAACCTCCCCTCATTCTCGAAACCACGGTGGACTCGCCCGGCTACCGGCAGGCGCAGGACGCACTGGCCGCGGGCGCCGACGTCGTTCTGGCGGCAGGCGGGGACGGCACTGTCCGCGAGGTGGCGCGCGCCCTGGCCCACCAGGGCGCGGCGATGGGCCTGCTGGCCCTGGGCACCGGAAACCTGCTGGCCCGGAATTTGGGCGTGGCGGTGAATGATCTTGACGGCAGCATCCAGGCCGCCCTGCACGGCACGGAGCGCCGGATCGACATGGGCCGGCTGGAACTGGAAAACTCCCTTACCGGTGTGCGCTCGGCCAGCAATTTCCTGGTCATGGGCGGCATCGGCCTGGATGCGGAAGTCATCGCGGCGACCCGGGATGACCTTAAGCGGCGCGTGGGGTGGCTGGCCTACAGTGAGGCCGGGATTCGGCTGCTGCCGGGACCGCGGCGGCGGATGCGGATCGCGCTCGACGACGGCCCGTCCCAGCTGCGCAAGGTCCGCAGCGTGGTGTTCGCGAATACCGGCAAGCTTCCGGCCGGAATCGACTTCATTCCCTCCGCCGCAGTTGATGACGGCATGCTGGACATTGTGGTGCTCACCCCGCGCACTGTCCTGGGCTGGATGGCAGTCGCCGGGAAAGTGGTGACCCGCAACCGGCGGGAACTGTCGCTGATCGAGTACACCCGTGCCCGGAAAGTCACGGTCAGCACTGAGGAACCGATCATCACCCAGCTCGACGGCGACCTGACCGGCGCCGCGACCCGCGTGAGGGTCAGCGTGGACCCGCGTTCCCTGCTCGTCCGGGCACCTGATGCCGAAACCGGTTCCGCCGCCGAAAGCGGCAGAACCGGCGGATTCCGCCTGCTGGGCAGTTAGTCCCCGGGGTTTCTAGTCCTGGGTGCCCTCGGAGTCGGTGCTGCCCTCGGTCTCTGCGGCGTTGTGTGAGGACGACGGCGGCTGCTTCCGTCCGTCGGCATCCGTGTACTCACCTTCCTCGTGCTTCACGGACGCCGGCGAGGACTGCTCACGGATGAGCTCCTGCTCTTCGGCGAAGCGAAGATCGTTACCCTGGTCGCCAATGTCGCCGCGGTAGTTGTCATCACCGCTGGCCTGCCCGCTCGGCTTCGGGTTGGTGAACTGCGTCTCTTCGTTCGGATTCTCGCTCATGGTCCGCCTTTCGCACTGATGGCTTCTCCCGCCGGCAGGACGTCCGGCGGTCTATAAGCATACTTACCATAAACCGGGAAGCTTTTCCCCGCGTTATTCGCTCAGCAGTTCCCGTACGGCTGTCTCGGAAGCTGAATAGCCGGCTACCGGTATGACCTCCCCGCTCAGGAAACGGTCCACGAGCCGCGGATCCACGTAGGACTTCCGCGCCACCGCAGGGGTATTGCCGAGCCGCTCCGCGACCTCACGGATGGTCTGCGCCACGGCCTGCTGCTGGGCTTTCCGGGTGGCCGCGGTCCTCGCCGCACGCGCAAAGCCCATGGCGGCGGAGACGGTGGCCTGCCAGGTCCGGAAATCCTTGGCCGTGAAGTCGCCGCCCGTCACCTCGCGGAGGAACCCGTTCAGCTGCGAGGCGTCAATGCTGTGCCACTGCCCGTCGATGCCGATGTAGGCCAGCGCAGTGTCCGGCTCGGGGCGCCGAAGCATGGGATCAAGGGCCGCCACCAGGTCTTCGTCGTCGAGTTCCACATGCCACTCCTGGCCGCTTTTGCCCGGGAAGTCCAGCAGCAGCCGGGTATCCTGGAGCTGCACGTGCTCTACGCGAAGAGTGGTGGTCCCGTAGGAGCCGTTCATCTCCGCATACCGCGATCCACCTACGCGGAGGGCGCCCGAATCCACGATCCGAAGCGCAGCCGCCAGCGCGCGTTCCGGCCCGCTGCCGTCCGCCCGGAGGTGTTTGGTGATGATCCGTCGGGCTGCGGGGAGGGCCTGGGCGAACTCGAGGGCGCGGTCGAATTTCTCCCGGTCCTTCATTTCCCGCCAATACGGATGGTAGATGTACTGCCGCCGTCCCGCGCCGTCCTGGCCGGTGGCCTGGATGTGGCCGTTGGCGTACGGACTGATCCAGACGTCCTGCCACGCGGGCGGGATGGCCAGTGCGCGGATCCGGCGCAGTTCCGCCGGATCACGCAGCACTTCCCCCTTCAGCCCGCGGTAGCTGAACCCCTTGCCCCACCTCAGGCGGGTGTATCCGGGGTGTTCGCAGTTACTGCGGCGCAGGCGTGGCATGTCAGCCGTTAATCAGGGATTCGAGCCACTGGTCCGCGGCCTCGAAAGCGGAGTCGGACGTGTGCGGCAGGACTTGGGCACGGCGGTGGTCTGCCCGGGGGTAGGAACCCAGGAACCTCAGTTCCGGGGAGACCCGGTGCAGCCCCTTGAGTGCATCCGCGACCCGCGCGTCGAATATGTGTCCGTCCGCGTCGATGCTGAAGAAGTAGTCCCCCAGGAACGCCCCCGTGGGCCGGGATTCAATCCGGCTGAGGTTGACCCCGCGGGTGGAGAACTGGTCCAGGATTTCCATCAGCGCGCCCGGACGGTCCTCCGGCAGCGGGATCACTACGGTGGTCTTGTCCGCGCCGGTGGGCTCCGGCAGTAGCCCGGGGAGGCTGACGAGGATGAACCGGGTGACGGCGTCGGAAATGTCCCCGATGTCCCTGGCGATGACATTGAGGCCGAGCCGGGAAGCCACCAGGGGGGCGCAGATGGCCGCATCGAAGCCCGAGGTTTCGTCCTGCAGGCCCACCGCGGCAGCCGCGGTGGAGGACGCCGGGATATATTCCGCCTTGGGAATATTCTCCTCGGCCCAGTTGCGGCACTGTGCCCACGCGTGGCTGTGCGTGGAAACCCGGCGGACGTCTTCGAGCTCGATCCCGGGCCGCACGGCCAGCACAAAGGTGATGGGCACCAGGATTTCGCGGAGGATGCGCAGCGGCTGACCCGTGGAAATGGCATCCAGAGTGGCACTGACGCCGCCCTCCACCGAGTTCTCGATAGGTACCACTGCGGCATTTGCGTGGCCCGAGCGGACCATTTCCAGTGCCGAGGTGACGCTGGAGGACGGGATCCTAGCGGCTTCCTCGGCGCCCGGAACCTGAAGCAGCGCCGCTTCGGTAAAGGTCCCCTCCGGTCCCAGGAACGTGTAAACCATGGTTCCGGGGAGCCTGGACTGCCCGGGGGTGCCCTCAGGACTCATACGACGGTCGGTTCCTGTCCGTTTTCCGACACCATTTCCTTGCCGGCCTCAAGCCAGGCACCCATGCCCCCGGTGACATTCACTGCGGAGTAGCCGTGGGATTCGAGCCACTGGGCTGCCCTGGCGCTGCGGCCGCCGGAACGGCAGATGACGGCGAGATCCTGGTCCGGGTCCAGGTCATCGAGGCGGTCGGGGAGCTGGTCCAGGGGAATGTGGAGTGCGTTCGGAATATGCCCGGCTTCCCACTCGTAGTCTTCCCGGACATCCAGGATCCGGGCACCTTCGCCAACAGCGTCCACAGATACGTTTTCCATCTCGCTCACACTTCCTTGGAGTTGCTCTTGCCGGGCCCTGACAAGGCGCGGAACCAGCCCGCTGCCGAGGCGTCCCAGCCGTTTGTCCCAGCCTATAGTGGGATGCACCGCCAGAGAACAAAGCTTTCCGCGTACCGGAGGTAACAATGCCCAAAGGTCCAGCCGTGCAGCCCGCCGCCGGCATGCCTCCCGGGGAAGGGATTGGATCGCTGAGTGCCCTGGCACTGCGCGATGCACTGGCCTCGGGGGAAGCGTCAGCCCGGGAGGCGACGGAGTATTTCCTGGGGCGCATCGAGGCGCTCAACCCGGGACTTGGCTCCTTCATCACCGTCACGGCCGAGTCCGCTCTGGCCGAAGCGCGCAGGGCAGACGACGCATTCGCCGCCGGACGCCCCCTCGGCATACTGCACGGCATGCCGCTGGCACATAAGGACCTCACCGACGTCGCAGGAGTCCCGACGACGATGGGCAGTGCCGCTGTCCCCCAGGTTCCTGCCGAGGCAGACGGACCCCTCCCTGCCGCACTCCGGGCTGCGGGGGCCATCAGCCTCGGCAAGACGCAGGTGCCGGAGTTTGGCCTGAGCAGCTACAGCGAGAACCTCGTGGCACCGCCGGCCCGGAACCCGCTGGACCCGGGACGCAGCCCCGGGGGCTCTTCCGGCGGCAGTGCCGCCGCTGTTGCCGCCGGCATGCTGCCGTTCGCACCAGGCACCGACGGCGGCGGATCAGTCCGGATTCCAGCAGCGGCCACCGGCCTGATTGGACTGAAACCGAACCGCGGCAGGGTCCCTTCCGGCGGCGCCCAGCGGGACCTCGGCCAGTTGGTGGTTGCCGGACCGCTGGCACGCACGGCCGCGGATGCGGCACTGCTGCTGGACGCAATGGTGGCCCAGCCGAATTATCACGCAACCAGTGCCGCACCGGTGTCCGGCTCATTCCTGGACGCCGCGCTGCGGGCGGAGGGGAAGTTCCGCATCGGCGTCAGCACACGCTCCCCCTTTGAATCGCGGCTGGCGATTTCCCTGGAGCCGGAGGCCCTGCTGGGCCTGGAAGCCGGAGTCCTGGCCCTCACCGGTGCAGGACACGAGGTCTCCGAAGCCGACGTGCATTACGACGAGCGCTACCCGGACGCCTTCGAACTGGTCTGGACCGCTCCGCTTGCCAACATTCCACTTCCAGCCGAGGGCGAGGAAAAGCTCACACCGCTGACCTCAGCCATGCGCCGCCGCGCCCTCCAGCGCTCCGCGGCAGACCTGGCAGGCGCCGTCGAGGTCCTGCGGGGCTTTGAAGAGGAGACCATTTCCCAGTTCGCTGCCTGGGACATGATCCTGACCCCCACCCTGGCAATGACACCGCGCCCCATCGGCTGGTACTGGGACGCTGACGCCGCCGGGGACTATGCACTCCAGTGCCGCTACTCGCCGTTCACCTCGATGGTCAATGTGTGCGGACTGCCCGCAGTGAGCATCCCGACCTACACGACCGCTGACGGGCTCTCTATGGGCGTGCAGCTGATCGGACGCCCTGGGGCCGAAGCGGACCTGCTGGCGGTGGCTGCGCAGCTGGGCCCATAGCAGGAAGGAACCTTAATCCGGAGCCTTTTTGTCCAGCATGTGGACAAAACTGCCGTTTTGACGGTGACAATGAGCACATACGCTTGCATGGAAGCCGTACGAACACCCCGATTTTGGTTCTGAAAGTCGAATCCGTCACAGCGGCGCTTTGGGACGATTGACTGATGAGTCCTAGCCCCACCACTACCAGCCCCGCGCCTGCTGCGCGGAAGGCATTTTTCGGCCATCCCCGGATGCTCGCGAATCTCTTCAGCGTTGAGCTCTGGGAACGCTTCTCCTTCTACGGCATGCAGGGCATCCTGCTCTACTACATGTACTACTCCGTCACTGAAGGCGGACTGGGCATGGACGAGGGAGTGGCTGCAGGCCTCGTTGGCGCCTACGGCGGCGGCGTCTACCTCTCCTCGATCGTCGGCGCGTGGGTAGCGGACCGCATCCTCGGCTCCGAACGGACCCTCTTCTACTCGGCCATCCTCGTGATGATCGGCCACATCTCCCTTTCCCTGGTTCCCGGCT
>JBELYP010000101.1:0-10936 GCA_040273995.1 Arthrobacter sp.
CGGCTGCTTCCGCACCGAGCCCAGCGCCAGGATTGCCGCTTCGCCGGGGTTGAGAATGGGGGTTCCTGCATCCACACCGAACACCCCCACATTGGAGATCGAGACGGTACCCCCGCTCAGCGCCGCCGGGGGTGTCCGGCCCTCCCGAGCGGTGGACGCCAGGTCGGAAATGGCCAGCGCCAGTTCCCTCAGACCAAGCTCCTGCGCATCCTTGATGTTCGGGACCAGCAGCCCGCGCGGGGTGGCGGCGGCAATCCCCAGGTTCACGTACCGGTAGCGGATGATCTCCCGGGCGGCTTCATCCCAGCGCGCATTCAGCTCGGGGTGCCGGCGCAGGGACAGGCAAACCGCCTTTGCTGCCAGGACCAGCGGAGTCAGCCGGACGCCGTCGTACTCCCTGCGGCTGCGCAGCTTCTCCAGCAGGTTCATCGAGGGCGTCACGTCCACGGTGAGGAAGACCGTGGCGTGCGGTGCCGTAAAGGCGCTGGCCACCATGGCCGCCGCCGTGTGCTTCCGGATTCCGGCGACCGGGATCCGTTCTTCGCGCCCCTGCCCCAGGTGCGGAGCATCAGCTACTACCGGCTGGGCGGGTGCTGATCCCGCTGCTTTGTCCGGGCGCAGCAGCGCCGCTTCCACGTCGCTGCGCACAATCCTGCCCTGCGGTCCCGTACCTTCCAGGGTGGCCAGGTCGACACCCAGGTCCCGGGCGAGTTTGCGGACCGGCGGGGTGGAGCGCGGCCGCTCCCGGAGCGGGGTATCCTGAGCGGATGTGGTCTGAACGGCTGTGGCCTGAATGGCTGTGGCCGGAACATGTTCTCCGCCCACGGGCGCCGCCGGAGCTGGCGCCGTTGGAGCGGGTGCCGCCGGTGCGGGCGCCGTTGGACCTGCCGCCAGCCCCCGGCGCGTCCGGCGTGCCGGACGGCCACCCTCGTCCGGTTCGGCGCCATAGCCCACCAGGGTGGGCTGACGGCGCGGTACGGCCTCGTCAGCATCGGGAGCTGCCGGGACGGGCGCACCGCCGGGATCCGCCACGTCAAAGCTGATGATGGGCGAGCCGACTTCCACCACCGTGCCCTCGGCTTCGTGCAGGCGGGCCACCACTCCCTCGAACGGAGACGGCAGCTCCACCACGGCCTTCGCGGTCTCCACGTCGGCGATGACCTGGTTCAGTGTCACAGCCTGCCCCTCGGCAACGCGCCAGGACAGGATCTCGGATTCGGTAAGTCCCTCACCCAGATCCGGCAGCCGGAATTCGCGGATCATTGTGCGGCTCCTTCCAGCACGGCTGCCTGCTCCAGGGAGTTGGGCCGGCGCATCACCCGGTCCACGCCGTCCAGGATCCGGTCCAGGTCAGGAAGGTGGTGCTTTTCCAGCCGGGCGGGAGGATACGGAATGTCAAAGCCGGTCACGCGCACCGGTGCGTGCTCCAGGTAGTCGAAGCAGCGCTCGGTGATGCTGGCGGCGATTTCCGCTCCCAGGCCGCCGGACTGGGCGGCTTCATGGGTGACTACCAGCCGGCCTGTCTTGCGCACGGAGGCTTCCACCACCGCATAGTCCACCGGGGCCAGCGAGCGCAGGTCGATCACTTCCACGGAGATGCCTTCGTCCCCCGCAGCGGTTGCCGCGTCAAGGGCAGTCATCACCAGCGGCCCGTAGGTCACCAGGGTCACGTCCGTTCCGGAGGCTGCAACCCGCGCTGCACCCAGGGGCAGGGCGCCGTCGAGGGTCCGCTGGACCTCGCCCTTGGTGTGGTAACGGCGTTTGGGTTCGAAGTAGAGCACCGGATCGTCACAGGCGATGGCCTGCCGGATCATGGTGTAGGCGTCCTGCGGGTTGGACACGCTGACCACCCGCAGCCCTGAGGTGTGCGTGAAGTAAGCCTCCGGGGATTCTGAGTGGTGTTCCGGTGAACCGATGCCGCCGCCAAACGGCACCCGGATGGTCAGCGGGAGTTTCACCGCACCGCGGGTCCGGTAATGCATCTTGGCCACCTGGGAGACAATCTGGTCGAACGCCGGATAAATAAATCCATCGAACTGGATTTCAACCACCGGCCGGTAGCCGCGGAAGGCGAGCCCGACTGCGGTGCCCATGATTCCGGATTCTGCCAGCGGGGTGTCCATCACCCGCCGCGGCCCGTACTCGGCCTGCAGACCGTCGGTGATCCGGAAGACTCCCCCGAGCTTGCCAATGTCCTCCCCTATCAGCACCACCTTCGGGTCCTGGGCAAGTGCGTCGTTCAGTCCCGCCGTGATGGCACGGCCGAAGGTCATGCTGCTCATCGGGTGGTTCCTTCCGCGGGCCCGTCCATCATGGCCAGGTAAGCCGAGTAGTGTTCCCGCTGGCGGTCCAGCCAGGAGTTCGGTTCTGCGTAAACGTGCGCAAAGACAGCGTCGGGGCCCGGGTCCGGGAGGGTCAGGCAGGCTTCCCGGAGCGCGGCGGCGAGCGCGTCGGCGTCGGCTTCCACCGAGGCCAGGAAGGCGGCGTCCGCCTCCTCTTCGTTTTGCAGCAGCGCCGCGAGCCGGCTGATCGGATCCCGGCTGCGCCAGTCCTCCAGCTCCGCGGCGTCGCGGTAGCGGGTGGGGTCATCGGCGGTGGTGTGCGGGCCCATCCGGTAGGTGACGGCTTCAATGAAGGTGGGGCCTCCTCCGGAGCGTGCACGGTCCAGTGCCTCGCGGGTGGCGGCGAGGACGGCAAGGACATCGTTGCCGTCCACCCGGATGGACGGGATGCCAAATCCGGGGGCGCGGTTGGCGAGCGGAATGGCAGCCTGCAGCCCCACCGGCTCGGAGATGGCCCACTGGTTGTTCTGGCAGAAGAAGATGACCGGAGCCTGGAAGCTCGCGGCGAACACCATGGCTTCATTCACGTCGCCCTGGCTGGTGGCTCCGTCGCCGAAGTAGCTGATCGCGGCGTCGTCCGCCCCGTCCTGGGCAATTCCCATGGCGTACCCGGCGGCATGCAGCGCCTGGGCGCCGATGATCACCTGGGTGGGTGCCATGTTCACCGAATATGGATCCCAGCCGCCGGCGGCATTGCCGCGCCAGACGCGCATGAGGTCTGCGAAGCCCACGCCGCGGCACCAGGCCACCGCGTTCTCACGGTAGCTGCTGAAGACGAAGTCGGAAGGGCGCAGTGCCCGGGCCGAGCCGATCTGGGCTGCTTCCTGGCCCAAAAGCGGTGGCCAGAGGCCCAATTCGCCCTGGCGCTGCAGGGACGTGGCTTCGGTGTCGATCCGCCGGACCAGGACCATGTCCCGGTACAGACCGCGCAGGGCTTCGGCGTCGACGTCGTGGACCCAACGGGAATAGAACGCGTCGTCAACGCGTGCACCGTTGGGGCGGATCAGCTGTACATAGGGGTTATTCGGTTCCGTCCCGGTGTTTTCGGGATGTTCTACCGGGGTATGCAGGGACACTTTGATACGCATCCTTCCGTGTTGGAACCCCGGGGATGGTGGGGTCCGAACTTGATGCCGGGCGCCTTTGCCCAGATAGATGTGACCCTACTCACATGACGCAGTCGGCACAACCGCACCCAATCCGATTGGGCATCTTGCCCTGCATCGGCGCTTTGGGCCGTGCTAGCGTTGCGCACTATGCAGATTCTGGACAGTACCGACTTCCGCGTTCTGCGGGCCATGGCCACCGATCCCAGACGGACGGTGGTTGCCCTTGCCTCACGCCTGGGGATCTCCCGCAACACCGTCCAGGCCCGGTTGTCCCGGATGGAAAAGAAGGGTGCGTTCCTCTCCTTCGAGCGGCGGATCAACCCGGTGGCGCTGGGCTATCCTCTGATGGCCTTTGTCCACGTGCATGTGCAGCAGCCGCGCCTGGCGGAGATCACCGCAAATCTCTCCGACGTCCCGGAGGTCATCGAAGCGCACGGGTTAACCGGTGCCGCGGACCTGCTCCTGCGCATTGTGGCCGCCGACGCCGAGGATCTGTTCAGGATCAACAAGGCCATCCTCGCCGTGCCCGGCGTCGAACGCTCGGACACCACCCTGGCGATGGGCGAGCTGATCCCCTACCGGGTCTCGCCCCTGCTTGAACGCGGGCCCGACGGCGGCGAGTAGCCGGGCGCTGGGTTTCGGCCGGGTGCGTGGAGCGGGCGGGGCGGAGCCGGGCGCGGGCTCGGGCGGCCGGGCTCGGGCCCGGGCGGCCGGGCTCGGGCTCGGGCGGCCGGGCTCGGGCTCGGGCGGGCCGGGGCCCGGCACCCTGCGCGGGCTGAAGACGGGCCGGCGCGGTCGTGCAGACGACCCTGCAGGAACATGCGGGAGGGTGCGGCGGAGCCGTGGGCGGAGGTCGGCCCGGCATATGCCTGCCGCTGCTGGGCGGCCTGTGGAACACGGCGTCGCATCCTTTGTGGAGATAACGTCCCTAAGCGGCCCCTCGGTTCATCCTGTGGTGAGATAACGCCCCTAAGCGGCAGCGAGAACGGCGTTATCTCCACAATGGATTCCTGGCGCACCTCCTAAACGGCGTTATCTCCACAATGGATTCCAACCGAACCTCCTAAACAGCGTTATCTCCACAAAGGATGCGGGACGGGCCCGAACCTGATGATCGAGCCGGCCAAGTCCCGCCCCAAGCCCCGAGGCCCCGGGCCCCGCCGCCCCAGCGTTCGAAACCCACGCCCGAACCCAAGCACCAAGCGCCCAGGCGCGCGCCCCCAACCAGCCCACCCGAAACTCTCCGCAGGGACCGCACCAGCCGCCGGGCCCGCGCCATCGCGGTCCACACACGAAGCAGGGCGCCTCCCCCGTCCGGGGAAGCACCCTGCTTTGAAGCCGGTCGACCGGGTTAGTGGTCCACGGCCTTTTCCGCACCGACACCGGTGAGCGAACGGACTTCCATTTCCGCCTGCTTCTCCGGGGACTCGTTGTCCTTGCTGGTGACTGTTCCCAGGAAGCCCAGGAAGAACGCCAGCGGGATGGATACGATGCCCGGGTTATTGAGCGGGAAGACCGCGAAATCCACGCCGGAGATCATCGAGGTCTCTGCACCGGAGACAACCGGCGAGAGGATGATCAGCAGGATGGCCGAACCCAGGCCGCCGTACATGCTCCAGATAGCGCCGCGGGTGTTGAAGCGGCGCCAGTAGAGCGAGTAGATGATGGTGGGCAGGTTCGCACTTGCGGCGACGGCGAAGGCCAGGGCCACCAGGAAGGCCACGTTCTGGCCCTGGGCGCCGATGCCGCCGAGGATCGAGATCACACCGATGACCAGCACGGTCCGGCGCGCCACCTTCACTTCGCCGTCGGCGTCCACCTTGCCCTTGCGGACAACGTTGGCGTAGATGTCGTGGGCGAAGGATGCCGCTGCCGTGATGGTCAGGCCGGCCACAACGGCCAGGATGGTGGCGAACGCGACGGCGGCGATCAGTCCCAGCAGCACCGGTCCGCCCAGCGCGAAGGCCAGCAGCGGAGCAGCGGAGTTCACGCCGCCGGGAGCCCCCAAGATGGTCTCCCGTTCGATCAGGGCCGCGGCGCCGTAGCCGAGGACCAGGGTGAACAGGTAGAACAGTCCGATCAGCCAGATGGCCCAGACCACGGAGCGGCGGGCTTCCTTGGCGGTGGGAACCGTGTAGAAGCGCATCAGCACGTGGGGCAGGGCTGCGGTGCCGAGCACGAGTGCCAGGCCCAGCGAGACGAAGTCCAGCTTGGAGGTTTCAGACTTACCGTACTGCAGTCCCGGATCGAGGATGGCGGCGTTGCCGGACATCTCGACGGCGGAGCCAAGCAGCTCGGAAAGGTTGAAGCCGTTGATGGCCAGGACCCACACGGTCATGACGGCAGTTCCGGCGATCAGCAGGCAGGCCTTGATGATCTGCACCCAGGTGGTGCCCTTCATGCCGCCAACCAGCACGTAGATGATCATCAGTGCGCCGACGATTGCGACGACGAGAGACTGTCCAACTCGGGAGTCGATGCCCATCAGCAGGGACACGAGTCCGCCGGCACCGGCCATCTGGGCCAGCAGGTAGAAGAAGCAGACAGCCAGCGTGGTGATGGCCGCGGCGATGCGGACCGGACGCTGCTTGAGCCGGAAGGACAGGACGTCGGCCATGGTGAACTTACCGGTGTTCCGGAGCATTTCGGCCACGAGCAGCAGTGCTACCAGCCAGGCCACCAGGAAGCCGATGGAGTACAGGAACCCGTCGTAACCGTTGATGGCAATGGCACCGACGATGCCGAGGAAGGACGCAGCGGAGAGGTAGTCGCCGGCAATGGCGGTTCCGTTCTGCGGCCCGGTGAAGGAACGTCCGGCAGCGTAGTAGTCTGCCGCCGTCTTGTTGTTGCGGCTGGCGCGGAGCACCACCACAAGGGTTACGGCCACGAACAGGCCGAAGATCAGCATGTTCAGCCAGCCTGTTTCCCGGACGGCGTCGGCGGTGACGGCGGCGGGGATGTAGAGGGTGTTCATTTGGTCTCCTCGGGAAGGGACACGCCCTTGGCCTCCAGCTCGCCGCGCAGTTCGGAGGCGATCGGATCGAGGCGGCGGTTGGCGTAGCTGACGTACCACATGGTGATGCCGAAGGTGCTGACAAACTGCAGCAGGCCCAGGATCAGACCAATGTTGACGTTGCCGATGACCGGGGTGGACATGAAATCGTGGGCGTAGTCAGCGAGCAGCACGTAGGCGAAGTACCAGACGAGGAAGACCACGGCCATGGGAAAGATGAAGCTGCGCTGGCGTTTGCGCAGCTCCTGGAACTGCGGGGACCGCTGGACTTCCCGGAAGTCGACCGGCGCCTCGCTTTCGGGGTGTGATTGTGGCTGGTGTTCAGCCATCTCTCCTCCTTGGGTTGGGCACGTGCGGCGGTACGGCATAAGAACCGCGGGTCCATCGGGAACCCGGGCCGCCAGCACGCCGGCTGTGATGGGGATCACTTTTCCAATGCGGATGCATCTGGTGCCACTTATCGGGGGCCTGCGTCGGTGAACGGGGCAATCCGTGCGCCAAACGGCACGTTTGGTACCTCCCGGCGCCCCTGTGACTGGGTAGTCTGGGTTCCATGCCCGCCGCCGTCGAAGTCGCTCTGGTCTGCGCCGTTGCCGTCCTGACGCTCGCGGCGGTGGCTGCTTTGGGCTACCGGCTAAGCCGTTCCCAGCGCGATTTGGGTTCCGACGCCGAGCGCGCCGCCTATGCCACGCTGCACACTGCCTCGCTTGCCTCGCGCCACCTGCGGTCCGGGCTGACTCCGGCCGGCGCTTCCCGAGCCAGCCGGCATCTGCGCGGACTGCTGCGCTGCGAAACGCTGGTGATGACAGATACGGCGGCGGTGCTCGCTTGGGAGGGATCCCTGGCAGATAACGCGATGCGGCGGGAGAGGATCCTGCTCGCCGCCCGCGGTGTCCTGGAGAGCGGCCGGACCAAGGTCTTCCGCGGACCGGCGCTGCGTGCCCTGGGCCTGCAGGACGGCGGTGAGCTGCTGATCTGCCCGCTGCGGGTCAACTCCCAGGCCGTGGGCACGCTGGGGGTTTTTGCGCCGTCGGTCAGCGCCGGGCTCATTCGGGCCGCGAACGACGTCGCTGACTGGGTTGCTGCCCAGGTGGAGCTCGCGGAGCTGGACACATCCAGGGCGCTGCTGATGGAAGCCGAGGTGAAGGCGCTTCGGGCCCAGATCAGCCCGCACTTCATCTACAACTCGCTCAACGCCATCGCCTCCTACATCAACACCGATCCGCAGCGCGCCCGGGAGCTGGTGGTGGAGTTCGCGGACTTCACCCGGTATTCCTTCCGCCGGCACGGGGACTTCACCACGCTGGCGGAGGAGCTGCAGTCCATTGACCGCTATCTGCTGCTCGAGCGGGCCCGGTTCGGCGACCGGCTGAAGGTCAGCCTGCAGATCAGCCCGGAGGTCCTGGGCACGGTCATTCCGTTTCTGTCCCTCCAGCCGCTGGTGGAAAACTCGGTCCGCCACGGCCTGGATTCGAACGACGGCGAAGGCCACATCACCATTTCGGCGCGCGACGCCGGGGCACTGGCGGAGATTACGGTGGAGGACAACGGTGTGGGGATGGACCCGCAGAAGCTGCAGGAGCTGCTGGCCGGGCATGCCGACGGCGACCATGTGGGCCTGCGCAACGTGGACCTGCGGCTGCGGCAGGTTTACGGCGACGCCCACGGCCTGGTCATCGACACGGCGGAAGGCGCAGGCATGCTGATCACCATGCGGATCCCCAAGTCGCAGCCGGGCCACCAGATCTGAAGGAAGTAGTCTGTCTTCCATGGCGAAATCCGCAAAGCTGCTGACCGTGGTGGTGGCCGACGACGAAGCTCCGGCCGTCGAAGAGCTGGCCTTCCTGCTGGGCCGGGACTCCCGCATCGGCACCGTACTGCGCGCTTCCAGCGGGGCCCAGGCTCTGAACGCCATCGAACACGCGGACGTCGACGCCGTTTTCCTGGACATTCACATGCCCGCTCTCTCCGGGCTGGACATCGCACGGGCCCTGGCACGCAAGGAACGCCCGCCCGCCGTCGTTTTTGTCACCGCAGACGAGGACCATGCCCTGGCCGCCTTTGAACTGGCAGCCACGGATTATCTGCTCAAGCCCGTCCGGCAGGAACGGCTCACGGAATCCGTGCGGCGCATCAGTGATGCGCTGGCCGGCACCGGGCTGGACAGCGCGCAGGAGGGTGATGTGGTCACCGTGGTGCAGGGTGCCACCACCCGCATGATCCGCCGCGAGGAGATCCGCTACGTCCAGGCGCAGGGCGACTATGCCCGCCTGCACACCGCTGACACCAGTTATCTGGTTCGGATACCGCTGGCGGAGCTGGAGGCCCAGTGGGCGGATGCCGGGTTCCTGCGGGTCCACCGCTCCTATCTGGTGGCCCGCAGCCAGATCACCCAGGTGCGGCTGAGCGCCGGGCGGGCCAGCATCCGGATCGGCAGCGAAGAGCTGCCGGTGAGCCGGCGGCACCTGCCAACAGTGCGCAGCACCCTAGCTTCCGGAAGGGTACGGCCCACGGTATGAACGCCGAGAACCGTCCCCAGCGCGTCCGGGTTACCGCTCCCCCGCGGCCCGGCGCCGTTCCGCCGGCCTTCCCGGTGGCCCGGGAACTGGATGAACAGTCCGAGGTGGGCGAGGTGTTCCTCTCCTCGCTGATCCGGTCCCAGCTCCGGCTGGCCCTGGTGGTGGCGGGCGGGTTCGGCCTGATTCTGCTCGGCGTCCCGCTGCTGCTGGCAGCGTACCCGCAGATCGGGGCCCTGGAGCTGTTCGGCATTCCTGTCCCCTGGGTCCTGCTGGGCTTTGGCGTGTACCCGCTGGTGATCGTCAGCGGCGCACTCTATGTCCGCACCGCCAACCGGAATGAGAAACGTTTCCAGGATCTGCTGGATGAGGGGTAGCCGGCAGTGACTTGGGAAGTCAGCCCGGGAGTGGGCTATATGGCACTGGCGGCCGTCACCGCGGCGACCCTGCTCATCGGCGCCTACGGGCTGCGGATTTCACGCACCACGGGAGACTTTTACGTTGCCTCACGCACGGTCAAGCCGTGGTGGAATGCCTCGGCGATCGGCGGCGAGTACCTCTCCGCCGCCAGTTTCCTCGGCGTGGCGGGGCTCGTGCTGGTTTCCGGTGCCGACGCCCTCTGGTTCCCCATCGGCTACACGGCGGGGTACCTGATGCTGCTGCTGTTCGTGGCCGCTCCGCTGCGCCGCTCCGGAGCCTACACCGTGCCGGACTTCGCCCGGGCCCGGCTGGACTCGCTTCCGGCCCGCAGGGTCACCAGCCTGCTGGTGGTGGCCGTCGGCTGGCTCTATATTGTCCCGCAGCTGCACGGGGCTGCCCTGACCGTGGGCCTGACCACCGGCCTGCCGGGCTGGGCGGGATCTGCCGCCGTCGTCGTCATTGTCTGCCTGAGCGTACTCAGCGGCGGGATGCGCTCCATTACCTTTGTGCAGGCCTTCCAGTACTGGCTCAAGCTGGTGGCGCTGGCCGTCCCGGTACTTTTTATCCTCTTCCGGCTGGGAGCCGACGGCGTGTCCTGGACCAACGGTGGCGCCGCCTTCGACTTTGGGGCCAACGCGGCCGTGGCCGACTCGGTGTACCGCAATGTTTCGCTGAGCATCGCGCTGCTGTGCGGAACCCTCGGCCTGCCGCACGTCCTGGTACGTTTCTACACCAACCCGGACGGGGTTTCCGCCCGGCGTACCACGCTGATTGTGCTGGGCCTGCTCTCCGTCTTCTACGTCTTCCCCACCCTTTACGGGATCCTGGGCCGCACCTACCTGCCGGAGCTGGCGGGTCAGGGCAATGCGGACGCGACAGTGTTGCTCCTACCGGCGCAGGTGTTCGACGGCGCCCTCGGGGACCTGCTCGCAGCGTTTGTCACGGCCGGGGCATTCGCCGCATTTCTGTCCACGTCATCCGGGCTGATTGTGTCCCTGGCCGGAGTGATCAGCCAGGAATTCTTCCGCGGCAGCATCAGCGGATTCCGCACCGCCACGCTGCTGGCCGGCGCCGTGCCGCTGGGCCTGGCACTGCTGACGAACACCCAGGCACTGGCCGGGAGCGTGGGCATGGTCTTCGCGTTTACGGCCTCCACCCTGTGCCCGCTGCTGCTGATGGGCATCTGGTGGCGCCGGCTGACGGCTGCCGGCGCGGTGGCGGGAATGCTCACCGGCGCGGTGCTCTGCGGCGGGGCGATCGTTGCCGGGGGGATGTTCTCGGTCTCGGGCAACGCCGTGCCGGTATGGCTGGAGCAGCCCGCCGCTTGGACCGTTCCGGCGGCCTTCGCCGTCACGGTGCTGGTCTCGCTGCGCGGTCCGGGAACCATTCCGGCCGGCACAGGGCGCTTCCTGGCCCGGCTGCACACCCCGGAGCGCGCCCTGCGGCCCTAAGCTCCTCCCGCTCACACGCCGAGAGGCCAGTTACGGCTCGTTTCAGTGCTGAAATGAGCCGTAACTGGCCTCTCGAAAGGGCTTG
>JBELYP010000102.1:0-10757 GCA_040273995.1 Arthrobacter sp.
GATGGCAGAAACTGCCCGTTTCAGCGTTCTAACGGGCAGTTTCTGCCATCTCGATGAGGAGGTTAGGGGTGGGGCGGTGGAGCGGTGGGTGGGGACGGAGAGGAACTGGAGGAATCAGTACCCCAGGAACGGATCGGTATGGACGCGGCGCACACCGGCTTCCTTGAGGGTTCGCCGGGCAGCTGCAACAGCCGACGGCGACCCGGCCACGTACGCGGCGCGTTCGGCGGCGTCAGGCACCGCCTTGGCCAGCGTGGCGGCGTCGGGCAGGCCTGCTCCCAGCCACGTCCATCCCGGGACCATCGGGTCAGCCGGAGTGCACACCAGCACCCGGGTCCCAAGTTCCGAGAGCTCCCGGGCAAAGGCAAGTTCCTCCACGGAGGAGGCTGCGTACACCAGCACGACGTCGCGGCCCGCCGCGTCCGGAGAGCGCAGCTGGCTCAGGAACGGGGTGATACCGATTCCCGAGGCGACCATCAGCACCTTCCGCGAGGCGTCGCGCGGCAGCTGGAAGTCGCCGCCCACGGAGGTTGCAGAGATCCGGGCTCCCGGCTTCAGGGCAAGGAGCCTGGTCTTGAAGGAGCTGCCCGGCGCGGATACCCGCAGCGCCACGGACACCGTCCTGGGATCGGCCGGATCCGAGGTAAGGCTGAAGATCCGGCGCAGCCCCCGGCTGTCCGGGGCCGGATGCGGCAGGCTCAGCTCAAGGTACTGTCCGGCGGCATAACGCAGCGGCCGCTCGGCCTCGAACACCAGCTCGCGCGAGCTCGGCGTCAGCTCCCGGGACGAGCGCAGCCGCAGTGCTATGCCGCCGCGCTGTCCCGCGGCGAAGGCCAGCAGGTTACCAATAAGCAGGGCAAGCTCCGGGGACATGTAAACCGGTCCCAGTGAGAGGGGGGCCGAGAACAGGAGGCCAACGACGGCGGCTTCGGCCAGCCGCTGCCAGCGCAGCGGGGGAAGGGTCAGCGGCTCGGAGAGCATAAAGCCGGCGAAGAACAGCACAGGATAGGAGGTGAAGGCAGTGGTGAGTCCCTCCAGGGCAGGCTCGCCGGCGGCCGCGAACCGCACCACCGTGATTCCGGCAGCCACAACCGTGAATACTGCGGCCATGGGCAGCAGCCGGCTGCGGTAGAGCACCAGCAGCGCCGCGGGCACCACTGCCACCAGCATCAGCGGAGCGGCAACCCACCAGACGGGGGCCGTCAGGCCGGTGAGCCCCAGGACAAAGGCACCCACGGCCGCCGGGTTGAAAATGTGGCGCTTCCGCCACACCAGGAGGTACTTGGAGGCTGTGGCGGCCAGGGCTGCCAGCGCTATCCAGCCCAGCTGGGCGCCCTCCGTGGTGGGCCAGAACAGGAAGAACAGCAGCAGCCCGGTGATCAGCGACGAGTCAGTCTGCGGGAAGGTGCGGAACAGCAGTCCCATCACCCTGCTGGCCATCAGCGTGGACACCACGGCTGTGGCGAGCGTTGCCGCGAGTTCGGCCGGCGTGTAGAACAGTGCGCCGGTGAAGGAGAGCACAAAGGACCACGCCGCCATGGCCAGCAGCAGCACAACGAGCATGCGGTACATGCTCATCCTGCCAAGCAGGCGCTGCAGCCGTGCGGAAGGAGTGCTCAGGGATACGGTCATGAAAAAAGGACTCCAGCTATTGCGGGTGAGAATTCTGCCCTGCCGTCGGAGAACATCCGGACGTAGTCGAAATCGAACTCGGCGGTGAGGGAAAAAGGGTCAGTAAGGAAAAGTGCTGTGGCCAGCCCGTCTGCGGTCATGGCGTCCGGTGCCAGGACCCACGTCGCTGCGACGGCATTGACCGGCAGCCCGGTCGAAGCATCCAGGACGTGGTGCAGGCCCTGGCCCCACGCCCTTCGATTCGCTGCAGAAGCGCAAAGTGCACGGTCCTGAAGCTGCACAACGCCGATGACCAGGTTCGAATCGAACGGATGCTCCAGCCCGACCCGCAGGCTGTCTGGACCGGAATGCCGCATATCGGAACCGCCGTCAACCACAACCGAAGCATAGCCGCGACCGGTGATCAGCTCCCAGACGAGGTCCACCAGCTGGCCTTTCCCCGCGGCGCCGACGTCCACGGTTGCCGGCCGGTCCAGGTGAAGCAGGACATCCCCGGATGCGGCGGTCTCCCACCGTGCTGCCTCCCGCCACCGGGGTGCCGCCACGGCTGGTCCCTCGGGGATCAGACGGTAGCCGGGCCCGTAGCCGAGTTGTTCCAGCGAGCCGCCCACCAGGGGATTCATCCGCCCGCCGGTCAAACGGTCAAGCGAATCGAAAAGCGTGAACAGTCCGGCGGTGTAGCCGGGCAGCGGCATGGAGCCGGCGGCGCGCGCGAGCCGGGACAGCGCAGAGTCGGACCGGAAACGTGAGAGCGCCTGGTCATACTCGTCAACCAGCGCGGACACTGCGGCGCGGGTCCCGCCGTCGAGCGGTTCCCCGGTATTGATTTCCCACCGGGTGCCGATCGCTTCGAAACTCCAGGACTCCATCGCAGCCGCTAGCCGGCGGCCTCGTTCATGACGGCGTCCAGTGCCTTGTTGAAGCCGGAGCTCGTCAGCGAGGAGGAAGCGACCTTGTCCACCTTCACCTCATCGATCGGTTTCCCGAGAACTTCCTGTTGGATCCCGTTCGTGAACTCTGCCTGGTAACGCTTGGACGTCGGGTGGTTCCCCGAGGTGGAGACCTCCAGGTCCGTGACCACGCCGTCCTCCAGGGCCAGGGAGACCGTGACCTCTTCCTTGGTGTTGGACGGCGGAATATACGTGCCAGACGCCGTGTACTCGCCGTCCTGGAAGTCTCGGCTTCCCGCAGGGGCACTGCTGGCAGGTGCGCCGGAAGACTCGTCGACGGCGGTGTCCTGGGCGGTTCCGGCGGATCCGCACCCGGCGGCGCCCAGGAGGGTCAGCCCGGCGGCGGCGGCCAGCAGCGGTTTCTTGGAATTCACGGATGCTCCTTCATTGCAGGCGGAAGTTCCCTAACTAATTACAACCCATCAACGCTGGCGGACGCCTTCCGGTGCCCCGCTGTGCCCCAGGCCACAATGGCCGCCAAGGACTGCCGGGAGCCTGCTAAAAAGGACGCAAACGGCGGGAATAAGGTCCGGGTGTGCTGCCCCGCTATGCTTAACCGGTGACTCCTGAAGAACTTTCCTCTGCCGTAACTGCCTGCCTCAAAGACGCCATCGATGCGGGTGAATTCAGCATCGAGCTTCCCTCCGAGGTCCGCGTGGAGCGGCCGAGGAACCGGGACCACGGTGACTGGGCCACCAACATTGCCCTGCAGCTCTCGAAGCAGGCCGGCATGAACCCCCGCCAGTTCGCCGAAATCCTGTCCGCACGGCTGGAGCAGATCGACGGCGTCGCCAAGGTGGACATTGCAGGTCCCGGTTTCCTGAACATCACGCTCGACGCCGGTGCCGCCGGTGAGCTGGCCAAGGCGATCGTTGAAGCAGGCCCCGCCTACGGCCGCTCCGATGCGCTTTCCGGAACCCGGATCAACCTCGAGTTTGTTTCCGCCAACCCCACCGGTCCGATCCACCTGGGCGGAACCCGCTGGGCCGCCGTCGGCGATGCCCTGGCCCGGGTCTTCGAATCCCAGGGAGCGGAAGTCACCCGAGAGTACTACTTCAATGACCACGGCGCGCAGATCGACCGCTTTGCCCGTTCCCTGCTGGCTTCGGCCAAGGGGGAGCCGGCACCGGAAGACGGCTACGCCGGCGCCTACATCGAGGACATCGCCTCCCGCGTGCTTGCTGTTGAGCCGAACATCCTGGAACTTTCCGAGGCCGAGGCGCAGGAGCGCTTCCGCGCTGTCGGCGTGGACCTGATGTTCGGTGACATCAAGGAATCCCTGCACAACTTCGGCGTGGATTTCGACGTGTTCTTCCACGAGGATTCCCTGCATGAGAACGGGCAGGTCGAAATGCTGCTCGAGAAGCTCAAGGGCTCCAAGAACCTGTACGAGAAGGACGGCGCCTGGTGGCTGAACTCCACCGAGTTCGGCGACGACAAGGACCGCGTGGTCATCAAGTCGGACGGCAACGCCGCCTACATTGCCGGTGACATCGCCTACATCCAGAACAAGCGCGAGCGCGGGTTCGATCTGAACATCTACATGCTCGGTGCCGACCATCACGGCTACGTGGCACGGCTGAAGGCTGCAGCAGCGGCCCTGGGCCATGACCCGGAATGCGTCGAGGTGCTGATCGGCCAGATGGTGAACCTGGTAAAGGACGGCAAGCCGGTCCGCATGTCCAAGCGTGCCGGAACAGTGGTCACGCTCGAAGACCTGGTTGACGCCGTCGGCGTGGACGCCGCCCGCTACACCCTGGCCCGCTTCTCCGCGGACTCGAACATTGACATTGACCTGGACCTGCTGACCAAGCGCAGCAACGAGAACCCGGTGTTCTACGTCCAGTACGCCCACGCCCGGACCTACGCCCTGGCACGCAACGCCGAAGCCGCCGGTGTGGATGACTCCGCGTTCGACGCCGCGCTGCTGTCCCACCCGACCGAAAGCGCGCTGCTGGCCGCCCTGGGCCAGTACCCCGGTGTGGTGGCGCAGGCCAGCACCTTCCGCGAGCCGCACCGCGTGGCCCGGCACCTGGAGGTCATCGCCGGCACCTATCACCGCTGGTACGACGCCTGCCGCATCGCCCCGCAGAACGGCGAAGAGATCACTGACGTAAACCGCACGCGCCTGTGGCTGAACACTGCCGCACGCCAGGTCCTGGCCAACGGACTGGACCTGCTGGGCGTCTCCGCACCGGAACGGATGTAAGAATTCATGAGTGTTTCCCTGCTGGCTCCGCAGTGGCTCAGCTTCCCCGATGATCCCAACGCGCTCCGGCCCGGCATGTGGGCCCAGGACGTGCAGCGCAGCGGGGACGGTGAACTGGAGATTTCCGGCATTCCGGTCTCCGCACTCGCCGCTGAATTCGGTACTCCGCTGTTCGTGGTCTCCGAAGCCGATTTCCGTGCCCGGGCCCGCGACTTCAAGGACTCCTTCGACGCCGCGTTCGCGGACGCCTGCGGAGGAGTGGACGTCTACTACGCCGGCAAGGCCTTCCTCTGCACCGAGATTGCCCGCTGGGTGGCCTCGGAAGGGCTGCGCCTGGACACCTGTTCCGGCGGCGAGCTGGCCGTGGCGGCCCGTGCGGGTATTCCCGGGGCGGACCTGGGCCTGCACGGCAACAACAAGTCCGACGCCGAACTGAACCGGGCGCTGGACATGGAACTGGGCCGCATTGTGGTGGACTCCCTGCCCGAACTCCACCGGCTGGGTGCCCTGGCCCAGCAGCGCGGGGTACAGGCAAACGTCATGCTGCGCCTGACTCCCGGCGTCCATGCCCACACCCACGAGTTCATTGCCACGGCGCATGAAGACCAGAAGTTTGGCCTCTCCATGGCCGCTGATCTGGAAACCGGCATCTCCCCGGCTGCGGACGCCGTTGCCGCGGCCCTGCAGAATCCGGGCATCCGGCTCCTGGGCCTGCACAGCCACATCGGCTCGCAGATTTTCGACCCGGCAGGATTCGAGGAAGCGGCCCGCCGCCTGCTCGGTTTCCTGGCCGAGGTCAAGGCGCAGCACGGAGTCGAGCTGCCGGAACTGGACCTGGGCGGCGGCTACGGGATTGCCTACACCGAGGCCGACACTCCGCGCCCGGCCGCGGAGATCGCCAAGGCAATGGCTGCCGTCGTCTCCGGCACCTGCGCGGAGCTGGGCCTTGCCGTCCCGCGCATCTCGATCGAACCCGGACGCGCCATCGTGGGGCCAACCACCTTTACCCTGTACCGCGCCGGCACCATCAAGACGGTGCGCGTGGACACCGCCGACGGCGGCACGGCGGAACGCCGCTACGTTTCGGTTGACGGCGGCATGAGCGACAACGCCCGCCCGGTGCTCTACGACGCAGACTATTCCGCCGTCCTGGCCTCACGCAGCTCCGAACATGACGCGGTTATGTCGCGCGTGGTTGGCAAACACTGTGAGAGCGGGGACATAGTGGTGAGGGATGTTTATCTGCCCTCGGACGTTGCCCACGCAGACCTGTTGGCCGTTCCCGGCACCGGCGCCTACTGCTGGGCGCTGTCGAGCAACTACAACTACATTGCCCGTCCGCCCGTCGTGGCTGTCCGGGACGGCGCTGCGCGGCTGATTATCCGCGGCGAGACCGAAGAAGACCTGCTGGCGCGGGACGTTTCATGACCGGTATTGGAGAACGCAAAGCAATGAAGACACTCAAGGTGGCCCTGCTGGGCTGCGGCAACGTGGGATCCCAGGTAGCCCGGATCCTCCTGAACGACGCCGCTGACCTCACGGCCCGCACCGGTGCGAAACTCGAACTGGCTGGAATTGCCGTACGCAATCCCGACGCACCCCGCGACGTTGAGCTGCCGCGCGACCTGTTCACCACGGACGCCGAGGCCCTGGTTGAGTCTGCTGACATTGTCATTGAGCTCATGGGCGGCCTGGAACCGGCCCGCACGCTGATCCTGCACGCCATTGGCCACGGCGCCTCCGTGGTCACCGGCAACAAGGCGCTGCTGGCTGCCGACGGCGCCGCGCTGTACGAAAAGGCGGACGCCGCCGGTGTCCGCCTGGCCTACGAAGCCGCGGTTGCCGGTGCCATCCCGATCCTCGGACCGATCCGTGACAGCCTCTCCGGCGACCGGATCACCCGGGTGCTGGGTATCGTCAACGGCACCACCAACTACATCCTCGACGCCATGGATTCCACCGGCGCGCAGTTCGCCGATGCCCTTGCCGAAGCCCAGCGGCTCGGTTACGCCGAAGCGGACCCGACGGCAGACGTTGAAGGGCACGACGCCGCGGCCAAGGGCGCCATCCTGGCCTCGCTCGCCTTCCACACCACCTTCGAAATGGCCAATGTGTCCTGCGAGGGCATCACGTCCGTTACGGCAGCAGACATTGCCGCCGCCAAGGACGCAGGGTTCGTGATCAAGCTGCTGGCCATCGCCGAAAAGCTGGAGTCCGACGGCGCCGAGGGCGTCAGCGTCCGGGTCCACCCCACACTGCTGCCGCGCACGCACCCGCTGGCCGCCGTACACGGCGCGTTCAACGCCGTCTTCGTTGAGGCTGAGAACGCCGGTGAGCTCATGTTCTACGGCCAGGGCGCCGGCGGCACGCCAACTGCCTCAGCCGTGATGGGCGACGTCGTCACCGTTGCCCGCCGCCTGGTACTGGGCGGACACATGGGCGTGGAAGCTGCCTCCGGCCACGTCCCCGCCCTGCCGATGGATAAGGTCAGCACGAGCTACAGCATCGGCCTGGACGTTGCCGACGCACCCGGTGTCCTCTCCGCCGTCGCACGCGTCTTCGCCGAGAACGGCGTCTCCATTGAGACCATGCGCCAAAAGAGCCACACCGATGCAGCCGGCGCCAGCGCCGAACTGCGCTTTGTCACCCACCGGGCGCCCGAGGCTGCACTGGCGGCCACCGTCGAGGCCATCAAGGGCCTGGACGTCATCAATTCAGTTACATCCGTCCTGCGGGTAGAAGGGGTCTAGAACCTTGGCTCATCAATGGCGCGGCGTTGTCCGCGAATATGCCGACCGTCTGCCGGTAACCGAAAACACCGAAGTGATTACCCTCGGTGAGGGCGGCACTCCGCTGGTCCACGCAAAGGCACTCTCCGAGCTGACCGGCAATGAGGTTTACCTCAAGGTCGAAGGCATGAACCCCACGGGCTCCTTCAAGGACCGCGGCATGACCATGGCGATCACCGCCGCCGTGGAAGCCGGCGCAAAGGCTGTTGTCTGTGCCTCCACCGGCAACACCAGCGCGTCCGCCGCTGCCTACGCCACCCAGGCCGGCCTCACGTGTGCCGTGCTGGTTCCGGACGGCAAGATCTCCATGGGCAAGCTGAGCCAGGCAATCGCCCACGGCGCCCAGCTGCTCCAGGTCAACGGCAACTTTGACAACTGCCTGGAAGTAGCCCGGAAGCTGGCCGAGGCTTACCCGGTGTTCCTGGTCAACTCAGTGAATCCGGCCCGCATCGAGGGCCAGAAGACCGCCTCCTTCGAGGTGGTGGACTACCTGGGCGATGCCCCGGACTACCACCTGCTCCCGGTCGGCAACGCGGGCAACATCACCGCCTACTGGCGGGGCTACCAGGAATATGCACAGCCCTGGACCAACCAGGCCGGCACGGAGCTGGCGCCGGTGGCGTCCAAGACCCCCGTCATGTGGGGTTTCCAGGCTGAAGGCGCATCGCCGCTGGTCAAGGGCCACCCGGTCACGGACCCCGACACGATCGCCACTGCCATCCGCATCGGCAACCCGGCGTCCTGGGACCAGGCCATTGCCGCCCGGGACGAATCCGGCGGACTCATCGAGGCCGTTTCGGACACCGAAATCCTCGAGGCGCACCGCTGGCTCTCTTCCCGTGAAGGCGTCTTCGTGGAACCGGCGTCCGCAGCAGGCGTTGCAGGTCTGCTGAAGAAGCATGCCGCAGGGGAGGCCCCCACCGGCAAGAAGATCGTCATCACTGTCACCGGCCACGGCCTGAAGGACCCGCAGTGGGCCCTTCGCACTGCCGACGGATCCGATGTTGAACCCACCAAGGTGGATTTCGACGTCGTCAGCGTTGCCGCCGCACTGGGGCTGGAAGAATCCGCCCCCGCCGAAGCCCGCTAGAACGCAGGTGGAAATCCAGACACCGGAGCAGGAGCCGCGCACCCCGGTTGCTGCCGGGCAGGAACTGAGCGTCCGGGTTCCGGCGACGAGCGCAAACCTGGGGCCGGGATTCGATTCCCTGGGCCTTGCCGTCACGCTGTCCGACACCGTCCGGGTGCGGACAACGGACTCAGATGAAATCCGCGTCCGTGTAAGCGGTGAAGGTGAAGCGTCGCTGCCCACCGACGGAACCCATCTGGTGGCCCGGACCATCGCGGACACTGTCCGCGGTGCCGGCTACCGGGTGCGCGGCCTTGAACTGGAGTGCGAGAACGTGATTCCGCACGGCCGCGGACTGGGCTCCTCCGCGTCCGCCATTGTCTCCGGCGTCCTGGCCGGCAACGCCCTGCTGCCCGAATCCGCCCGCCTCGACGCGGCGGGACTGCTGCACGCCTGTTCGGCGCTGGAAGGCCATCCGGACAACGTGGCTCCGGCCCTTGCCGGTGCGCTGGCCGTCTCCTGGGAACAGGACGGCGTCTTCCGCTCCGTCCGGGCCGGTGTCCACCCGGACATCATTCCGGTTGCTGCGGTTCCCGCGACGGAACTCTCCACCGAGAGCGCCCGCGGACTGCTTCCTGCCATGGTTCCGCACCGTGACGCGGCCGCGAACTCCGGACGGGCGGCACTGCTGATGCAGGCGCTGACCAGCGACCCGTCGCTGCTGCGCGAAGGGACCGAGGATTTCCTGCACCAGGGCTACCGGGCACCGGCCATGGCGCCGAGCGCGGAACTGATCGCTGCGCTGCGATCCGCGGGGTTTGCCGCCGTCGTTTCCGGAGCCGGACCCACCGTGATGACGCTGGCAGCCGGCGCAGAGCAGGCTGATGCCGCAGAAGAGTTCATCAACGCCTGGCTCAGCGGACAAACTGCTGCGAACTGGCGTGTGATGCGGCTTGGCGTGGACCGAGATGGTGCTAGAGTGGTAGTGCACCAGCGGTAAGTACCGTAATTCAGTACATGTATCGGTAGATGATCGGTACATGAATCGGTATACCACCGTTTTTGTGCTTCCACCGGCAGGTCGTCCCGTTCTGTGGACCACCGTGGCTCGCTCCAATGACCGGATTCGTAGACTGTTCTGCGCAGCGATCAGCCTTGGTGCTGAGAGCAAAGCAGCCTTCATAACGATTCGGACGGCAGGGTCAAGTCCACCCGCGGAAATGCAAGCACCGGTGTAGCCTTCCGGAGACTGCCAAGAAACGGCCAGTCGAACGATTATCTGATCCGCGCGTTTTCCGGCAGCGAAGCTGCCGTAACTCCCGCGGACTCTCCAATCAAGGCACCAGCAGATTCACCGTTGCCGGGAATCCCCGCAGCAGGTGAACCCTGGACCGCATGTCAGATCATCGGTTTCAGGGCCATTCAACGCGGCCGGCAACCACGCCGGACCGCCCGACGAGGGGGAAGGATCCTTCGTGACAGATACCACCGACCTGACTGCAGGTGTGGACTCATCAGCATCTGCCGGTTCCAACGGTGAATCGGCTTCAAAGAGCTCCGGACTTGCCGGCCTGAAGCTTGCACAGCTGCAGGCGCTGGCTGGTCAGCTGGGCATCACCGGCGGGTCCCGCATGCGCAAGGGCGACCTGGTTAACGCCATTTCGAACCACCAGCGCGGCGGAGCAGTAGCAGACCGCGGTGCTGCAGAGCGCCCGGTCCGCGGCTCCAAGGATCCCCAGGCTGAGAAGGCCGTAGCCGAGCGGAAGGAAGCCGCACCGGCTGCCGACGCGCCCGCTGCCGCCCCGGCCCCGGCCGAGGGGGAGAAGGCCGCTGAGCGTCCGTCCCGCACCCGTAACCGCAACCGCCGTGCAGCGAGCGACGGCGTGGTCACTCCGGCCGGCAGCGAAGCCGCGGAAGCCGCTCCCGCCGCCGAAGCAGCCGCCGCCGCACCGGCATCGGAAAAGGAAAACGGACGCGAAGAGGGCCAGCGCGAGCGCGGCCGCAACCGCCGCAACCGCCGCAGCGACGCCGAAAGCACCGGTGACGAAGCCGGTTCCGAGTCAGCTTCCACGGATGCCTCGGACAAGGGCGAGTCCACCCGGGAACCC
>JBELYP010000103.1:0-10701 GCA_040273995.1 Arthrobacter sp.
AAACCGGCCTGGCCCCCGAGGCCGTTGAGCTGGACAAGTCCTTCACGGATGACCTGGACATCGACTCCATCTCGATGATGACCATCGTGGTCAACGCCGAGGAGAAGTTCGGCGTCCGCATCCCCGACGAAGAGGTCAAGAACCTCAAGACCGTTGGTGACGCCGTCGACTTCATCTCCAACGCCCAGGCGTAATTCGTGGAGGGGGGCCGCGGGGGCGGCCGCCCTTTCCAGTACTACCCGCTGCACCAGCAACCAGGTGCGCCCCCCAAATTTTCCCAAGAGAGTGAATCATGGCCCGCAAAGTAGTCATTACCGGCCTCGGCGCAACCACGCCGATCGGCGGAGATGTCCCGACCATGTGGAAGAACGCCCTGGTAGGCGTTTCCGGCGCCCGCACGCTGGAAGACGACTGGGTTGAGCAGTACTCCCTGCCGGTCACCTTCGCCGCACGTGTCTCCAACCCGGCCACTGAGATCCTCTCCCGTGTGGAAGCCAAGCGGATGGATCCGTCCACGCAGTTCGCCGTCGTCGCTTCCCGCGAGGCGTGGGCTGATTCCGGTCTGGAGGAAGCGGAGATCGACCACGACCGGCTGGCAGTTTCCTTCGCCACCGGCATTGGCGGCGTCTGGACCCTGCTGGATGCCTGGGACACGCTGCGGGAAAAAGGACCCCGCCGTGTCCTTCCGATGACTGTTCCCATGCTGATGCCGAACGGTCCGGCGGCCGCCGTAAGCCTCGACCTGGGTGCCCGCGCCGGCGCGCACACCCCGGTGTCCGCATGCGCCTCCGGCACTGAATCACTGCACCAGGGCCTGGAGCTCATCCGGTCCGGCAAGGCTGACATTGTGGTGTGCGGCGGTGCCGAAGCTGCCATCCACCCCATGCCGCTGGCTTCCTTCGCCTCCATGCAGGCGCTCTCCCGCCGCAACGATGACCCGGAGCGGGCATCACGCCCGTATGACAAGGACCGCGACGGTTTTGTGATGGGTGAAGGTGCGGGGGCCCTGGTCCTCGAAGCCGAAGAGCACGCCGTGGCCCGGGGTGCGCGCATCTACGCAGAGCTCGCCGGGACGGCTGTCACTGCAGATGCCTATCACATCACGGCTCCGGATCCCGAGGGACTGGGTGCCACCCGTGCACTGAAGGCAGCCATGTATGACGCCCGCGCCCACGCTGAGGACGTTGTCCACGTCAACGCCCACGCGACGTCCACTCCGGTGGGAGACAAGCCGGAATACACGGCACTGAAGTCCGCCCTGGGTGCCCACGTGGACAATGTGGCCGTGTCAGCAACCAAGTCCCAGACCGGCCACCTGCTTGGCGCCTCCGGCGCCGTCGAGGCCGTCCTGACAGCCATGGCCGTCTACACCCGCCAGGCGCCGGCGACGATCAACCTCGATAACCAGGACCCGGAGATCCCGCTCGACGTCGTCACCTCCGCCCGTGATCTGCCTTCCGGTGACATCGTGGCCCTGAATAACTCGTTTGGCTTCGGCGGGCACAACGCCGTCGTGGCACTGCGCAGCCACTAGGCCAGCGCAGCCACTAGGCCAGGGCAACCGCTGGTTCGGCCTGGGGCAGCGGTTAGGCCTGCGGCCGTTGATCCAACAGCAAAGGCCGGGTCCCTAATTCCGGGACCCGGCCTTTTGGCTGCGGAGGAGAGTTGGCGCTGTGTGAGGATCAGCCGACCTGGTGGAGCCATCGCACAGGGGCCCCGTCAGCGGCGTGCCGGAAGGGTTCCAGCTCATCGTCCCAGGCTTCGCCGAGTGCCAGCGAGAGTTCGTGGTAGACCGCGGCCGGATCACCGGCCCCGTTTTCGTAGGCGTACCGGATGCGGTCCTCAGAGACCATGATGTTGCCGTGGACATCGGTGGTGGCATGGAAGATCCCGAGTTCTGGTGTGTGGGACCAGCGGCTGCCGTCAGCACCGGCGCTGGGTTCTTCGGTGACTTCGTAGCGCAGGTGGGCCCAGCCGCGCAGCGCGGAGGCCAGCAGGGATCCGGTCCCCTGGGGTCCTGCCCATGCCAGTTCGGCCCGGACCATGCCCGGGGCGGCAGGCTGAGGGGTCCACTCAAAGTCCGTCCGCTTTTCAACGACGGATTCGATGGCCCACTCGATATGCGGGCACAACGCAGAAGGGGCTGAGTGCACGAACAATACGCCGTGCGCCATCACAACAGTCATTCCATCCTCCGTAGCTGTAGGTGCGTCTTCCCCAACGACCTGCATTGAACGGATTGGATACTGAAGTTCCAAGCCCTGTTGCTCCCGCTCCCGCAGACTAAGCTGCCGGCGTGAGACTTAGCATCATTGTGCCGTATGTTACGCAATTACGCCAATGAAACTACTTGGTTGTAAGTGAAATTTCGTTCCCCTAAACGCCGCTGTCCCGTTAGGCCCTCGGGTGGGCCTGCTGGTAGCTCGTACGCAGCCGGTCCACCGACACATGGGTGTAGAGCTGGGTCGTGGCAAGGCTGCTGTGGCCAAGGATTTCCTGCACGCTGCGCAGGTCCGCTCCGCCGTCCAGCAGATGCGTGGCTGCACTGTGCCGCAGGGCGTGGGGTCCGCTGGCGGAGGTGTCGCCAAGAGCCTCGAAGAGTGCCGCCGTGACCGCCCGGACCTGGCGCGGATCGATCCTGCGTCCGCGCTGGCCGAGGAAGAGGGCGGGGCCGCTGTCCTGGCGGACCACGGCAGGCCGGCCGCGGCGCAGCCAGTCATCTACGGCCAGGGCCGCCGGCAGCCCGTAGGGAACAGTCCTCTCTTTGTTGCCCTTGCCGATCACGCGGAGGGTACGGCGGTCCTGGTCCAGGTCATCCACGTCCAGCCCGGCCAGTTCCCCTACCCGGATACCGGTGGCGTAGAGCAGTTCCACCAGAGCCCGGTCCCGGACGGCCAGCGCGTCCCCCTCCGCGGCTGCTTCGGCGAGTGTCTCAAACACCGCCTCGATCTGGGCGGGGCGCAGAACCCCGGGGAGGGTTTTGGTGCGTTTGGGTGCCTTGAGCCGCAGCGCGGGATCAGCGGGGATCAGTTCTTCGCGCAGGGCCCAGCCCGTGAATGACCGTGCGGTGGCGGCGCGGCGGGCTATTGTGGCCCGCGCCAGTCCGCTGTCGCTGAGTTTTCCGAGCCAGCTGCGCAGGACGGAGAGGTCGATTTCGGCCAGGCTGGTGAGTCCGAGACTGGCAGCAAAGTCCAGGAGCCCGGCGATGTCTCCTTCGTAGGCCCGCACCGTATGCTCCGAGCGTCCGCGTTCCGAGTCAAGATAACGGCAGAATCCCTCCAGCGCACGGACGAACTCCGGCGGACGGGGGTTCCGCAGGCCAGCCGCGCCTTCCGGTGTCCGGGAGTTGATTGATTCGCTGGAATTGCCCACCGATCCACCTTCGCCGCTTTCCCGCCCCGCTTCAAGCAGGCACACCGGCGCCTGCACACTGTTGGCGCAGCACCTCATTTGCCGGGGCCGATTCTAGTTCCAGCAGCGCCCGTTTGGCATCGATCCCCGCAGAGTAGCCGGTCAGTGCACCCTTGGTTCCCACCACCCGGTGCGTCGGCACAACGATTCCCAGTGGGTTGCGGGCAAGTGCGGTGCCAACGCCCCGCGCCTTGGAAGCGTCGCCCAGCCCGATGGCCAGTTCTTTGTAGGTTCTTGTCTGGCCATAGGGGATGGCTTTGACGGCTCGCCAGACCTGTTCCTGAAAGGGCGTACCGGTCTGGGACACCGGCAGGTCGAAACAGCACCGGCGGCCGGAGAAGTACTCGTCAAACTGCCGTTCCACCACCTCGAACCCGTCTTCGGCGGCCAGCCCCAGCCGGACGGTGTCCCGTGGCAGGAATTCCGCCGGGGCGGCCTCGACCGCAACGAGCATTCCGTCCTCAGCGACGAGGGTCAGGATCCCCAGCGGCGAGTAGATCACTTTGTGGGTGCGCATGTCAGTCTCCTTCGATTTTGGTCGTGCCTGCATCTGTCCGGGGACGGTCGCCGCGCTGCCACAGGCCCTCCCCTGTTCTCCGCGCAAGCCCGGCCAGTTCAAGCCGGGCAAGCCCTGCGCGGACCGCCGCTGGGCCTAGTCCTGCCACCGCCGAGAGTTTCTGCGGCGGTACGGCTTTGCGCAGGGGCAGGGCGTCCAGCAGCAGGATGTCCTCCACGCTCAAGCCGTCGTGGTCGGCCAGGACGCCTGCCCGGCCTGGCCCATCGGCCTCCTCCGAACCAAGAACGAAGGGCTGGGAGAGTTCCAGAACCTCCGCAGCGTCGCTCACACACACGGCGCTGCCCTCGCGCAGGAGCCGGTGGCAGCCGGCGGAATTGGCCGAGTAAACGGACCCGGGAACCGCTCCCACTCCCCTGCCCAGTTCCGCTGCGTGGTGGGCAGTGTTCAGCGCACCGGAACGCCAGCGCGCCTCCACTACCACCGTGGCGGCGGCCAGGGCCGCGATGATCCGGTTGCGCTGCAGGAACCGCCAGCGGGTTGGCGCCGAGCCGGGCGGAACTTCGCTCAGGATGAGACCTGTCTCCGCCACGGCCCGCAGCAGATCTTCGTTCCCCGCCGGATAGAGCCGGTCCACCCCTCCTGCCAGCACCGCGATGGTCGGTGGTGCGGTGCTGCCCGCGGCGGAGGGACGGTTTGCACCACGGGCAGCACGTGTATCTTGGAGCCCGGCGACGGCGAGCGCGGACCGGTGTGCCTGCGCATCGATGCCGTAGGCACCGCCGGAGATGACGGTGCGGCCTCGCTGAACAAGACCGGCAGCAAGGTCACCGGTGACTGCGAGTCCATAGGAAGTGGCGTCCCGTGACCCCACCAGCGCCAGGGAATGGCCCAGGTCCGGAATGGTTCCGTTGCCGCGGCTCCAAAGACCGAAGGGCCTGGCCTGCCCCAAATCATCCAGGGCCAGCGGCCAGTCTGAGTCCTCGGGAACGAGCATCCTGCCGCCGAACCGGTGGACCGTCTGCAGATCCCGACGCGGGGCGAGATCGGCTGCGCGGGGCTGCCAGCGCTCCAGTGCCTCCTCGAACACCCGGTCTGTGCCGCGCACACCCCGTTCCTCCAGCAAGGCACCAATTTCGCGGCGCAGGACGCCTCCGGCACGCTGACGGCCCGTTGCCACCAGTGCTGCGGCCTCCGGTCCGGCCGCTGCCACCAGGGCCTGCCCCACGGTATCCGAAGGCTCGATCAGCCGGGACAGGGCGGCCCGCGCCAGCAGGACGGATTCCGGGGCGCTCATGCCGCCACCTGGCGGAACCCGAGCGCCTGGCCGATGTCGTCCGCCTCGGGACAGCTGTGGCCGGCCAGGTCCGCGACAGACCATGCCACCCGGAGCACCCGGTCGTATCCCCTGGCCGTAAGGGTTTGCCGGTCCAGCGCCCGGTCCAGAGCTGCGGTGCTGCTTCGCGGCGGACGGAGGGCTCCTCGCAGCACGGCACCGGGCACCTCGGCATTGGTTTCGCAGCCCAGGGGTTCAAGCCGTTCCTTCTGCTGTTTCCGGGCAGCTGCCACCCGCTGGGCAACGACGGCAGTCGGTTCCGCGGTACCGGCCGCGGTGAAGTCCTGGAGGGAGACGCGCCGGATCTCCAGCTGGAGGTCCACCCGGTCCAGCAGCGGGCCGGACAGCCGGCTGAAGTAGCGCCGCCGCTGCTGCGGCGTGCAGGTGCATTCGGTCCCTTTTCCGCTGGCGAGACCGCACGGGCAGGGGTTGGCCGCCAGGACAAGCTGGAAGCGTGCGGGGTAGACAGCTGTCCCGGCGGCACGGTGCAGCACCAGCCGGCCGCTCTCCAGCGGCTGGCGCAGCGCGTCCAGCACTCTGGCGTCATACTCCGGGGCCTCGTCCAGGAACAGCACTCCCCGGTGAGCCCGCGACGCTGCCCCGGGCCGCGGTATCCCGTTCCCGCCTCCGATGACCGATGCAGCCGTTGCCGTGTGGTGCGGGCTTTCGAAGGGCGGCCGGCGGATGAGGCTGGTGCAGTGGGCTGCCTGTCCGCTGAGTGAGTGGATCGCGGTGACTTCCATGGCAGGGGTATCGGACAGGTCCGGGAGCAGTCCGGGAAGCCGCTCGGCCAGCATGGTCTTTCCTGCGCCCGGCGGGCCGGTCATCAGCAGGTGATGGGCACCGGCCGCCGCAACTTCCAGGGCAAACCGGGCCTCATCCTGTCCGGCGATCTCCGCCAGATCAAGACTGGACTGTGTGGGAAGCTCACCGTCTGCGCTCTCCGCTGCTGCCGGCGGGGGCTCCTGGACAGGGAAGACCAGTGTGTCCGGACGTGCACCGAACGCCTGCGCCACGGCGGCCAGCGAACTGTAGCCACGCACCCGGGCTCCCGGTACAAGGGCAGCCTCGGCGGTGTTGTCCTCTGCCACAGCGATGTCCGGATAGCCGGCATCCACGGCCGCCATGACCGCAGGGAGGACTCCCCGCAGCGGGCGCAGGCGTCCGTCCAGTCCCAGTTCGGCCAGGAAGACCGTCCTGCCCGTGCGGTGGATATCTCCTGCGGCTGCAAGTGCGGCCATGACTATGGCAAGGTCGAATCCGGAACCCCGTTTGTGCACATCCGCAGGCATCAGGTTCACGGTGATCTTCCGGCGGCTCAGGGGCAGGCCGGTGTTCTTGGCGGCGGATTTCACCCGGTCCCGGGACTCGTTCAGCGACGCGTCGGGCAGCCCCAGCAGGATAAACGCCGGAAGTGATTGGCCAATGTCCGCCTCTACCTCCACGATCCGGCCTTCCAACCCGATCAGGCCCACACCGTAGGTCCGGCCCAGGCCCATCAGCCGATTCCCTTCAGGTGCTCTATCACCGGCGGCTGGCCTCCCCCGGGAAGCAGGACTGACACTGCGTCCACCCGCCAGCCGGTCCGCAGCGCCGGATGTTCCCGGGTCCAGGCCGCGGCAAGCAGGTACAGGCGTGCCAGTTTGGCCGCATTGACGGCTTCAAAGGGATGCCCGTAGTCCAGGGATGATCGGGTCTTCACCTCCGCAATGACCAGGGTGTTTCCGTCCCTGGCTACCAAATCGATTTCACCCTGGCGGCACCGCCAGTTGCGCTCCAGCACGTCATATCCGGCGGCGGCAAGATACCGGGCTGCGAGCTCCTCGCCGCTCCGGCCCAGCAGGTCTTTGGCTTTCATGCCCTGAGTCTGGCCTCCGCTGCCTGCGTTCCTCCCGGAACAGGGCTGTTCTGTGGACGGCCGCAGAGCCGCGGTGTCTCCGCGGCGGGCTGTGCAGGAGAGAAGCAGCCCCTACGCCGGGTCAGGTCCGGTACAGCACCGGCAGAGGGGTCAAGCGCAGCGGTACCGCTCCCACGGATGGCAGCTGGGCACCATGCGGCAGGCGGAAATTATGCAGGATGCTGATATGCGGTCGAAGCGCCGCAGAAAAAGCCAGCGCCGGATCCTGCGCCGCATAGGCCGCCGGGTCCCGCACCCCGCAGGTGGCAAGGAACTCGAGCAGCAGGAGATAGAGCACGGCATGGACCTCCACCAGCTCAGGGGTGGGACTGCACTCGACCGCCAGAGTGGTCCCGTTGACCCCAAACCCGTCCAGCCCCGCCGGAGTCAGCAGAAAGTCCTGGACCGGCAGGGCGGCTTCCGTAGCGGCAAGATACGCGGTGAGCGCCAGGCTGAAGATCTCGGACCTAACACCGGTTGCCTCCGCCAGCCGGGCATACGCTTCATCGGCCTTGCCGAAGTGGATCAGCGTCAGGTGCAGCCGCCCGGAACTCACGGCCCGGGCACGGGGCGCCAGTGCGCGTGCCTCGGACTGGAGCCGTGCCAGCTCTGCCAGCCCGGCGGCGTCGGGCTTCAGCTGCGCATAGATGCGTACCCCTGCCAGTGCCTCCAGCGGCTCCGGGGCACCCCGGGAAGGAGCCGAAGGAACGGAAGGACCGGCGGGATCAGACGGGGAGGCTGCCATCTAGGCAGTCTAAGATGCCGCCGCCGAAGGGCGGCGCGGTACCTTGGAAAAATGGTGTTCCAGATCCCGCTGCTGCAGGATGAATCGCTCCTGCTCCGGCCGCATCTCAAGGCGGACGCGGACGCCGTCGTAGTCCGCTCCCGTGACCCGCTGACCATTCGGTGGACCACGGTCCCCCTGGACTACACCCGGGAGATGGCGCTGACCTACATCTCGGCCGTGGGCGTACCGCAGCAGGAAGCTATCGCCTGGGCGCTGGAAGCCGGCGGGCAGTACGCCGGCAGCATCGATCTGCGCTGGCAGGGAGCCGGAACCGGAAGCCTCGGTTTTGTCACCTCGCCCGGATTCCGCGGCCGCGGCCTGATGAGCCGTGCCGTCCGGCTGGCAGTGGCCTATGCCTTTGACACCCTCGGCTGGGAGTCCCTGAACTGGACAGCGAACGTGGGGAACCTGGGCAGCTACAAGGCGGTGTGGCGCAACGGCTTCCCGCTCCCGGTCACAGTTCCCCGGCTGCTGGCGCACCGGGGTGAAATGGTGGACGGCTGGTTCTCGGAACTCCTTGCCGATGCCCCGCGTATTCCGCGGATCCTCTGGAGCGACTGCCTTGAAATGCTTCCGACCGTACCCCAGGCACCTACGGGAACCCGCCGGCCGCTGAAGGAGGATTAGCCCAGTTCGTCGGCCTTCGGCAGGGTGAGGTCGTCGTTGCGGGCCAGTTCCTCCACGTTCACGTCCTTGAACGTGATCACGCGGACGCTTTTGACGAACCGGGCCGACCGGTACACGTCCCAGACCCAGGCATCCTGCAGGGTCAGGTCGAAGTAGATTTCGCCGTCGGCGCTGCGCGCCTGCAGATCCACATGGTTGGCCAGGTAAAAGCGCCGTTCGGTCTCCACAACGTAGCTGAACAGCCCCACAACATCGCGGTATTCGCGGTAGAGCTGCAGCTCCATGTCTGTCTCGTAGTTCTCAAGATCCTCTGCGCTCATGGCACCATCATCCCCCAACCGGACCCGCAGCGGGTCCATCCTCGGCAGTACGTCCCGTCCCCAGCCGCCAGGACAGCCGATGCAGCGGAGACGGACCGAGCGTGTCGATCGCTGCACGGTGCGCCTCCGTGGCGTATCCCTTGTTGATCTCCCAGCCGTATTCCGGGTGCAGGGCCGCGTATTCAACCATCAGCGCGTCCCGTTCGACTTTGGCCAGGACGGAGGCTGCAGCAACGCTCAGGCAGGTCATGTCCGCCTTGATGCGGGTGTGGACCGGAGCCGTGCAGGCTGCCTCGTCTTCAGCCGCCGGTTCGTCGAACAGGCTCGCCTGCATTTCGGGCGAGAGCCAGTTGTGGTTCCCGTCCAGGAGCACGACGTCGGGGGTGAGGGTTCCGCAGACCTGCGTCCATGCGCGGGTGCCGGCCAGGCGCAGGGCGCCCATCAGGCCAAGCAGGTCGATTTCCGCCGCGCTGGCATGGCCAACGCCCCAGGCCGGACACCACTTCTTGATGTGGGGAACCAGCGCCAGCCGGTCCGCCGGGGTCAGCAGTTTGCTGTCCCGTACGCCCTTGAGCGCACGGACGGAGTCCAGCTGCACTGCCACCAGACCTACGCTGACCGGACCGGCGAGTGCGCCGCGGCCAACCTCGTCGCAGCCGGCCAGCACACGGTGACCCAGGGCCGTAAAGCTGCGTTCGTAACGCAGCGTTGGCCCCTTGGCCGCGGTGCGTGTGCGCTGGACGGGTTTGGCTGACGCGGCGACTCCGGCCGGGAGGGGGAGGGTATGGCTTTGCTGCGCAGTCACTTCGACGTCGTTTCCGCCCCGGACGGTTCGGGAACGTTTTCGAATACTTCGGGGTAGCTGCCGATGAAACCTGCACGGCTCAGCGGCCAGGCGATGACGGCTGCCTTGCCTTCGATGTCTTCAATGTTGATGAAACCGCCGTTCGGCCCGTCCTGGTGCTCGCGGGAGTCAGCGGAGGCGTTGCGGTGGTCGCCCATGACCCAGACCTTGCCCTCGGGGACCACCACGTCAAAGGCGGTTTCGGACGGCTTCGCCCCGGGGTAGAGGTACGGTTCGGTGATCGGTTCACCGTTGACCGTGACCTTGCCGTCTGCGGTGCAGCAGGTCACGTGGTCCCCGGGCATGCCAATGATGCGCTTGACGAGGTGCTGCTCGGATTCATCCGGGAGCAGGCCCACGAAGGTGAGTGCGTCGGCGATGAAGTTGCCGCCGTCGTTCTGGTCTGCAGCCGGAAGCCAGGCCTGGGTGTCCTTGAAGACAATGACGTCGCCGCGGGAAAGATCGAACGGCTCCGGCACCAGCAGGTTCACGAAGATCCGGTCATTGATTTCGAGGGTTTCCTCCATCGAACCGGAGGGAATGTAGAAAGCGCGGAAGAGGAAGGTCTTGATCAGGAAGGAGAGCAGCAGGGCGATCACCACAATGATCACTACTTCGCGCAGCCACGCTCCAAACCCGCGGTTCTTACCGTCCTTGCCCTTGGCATGGGAGGCGTGGCCGTGGCCTTCGCCGGATTCGGCGCCCCTGTCTGCGGGGTCGTCCGGGAAGTCCTGCGCCATGTGCTGTCCTCTTATTCCACGAATTGCCATACGGTGTCCAACTCTAGTCGCTCAATCTCGGTACTTCTCTCGAAGGGCCAAAGGATTCGCTGTGCGCGGCCGATCACCCGCTCTTCGGGAATCAACCCGCCGCCCGGGGCGCCCAGCAGCGTCCGGGAGTCGGCGGAGTCGGAGCGGTGGTCGCCCAGCAGCCACAGCCGGCCTTCGGGTACAACGACGTCGAAG
>JBELYP010000104.1:0-10612 GCA_040273995.1 Arthrobacter sp.
ACCGCTTCTACGAACACCCCGAGGTTGTTGTCTGGGCTGCACCGGAGTACAGCATCTAGCTGCTGCGGCGCCGCATCGACATTACAGAAAGTGCTGGTTTGGGTCTCCAAACCAGCACTTTCTGCCATCTCGGTGAAGGCGGATCCAGCCTAGGGGGGACGCGGGCAGGACTGGAGCCCCTGCGCCGATAGACTTGGCCCATGAGCGGCCACCACCGGAAAAAACTTATGCTGCTGCGTCATGCCAAAGCAGACTGGCCGCGCGAGGTCACCTCGGACCATGAGCGTCCGCTTTCCGGGCGCGGCCACCGCGATGCGCCGCAGGCCGGCATCTGGATGCGGGAGAACGACGCCGTTCCGGACTTCATCCTCTGCTCCTCGGCGCTGCGCACCCGGCAGACCTGCACCTGGGTCTGCGACGAACTGGGGGAGAAGGCGCCGACCGCCAAGCTCGAAGACCGGCTCTATGACGCCTCAGCTGCCGAAATCCTCGCCGTCATCAACCATGTCCCGGAGACGGTCACCAGCCTGCTGGTCATCGCGCACATGCCGGGTGTCCAGGAAGTGGCCATGCGGCTGGCCTCCGTCACCTCGGACGAGGACGCCGTGATGGAAATGGCCACGCACTATCCAACCTCCGGGCTGACCGTCATGGAGGTTGAACTGCCGTGGGCGGAACTCGACGGCCGGGACGCACGCATCACGGACTTCGTGGTTCCCCGGGGCTGAAGCCTTACATCCCGTACTTCTCCAGCAGACGCAGCCAGACCTCGCTGATGGTGGGATAGGCCGGGACCGCATGCCAGAGCCGGTCCAGCGGCACTTCGCCAGTGACCGCAATGGTGGCAGCGTGCAGCAGTTCAGCGACGCCCGGCCCGGCAAAGGTAAAGCCCACGGGAATCCCGCGGTCCTCGTCCACCACCATCTGGGCCCAGCCGCTGTACCCGTCGGCGAACAGAGATGAGCCGGCAACGCTCAGCGGCAGGGACGTTTCGCTGGCACGTATTCCCCGCTGTACCGCATCCTTATGGCTCAGGCCCACCATGGCCACTTCCGGATCGGTAAAGACCACCTGCGGCACCGCGGTGTGGTCCGCCGTCGCGGCGAAGCGGCTGTACGCCGGCGGCTCGCCAAAGCCGATCTCACCGCGCGCCCGCGCCGCAATCGCCGAGCCCGTGGCACGCGCCTCGTACTTGCCCTGATGGGTCAGCAGCACTTTTCCGGCCGCGTCGCCGACGGCGTAGAGCCAATTGCCGGCGCCGGCCACCAGACCCGCGTCATCCGTCTGCAGTGAGCCCGGGTCCAGGCCCAGGTCCTCCAGGCCAAGGCCGTGCAGCGCCGGACGGCGGCCGGTGGAAACCAGCAGCCTGTCACCGCTCAGCGACCGTCCGTCCGGGAGCTCCATTACAATTTCTCCGGAACTCTCAGCGAAGATCCGCTGCGGGGAAGTGTTGGTGTAAATCTCAACACCGTCCGCCTCCAGAGCCTCGGCCACCAGCTGAGCCGCCGGCGCAGGAACCGAGTCCAGCACACCATGCCGGGCCACCACCGAGACCTTGGATCCGAGCCGGGCGTACGCCTGGGCCAGTTCCGTGCCGGCCACCTCGGCACCCAGGACGAGCAGCCGCGCAGGAACGTCCGGCGAGGACGTCGCCTCCCGGGTGCCCCAGTAATCCACGTCCGCCAGTCCGTCCACGGGTGGTTCCACGGGTGCCGAGCCGGTGGCCAGCACCACGGCCTGCCGGGCGGTGATGCTCACCCGGGTCCCGGCGTCGTCCGTGATCTCCACGGTACGTTCCCCGGTCAGGCGTGCGCGCCCGCGGATCAGCCCAATGCCGGTGTCCTTCACCCACTGCACCTGCGAAGCGTCGTCCCAATCGGAGGTGAAGGAATCGCGGCGCCGCAGGACAGCGGGAACGTCCAGGCTGCCGGTGACAGCTTCGCGTGAGCCGTCCACGGCGCGGGCCTCGGCCAGTGCGGTGCCCGGGCGCAGCAGGGCCTTGGAGGGCATGCAGGCCCAGTAGGAGCATTCCCCGCCTACCAGAGCTGACTCGATGAGGATGGCCTCCAGGCCGGCGCCGACCACCCGGCCGGCGGCATTTTCTCCGGCGGCTCCGGCACCGATGACTACGACGTCTGTCTCCATGGATTCGGCCATGCGACTGAGCCTTCCACCTGTACCGGCCGGGGGCAAGGGCGGCGCCGAAGCAGGATCACCGGAAACCCATCGGAACGGCCCGCCGCTCTTGGGCACGAAGCGTAGCGTAGGAATATGGACACCGAGCTGTGGACCCTGAAGCTGCGAACGGGAATCACAGTCGCATGCCGGGTCCAGGGCGATCCCGGTTCGCAGCCGGTGCTGCTGCTGCACGCGTGGGGTGAATCGGGCGGCAGCTTTGACCGGCTCATGCCTGGACTCTCCAGCTTCCGCGCCTATGCTCCCGATCTGCGGGGACAGGGGGATGCGGACAAGCCGCAGGACGGGTATTCGCTGGCGGAACAGGCGGAGGACGCAGCGGCCATTCTGGATTCCCTTGGTGTGGACCGGGCGTTCGTGCTCGGATCTTCCAGCGGAGGTTACGTTGCCCAGCAGCTGGCAGTTGACTACCCCGATCTGGTTGCGGGGCTGGTGCTGGTGGGATCACCGCTGAGTCTTCGTGGCCGGCCTCCCTTTGCCGACGACGTCGAAGGGCTTACCGACCCTGTCCGGGAAGATTGGGTCCGAGGCTCATTCTCCTGGTTTCCCCTGATCCACGATGTTCCTGAGCGGTTCGTGGCAGAGCGGGTGCGTGACGGCACCAAAATGCCGTCGAATGCCTGGAAGCGGATCCTTGCTGGTTTGTGCTCGGCCGAAGCGCCTACCGAGTCTGGAACCATTCGTGCCCGGCACTGATTCTGTGAGGAGCGGAAGACAACGCTCTGCCGCGTTCGGACCAGGAAGTGCTCGCAGAACGAATGCAGGATGCCCGGCTAAAGGTCTATCCCGGAGTGGGGCACCTGGTGTTGTGGGAGTGCCCTGAGCAGGTTTCCGAAGATGCAACGGAGTTTTTCAGTCTGCTACCCGGTTGAGGTCCGGGTGGATGAGGCAGTGCGTTCCGTGCTGGCTGCCGGGAGATCCGGTCAAAGCAAAAACCCGGCCCGACCGCATTTCTGCTGGTCGAACCGGGTTTTCTCAGTGGTGCGCGCGAAGGGATTCGAACCCCCAACCTTCTGATCCGTAGTCAGATGCTCTATCCGTTGAGCTACGCACGCATTTAGGAATATTCTGGAAGTTGCCGGGTTTCCCCTGCTTCTTTCAAGTTCATCCGTGGCTGTTTGGCCGTGAATAACTATAGCGGGGTTTTGGGGGGAACGCCAATCGAGTTCCGTTACGGTCAAAAACTAGACCGGTCTATATGACCTTCGTCACACAAACCGGTGACTTGGCCTGAATATTCCCCGAAATCTAGGCAAACTTGGAGTCGTACGCCACATAGGTAACATCTTTCCGCCCCAACAGCCCCGGACCTTGGAAATAGCATCAAAAAACACCACTGACCCAACGAAGGGAAGAGTCATGGGCGATGACGCGCGTCAGCTAGTTCTCGATGAGAGCGGCAACGCTGCTCCTAGCCAGTTGCAGGACAGCAAGAACCGGGGTGCCTCCAGCGAGGCACCCACCACCCACAGTGCCCTGCTCGCCTGGGTCCAGGAAGTGGCAGAGCTGACGCAGCCCGCCGATGTGTATTGGGTCGACGGCTCCGAAGCAGAGAACAAAGCGCTCACGGATGAGCTGGTTACGGCCGGCACCCTGACGCGCCTGAACCCGGAAACCTTCCCGAACTCCTTCGCGGCGTTTTCCGATCCCAAGGACGTGGCCCGTGTGGAGGAGCAGACCTTTATCTGCTCCGAAAAGAAGGAAGACGCCGGCTTCACCAACAACTGGATGGATCCCGCCGAGATGCGCACCAAGCTGAACGGGCTCTTTGCCGGTTCGATGCGCGGGCGCACCATGTATGTCATTCCGTTCGTCATGGGACACCTTGACGCTGAAGACCCGAAGTTCGGCGTCGAAATCACCGACAGTGCCTACGTGGTCGCCTCGATGCGCATCATGGCACGCATCGGCACCGACGTGCTGCGCAAGATGGAAGAGCTGGACGCCTTCTTTGTGCCGGCGCTGCACTCCGTGGGGGCTCCCCTGGAAGAGGGCCAGGAAGACGTCGCCTGGCCCTGCAACGAAGAGAAGTGGATTGTGCACTTCCCGGAAGACCGCTCCATCTACTCCTACGGCTCCGGCTACGGCGGCAACGCGCTACTGGGCAAGAAGTGCTACGCCCTGCGCATTGCTTCCGTCATGGCACGGGACGAAGGCTGGCTGGCCGAGCACATGCTCATCCTGAAGCTCACCAGCCCGGAGAAGAAGGACTACTACGTTTCCGCTGCGTTCCCGTCAGCCTGCGGCAAGACCAACCTGGCCCTGCTGGACCCCACGGTCGAAGGCTGGAAGGTCGAGACCCTCGGTGACGACATCACCTGGCTGCGTTTCGGCCATGACGGTGAACTGCGCGCCACCAACCCCGAAGCCGGCCTGTTCGGCGTCGCACCGGGCACCGGCTGGAGCACCAACCCGAACGCAATGCGCGCCATCGCCAAGGGCAACTCCATCTTCACCAACGTGGCCCTGACCGACGACGGCGGAGTCTGGTGGGAAGGCATGACGGATGAGACGCCGGCCCACCTGATCGACTGGCGCGGCAACGAGTGGACTCCGGAGTCCGGCACCCCGGCCGCACACCCGAACTCCCGTTTCTGCACTCCGATCGACCAGATCGACATGCTCGCCGAGGAATACCACTCCCCGAACGGCGTGCCGATTTCCGCAATCCTGTTCGGCGGCCGCCGCAAGACCACCGTTCCCCTGGTCACCCAGGCGCGGGACTGGACCAGCGGCATCTTCATGGGTTCAACGCTCTCCTCGGAAACCACGGCCGCGGCCGCCGGTGCCGTCGGTGTTGTGCGCCGCGACCCGATGGCCATGCTGCCGTTCATGGGTTACGACGCCGGCGACTACCTCAAGCACTGGATCACCCTCAGCGGAAAGGCCAACCAGGAGAAGCTTCCGGCGATCTTCCTGGTCAACTGGTTCCGCCGCACGGCCGACGGCGGCTTCGCCTGGCCCGGATTCGGCGAGAACTCGCGGGTGCTCAAGTGGGTCATCGAACGGCTCGAAGGCAAGGCCGACGCCGTCCAAACCCCGATCGGCTATGTTCCGACCGGCGACTCCATCGACCTCAAGGGCCTGGACATGACCCCGGCCGACGTCGAAGCCGCCGTGCGCGTGGATCCGGCCGAATGGGAGACCGAGCTGGCCGGCATCGACGAGTGGTACGCCCGCTTCGGCGCGTCCCTGCCCGAGGAGCTCTCAGCTAAGCTGGCAGAACTCAAGGAGCGCTTCGCCGCAGCGAAGTAAGTGCCAAAGAAGCAGGGCCCCGCACTTCACAGTGCGGGGCCCTGCTTCTTTAAGCTCTGCCGGGTTTAGGACTCAGCTGGTGCTTCGGTGTCCTCAGCCCAGACGACGGGCTCGCCGGACTCCCAGATGGGGTCGTTGAAGGTCCACGTCCCGTCCTGTTCGGAGTAGGTCTGGATAGCCGAGATGCACACGCCCTCGGAGTGCTCCGCCACCACGTGGATGGCGTCGGTGCCCTCATCCGGGAGGGTGATGTCGGAGAACACAGCCACCGCGCGGTTCTGGTCCTTCTGGTCGCGCAGGACGGTGTAGAGGTCATCGATCATGGCCTCTGCGTCAAGATCCTCATCGCTCTCCTCGGGGGAGACGGCAACCATGCGCAGCTCGCCGTCGGCCTGCACCACCAGCGCGGCGGGCAGGAAGGCGCCCTGCGCCTCGAGCTGTTCCTGCGTGACACCGAGGGCGGTGCCCAGCAGCGAGTTCAGGTCATCCTGTACCTGGGCGGAAGGTTCCCCGCCGGTCAGTTCAACATCAGCCATGAGCTCATTTCCTTACTAGTTCAAGAACACGGTCGCGGAGCATTTCCATAGTGGAAACCTCCTCTGCCTCGGCGTTCAGCCGGAGGAAGGGTTCGGTGTTGGACGCGCGGAGGTTGAACCACCACTGTCCGTCATCTGAGGTGAAAGTCAATCCGTCCAGCTCATCCACGGTGACGCCGGGACGGTCGTATTCGTTGCGGACCCGGTCCACGGCGGCCTGGACGTCGTCGAGCTTGGAGTTGATCTCTCCGGAGGAGAAGTAGGGCTCGTATTCGCGGGCCAAGTCCGAGAGCGGCAGGTCCTGCTCGCCCAGGGCGGCCAGGACGTGCATGGCGGCAAGCATGCCGGTATCCGCGTTATAGAAATCGCGGAAGTAGTAGTGCGCGGAGTGCTCGCCGCCGAAGACGGCGCCCTCAGAGGCCATCAGCGCCTTGATGAAGGAATGGCCCACGCGGGTGCGCACTGCGCGGCCGCCGGAAGCCGCTACCAGTTCGGGGACGGCCCGGGAAGTGATCAGGTTGTGGATGACCACAGGAACTTCCTCGCCTGTTGCCTTCGCGCGGGCGATCTCGCGGCGGGCCACCAGGGCGGTAATCGCCGAGGGGCTCACCGGGGCGCCAAGTTCGTCAATGACAAAGCAGCGGTCCGCATCGCCGTCGAACGCCAGGCCCAGGTCAGCACCGTGCTCAACGACGGCGGCCTGCAGGTCCTTGAGGTTCTCCGGTTCCAGCGGATTGGCCGGGTGGTTGGGGAAGGAACCGTCCAGCTCGAAGTACAGCGGAACAATGTCCAGCGGCAGGCCGGGGAGGATCGAATCGCCCAGGACTGCGGGGGTGGTGAGGCCGGCCATGCCGTTGCCCGCGTCCACTACAACCTTCAGGGGGCGGATGCCGCGCAGGTCAACGAGCTCACGCAGGTACGCGGCATAGTCACCGAGCACGTCGCGGACGCTGACCGAGCCCGGGTTCTCCACCGAGTCGATCACGCCGGCGTTCAGGTAGCGCTCGGCAGCCGCCTGGATTTCCTTCAGCCCGGTCTCGGAGGAGATCGGGATCGCTCCGGCCTTGGACATCTTGATGCCGTTGTACTGGGCGGGGTTGTGGCTGGCGGTAAAGGTCACGCCGGCCGCGTTGAGCGAGCCGCAGGCGTAGTACAGCTCATCCGTGGAAATCAGGTCCAGCAGCAGCACGTAGGCACCGCGGGCCGTGGCTCCGGACGCGAAGTCCTTGATGAATTCCGGGGAGGACTGGCGCATGTCGCCGCCCACCAGGACGGTCTCTCCGGCCAGGTCGAGGACGTCGACGAAGGCAGCGCCAACAGCCTTCACGATTTCCGGAGTAATGGTCTCGCCGACAACGCCCCGGACATCGTATGCCTTGAAGGACGAGGAAAGATCGTATGCAGTAGTCACGCCTTGCAGTCTATAGGTGGCGCGCAGCGGCCCGGGGCAAGGCAGGGCGGGTAAGGTCTTTTCCACAATCTCTGCCAGCGGCGTCGGAACCTGTCCGTGGCGGCTGGAATAGTGGACGGTATGGAACCTGCATCCGACCAGAACACTTCAGCCCCCATGGCTTCATCCGACGACGCCGCCGCCCTGCGCGCGGAGGCGACCGGCCTGCTGCGCGCCCTGGTAGGCCGGGACGACGCCGAGTTCCACGAAGGCCAGTACGAGGCCATTGAGGCCCTGGTGCGCGGCGGAAGGCGTGCGCTGGTAGTCCAGCGCACGGGCTGGGGCAAGTCCGCTGTGTACTTTGTGGCCAGCCTGCTGCTGCGCGCCCGCGGCGCGGGACCCACGCTCATCGTTTCGCCCCTGCTGGCCCTGATGCGGGACCAGGTTGCCGCCGCTGCCCGGGCCGGAGTCCGCGCCGCAGCCATTAACTCAGCCAACCAGCTCGAGTGGCAGGACATCTCTGCGCGGCTGGAAGCGGACAGCGTCGATGTGCTCCTTGTCTCCCCGGAACGCCTGAATAATCCCGGTTTCCGCGAGAACCACCTGCCGGAACTGGTGCGGCGTTCCGGCCTCCTGGTGATCGACGAAGCGCACTGCATTTCCGACTGGGGCCACGACTTCCGGCCGGATTACCGCCGGATCCGGCACCTGATTGAGCAGCTGCCGCATTCGGTTCCGGTGCTGGCCACCACGGCCACAGCGAACTCCCGCGTGGTCAAGGACGTGGAAGAGCAGCTCGCTGCCGGCGGGGAAGAGGTCTTCACCATCCGCGGCGCGCTTGCCCGGGACTCCCTGCGGCTGGGGGTACTCCGGCTGCCCAGCCCGCGCAGCCGGCTGGCCTGGCTGCTGACCCACATCAACGAACTGCCCGGCAGCGGCATCATCTACGCCCTGACGGTCTCTGCAGCGGAAGACACCGCCCGGCTGCTGCAGAAGGCCGGGCACCCGGTGCTGGCGTACACCGGCAGGACCGACCCGGCAGACCGGGAACAGGCCGAAGCCGCCCTGAAGAACAATGAGGTCAAGGCACTGGTTGCCACCAGTGCACTCGGCATGGGGTTCGACAAGCCGGACCTGGGCTTTGTTGTCCACCTGGGAGCGCCGTCCTCACCCGTGGCCTACTACCAGCAGGTTGGCCGTGCCGGACGCGGCACCCCGAACGCTGACGTCCTGCTGCTCCCGGGAACGGAGGACCGGGATATCTGGGAGTACTTTGCAACGTCCTCAATGCCCTCCGAAGGACCGGCCAACGCTGTGCTGCGCGAACTCGTCGATGGATCCGTACTCTCCACCGGGGCGCTTGAAACCCTCGTGAACCTCAAGCGTTCTCCGCTGGAGCTGCTGCTGAAGGTACTGGCCGTGGACGGCGCCGTCGAACGCGTCACCGGAGGCTGGCGGGGAACCGGACGGCCCTGGACCTACGACCGGGAACGCTATGAACGGATCGCCGCCGCCCGGGTTCGGGAACAGCAGGCGATGCTGGACTACGAGAACACCGACGGCTGCCGGATGGAGTTCCTGTCCCGGCAGCTGGATGACCCGGCAGCGGCACCGTGCGGGCGCTGCGACAACTGCGCCGGACGCTGGTATTCAGACGACGTTGCCACCGAGGCCGCTGACAGTGCCGGGCAGGCCCTGTCCCGGGTGGGCGTGGACATCGATCCGCGCGGCATGTACCCGACGGGCATGGACCGGTTGGGCGTGCCGGTAAAGGGGAAGATCAAGCCGGACGCTGCAGTTTCAACAGGCCGGGCGCTGGCGCGCCTGACGGATCTGGGCTGGGGCGGACGGCTGCGGGAGATCTTTGGGTCCGGTGCCGTGGACGCCCCGGTGGACCAGTCGCTGCTGAACGGCTGCGTCCAGGTGCTGGCGCAGTGGGGCTGGGCGCAGCGGCCCGTAGCGATCGTGTCCGTGCCGAGCCGGTCCCGTCCGCAGCTTGTGGGTTCACTGGCCCAGGGGCTCTCCGAGCTTGGCCGGATCCCGTACCTTGGTGCCCTGCAGCTGCCGCACGGAGGCCCCGCCGGAGGTCCGGGCGGCAACAGTGCCTTCCGGCTCGCATCCGTCTGGGAGCAGTTCGCGGTGCCGGCCGAGGGTGCAGCGTGGTTCGCGGCGAATCCCGGGCCGGTGCTGCTGGTGGACGACTTCGCGGACAGCCGCTGGACACTCACGGAAGCCGGCCGCACCCTGCGGCTGGCCGGTGCGGAGTCCGTGCTGCCGTTTGTGCTGGCGCTGAAGGCCTAGGCAGCTGACGGCCTAAAACGGAGCCCGCGGCCTCTGCAGGAACGGTGGCCGTAACCCGGGTCTGACGACTTCGAGTTCTAAGTGGACGAATGTGCGAAATGTGTGAGTATTTTCACTCGTCAGAGCGCTAAACCCGATATAAATGGACCATGTCCAATTTTAAGTCTTCTACTGCTCGCGGCCTTCGTCGCCTCGGCGCTGTTGCGATGGTCAGCGCCCTCTTTGCCGGAGGCGCGGTGCTCACAGCACCCGCCGCCCAGGCTGCACCTCTGTCCCAGCATGTATTCACTTTCAGCCAGCCCAAGGGCGAGGACTGGGTCGTGCCATACGGTGTCACCGAGGTCCTCGTCGGTCTGCGCGGCGGCGACGGAGGGTACATCAACACCTCGAGCCCTGGCGGCAGGGGCCAGACGTACCTGCTGCAGCTCGACGTGACACCCGGAGACACCCTGACGCTCTACGCCGGGAAATCGGGCGAGGGGTTCGGCCGGGCGGCCGGCCTCGGATTCATCGACGGCGGCAAGGGCGGCGACAAGAGCAGGAGCGGAACTGTAGGAAACGGCGGCGGCGGCGCTTCCGCGCTCAAGCTCAACGGCGAGCTGCTCGCTGTGGCGGGCGGTGGTGGTGGTGCCGGCGGAGACGGCGGAGACCGTGATTTCCGGCTAGACGTCTACGATTTCGACCGCGGCGGCACGGGCGGCGACGCGGTCTCGGGTGAGCAACCGGGCTGGGGCCGGGGCAAGCACGCCGGCAACCCCGGCAAGAACGGCGTGGACGATCCCGCGTTCGCGCGCTACGGCAAGGCGGGCGAGGACGGCAAGAGCGCCGGCTTTCTGACCTCGGGCGGCGGCGGTGGAGCCGGCGGCGGAGGGTGGCCGGCCAGCGGCACCGCGGGCGGCGCAGGCAAGAAACGCCTGGGCTTCGGCGCGGGCAG
>JBELYP010000105.1:0-10518 GCA_040273995.1 Arthrobacter sp.
CGCCCCAGTCGCGGCCCATGTTGCCGAAGTAGGACGCCTGGATCAGCGAGGTCTGGCCCATCACAGCCACCCCGAAGAACGCATGGAACGCCATGGTGGCCAGCAGGATGACCAGCCGCAGCGGGTAGGGTGCCCGGCTGGGCAGCGGGTCAATGCCGATCATGGTGAGGACAAAGATGTAACCGGTGAGCAGGAAGTGCACCACCATCAGCTGGTGGCCCACATGCTCGCGCAGCGCGAAGCCGAACAGGTCGGAGTAGTAGAAGATCACGATCGAACCGGCGAAGTTCACGGCGGCGAAGATCGGGTTGGTGATGATCTTCGAATAACGCGAATGCACGCCGATCAGGATCCATTCGCGCAGTCCGCGGCTGCCGTCCCGGCGGGGCGTCAGTGCCTTCAGCGCGAGGGTGACGGGCGCGCCCAGGACCAGGAAGAGCGGAACCACCATGGTCAGCGCCATGTGTCCGAGCATGTGGGTGCTGAAGAGGACCATGCCGTACACGGCGGGCGCCCCGGAGGTGACGTAGGTGAGCGCGATCAGGCCCACAAACCAGCACAGTGTCCGTACGAGGGACCACTTGTCCCCGCGGCGGCGCAGTTTGATGACACCCAGCAGGTAGGCGGCACCGATGGTGGCAACAATTGCCACCCAGAGCCAGTCGATCCGCCATTCGGTGAGGAACCGTTCCGCGGTCAGTTCCGGGGGCAGGTCATAACCGGTCAGGATGCGGGCGGGCGAGGCGCCCGGTGGCAGTTCCTCGGGCCGCGGCGGTGCGGTGCGGGCCAGCGCTGCGGCCACACCGGAGATGGCCCCCATGATGAGCAGCTCGACGCCGATCAGCTGCCACAGCACGCGGCGTGCACTCATCGAGCGGGGAGACTCGGCGGCTGCGTTCTTGGTGGACCCGGCGGCAGGAGCCGGAAGCTGCGGAATGATCCAGCGCCGGTGCAGGAAACCGAAGATCCCCAGCACCAGGGTTGCTGCAGCCTTGAAGAGGACCAGGGCGCCCCAGCGGGAATCGAGCTGTTCGAGGGAGGTGATGCGCAGGGAGGCGTTTACCAGGCCGGAGCCCGAAACCAGGATGAATCCGAAGCCCGCCAGCGCCGAGAAGCGCCGCAGGACAACCCCGGTGATGTTACCGAGCTGCCTGGCAATCACCACGAGGACAATGATTCCGCCAATCCACACGCACACGCCGATCAGGTGCAGGCCGATCGAGTTCACGGCGGCACTGTGGTCATCACCGCCGGCTGCGTGGCCAACCAGGGCCATGGGCAGCAGTCCACCCATGGACAGGGCCAGGGTCAGGGCGAGGCCGGTCAGTGAACGCACGCCAAAGGTCAGGGTGGTCACCACGGCAGCGATGATGCTTACCGCCAGCCAGGCCCGCCCCGTGGCGAAGTCGGTCAGGAAGGATGCAAGCCCTTCGGTGTAGGACGGGTCCGGGCTCAGCGGCAGGCCGGAAACATCCGAGTAGGTGAAGAGCATGACGGCGATCGCAGAGAGCGTCCAGAGCGCCGCTGCACCGGAGGCAAGATTCAGGGCCTGGGTGAAGGCTGGATGCTCGGGGCGGGTTTCCCGTTCACCTTTGCCAAGACGGGGTCCGGCGTGTTTGGGGAGAATGAAGACAGCGAAGACCAGGGCACCGATGACGGCGGCCACGGCACCGTTCTGCACTGCTTTGGCAACCGGAAGACCCCAGCGGGTCAGGGCGCCGGGATCGGACAGCTGGGCCGCTGCGGCTGCGCCGGTGAAGAGCAGCGCAACGCCCAGGGCAAGGACCATGATCCCCGCGCCTGCAGCCAGCCAGCCGTTGCGCGCGGGGTGCCCGGCTTCGGACGCCTGGCCGGAGGGGTGGCCCGGCAGGGTGTTCTGGTTCTTGGCAGAGTTTGGCACGCTATCCATTCTCTACCCCTTGTAAAAATTGGGCCAATTACCGCCGTGGTTTGGACAGCCGAACCGAGCAGCGCACGGCCCAGAGTCCCCGGACAGCGCGAAGGGCCGGCGCCTTTCGGCACCGGCCCCTCGCTGAAAGCGGAAATACTACTTCTTAGCGACAGCAGCCTTCAGCTTGGAGCCTGCGGTCAGCTTGACGCTGTGGCCGGCCGGGATCTGGATAGTTTCGCCGGTCTGCGGGTTGCGGCCCTGACGAGCGGCGCGGTCGGTGCGCTCAACAGCAAGCCAGCCCGGGATGGTGATCTTTTCGCCGTTGGCAACGGAAGTGGCGAAGATGTCGAAGACAGCGTCGAGCACGCCGTTAACGGCGGTCTGGCTGTTGCCGGACTTCTCTGCGACAGCGGCAACAAGTTCACTGCGGTTCATAGCCAATTTATGTCCTCCTGGACTCTGGTGTTTAGCGCGAGCGGATCACGGATGTGTAACCGCCTCTGATCGAAAACTTACCAGCTTAGGAGCCGAAAGCACGCTGAAAACCGCGGGTTTTCGGGGATTTTTCGGGTTTTTGGACAAATCGGGCAGGGGTTTTGGCGGTGCAGGCCTAACAGGGACGCAAAAAGGGCGGCAACCGTAACGGCTGCCGCCCTTTTCAGGCGTGGAAAGCGGAGCTTACCAGCTGGACTTCTTGATGCCGGGCAGTTCGCCGGCGTGAGCCATATCGCGGAAACGCACGCGGGAAATACCAAACTTCTGGAGGGTACCCCGGGGGCGGCCGTCAATCTGGTCGCGGTTGCGCAGGCGTACCGGGGAAGCGTTGCGGGGCAGCTTCTGCAGGCCGAGGCGTGCGGCTTCGCGTGCTTCGTCGGTCGCGTTCGGATCGACCAGGGTCTTCTTCAGTTCGAGGCGCTTGGCAGCGTAGCGCTCAACAACAACCTTGCGCTGCTCGTTGCGGGCAATCTTGGACTTCTTTGCCATTCTTAGCGCTCCTCACGGAATTCGACGTGCTGGCGGATCTTGGGGTCGTACTTCTTCAGAACCATGCGGTCCGGGTCGTTACGACGGTTCTTGCGGGTCACGTAGGTGTACCCGGTGCCGGCGGTCGACTTCAGCTTGATGATAGGACGAACGTCCTTGTCCTTAGCCACTAGAGCTTCACACCCTTCGCGAGGAGTTCGGTGACGACTGCGTCAATGCCGCGGACGTCGATCGTCTTGATGCCGCGGGCCGAAACCTGCAGCGTCACGTTGCGGCGCAGGGACGGAACCCAGTAGCGCTTCTTCTGAATATTCGGGTCGAACCGACGCTTGTTGCGGCGGTGCGAGTGCGAAATGCTGTGACCAAAGCCGGGAACAGCTCCGGTTACCTGGCAGTAAGCTGCCATGATCTCTCCTCCAGTTGTAGTAAATATGACGGTCCTCAAAAAACAAGCACCAGGCGATGCCGCCATGGCACCTGCAATAAAGAGCGTCCCGCCACCAGTTTTGACACCGTTATTACTGCGACTTTCCGGAGGTTGACCTGGCGGGGTGAGATCCAGCCGAAGTGCCTCGCCGCGGGGAAGACGGTGAAGTTCGGGCAGCCATAGCAGTAATCCGCTGTGACAGCCTTCAATTCTAGGTTTACACGGGCGGCCACGCAAATGCCCTGGTCCGGCCCCTTGCGGGAACAAACCAGATCATGGGCGCGACTTAACGCCTTCCTATCCTAAACGGTGCGGAGCCCTGAGCCAAACCAGCTAATCAGCGGAGGGCATCTCCAGGGCTCCGGCCGCTGTCACGACGGCGATCCCGGTTTCCGGGTCCTCTTTCGCGCCGTCCAGGTCGGTTGCGCCTCCCACTACGGCCCCCGAATCCACCACCATGTTCCGCAGCCGCGCACCGGTTATTACCCGCACTCCGTCGAGCAGGACGCAGCCATGCACCTCGGCTCCGGGCTCAACATGGCAGTCCGGTCCCACGACACTGCGGGTGACTGCACCGTCTATCCGGGAACCGGGTGCCAGCAGGCTGGTCTCCACCTTGGCGGCTGCCCCCACGAAGGCCGGCAGCCGGCGGGGCGTCGCCGAAAGGATGGGCCAGGCCGGGTCGTCGAAGACCATGCCGTGCCCTTCCAGCAGGTCCATGTGCGCCTGGTGATAGCTGTCCGGGGTGCCCATGTCCCGCCAGTAACCGTCCAGGCGGTGTTCAATGACCTTTTCGCGCTCCACGAGATAAGGAAGCAGCTGGTCGCCGTAGTCCTCCAGCTTGCCGTCCCGCTCCATCAGCTCTTCGAGGCTGCGCAGCAGTACCTCGGCGTCGTACAGGAAGATTTCTGCGGCGATGAGGTCAGTCTTGGGTTTCTCCGGCTTGTATTCGAAACCGGTCACGGTTCCGTTCTCCACTTCCAGAACCCCGTGCTCGGACGGTTCATGGCTGATCCGGTGGCTCACTACGGTCAGCGCGGCTCCGGCAGAGGTATGCGCTTCAATGACGTCGCGGTAGTCCAGCCGGTAGAGATGGTCGGCGCTGAGTACCAGGATCAGGTCTGGGTTGTATTCCCGGATGTAGTCCACCTGCCGGTACAGGGCGTCAGCGTTGCCCTCCGCGAAACCTTCCCCCTCGGAACCCTGGTAGGGCGGGAGCACACGCAGCCCGCCGTTGGTGCGGTCAAGGTCCCACGGACGGCCGCTGACCAGATGGTCATTCAGGGACTTCGGCTCATACTGCTCAACAATCCAGACATCACTGAGTCCGGAGTTGTGGAGGTTGGAGAGCGGGATGTCGATCAGCCGGTAGGAACCTCCCACCGGCATGGCCGGCTTGGCACGGGTGTCCGTAAGGCTCCCCAGCCTTCCCCCGGATCCTCCGGCAAGGATGATGGTCAATATCCGCGGCTGGCGCATTCAGGTTCCTTTGATTGGGGCACCCGGACGGTCCGAGGCCGGATCGAGCAGCGTGAGTACTTTTGTGCCTACACGGGTCAAATCTGCCACGTCCTGGTCATCAAGGGCATCAAAGACCGCTTGGCGGACCGCTTCGACATGGCCGGGAGCGAGTTCAACCAAAGCCCCCATGCCTTCATCGGTGAGTTCCGCCATGGTTACCCGGGCGTCCGTGGGCGAGGGGAAGCGGCGCATCCAGCCGCGCTGTTCGAGTTTCTTCACAACATGGGAGAGCCGGGAGAGTGAAGCGTTGGAGCGGGACGCCAGCTCGCTCATTGCCAGCTGCCGGCCCTCAACCTCCGAGGTCATGGCCAGGACGTGGTAGTCGAAAAGCGTTATCCGCGCCCGGCGGAAGAGATCTGCGTCGAGGGTTCCCGGCAGCCGTGTGGCCACGGCGTAGAGCGCCAGCCATGCGCTGCGCTCCTGCGGGGTAAGCCACGGGCCGGACTGCTGTTCCGTCATGGAAGCAATTCTCTCACGACACTTGATCCTTCAAGCCTCGCGCCGAGAGGCCAGTCAGAGTTCCACTGAGCGTTCAGTGGAACTCCGAGTGGCCTCCCGGCGGCGGGCACTACCGTGTGGGCTCACGCTCAGCTTCCGCTTCGCCGGGCGCCGCCGAATCGAAGGGAAGCGCATCCACGTCGAGCAGCGGGTTTTCGTCCTGCGTCTCCACCAGCTCGCGGGCTTCTTCCTCGGTTGCAACGCTCGGCATGGATCCGGGCATGGGACGCCGTGCCGATTCCTTCATGATGCCGACGGCGACGGCACCGGCGGCCGACGTAGCCATCAGGTAATAGGCAGGCATCATGTCGTTGCCGGTGGCGGTGATCAGGCCCTGCATGATCAGCGGGGCCGTTCCGCCGAAGATCGCCACGGCGAAGTTGTAGGCAATGCCCATGGCTCCGTAGCGGCTGGCGGTGGGGAAGAGCGCAGGCAGCGCGGAGGCCAGGTTGGCAACATAGAAGGTCACCGGTATGGCCAGCAGGCCCAGGCCGAGCAGCGTGGTCCAAATGGGCCCCTGATCGATGAGGACGAAGGCCGGGACGGCAAGCACAATGGTGCTGCCGGCACCCATCCACAGCACCGGCCGTCGGCCGATCCGGTCCGAAAGCCGCCCGGTCAGCGGAATGCACAGTGCCATGGCCACCAGGACCGGGATGGTCAGCAAGGTGCCGTGGAGCGGATCGTAGCCCTTCGAGTCAGTGAGGTAGGAAGGCATGTAGGACGTTAGGGCGTAGCCAACGGTATTCGCCGCCGCCACGAGGACCATGGCCAGCACAATCGGACGCCAGTAGGTGCGGAAGATGCCGAAGGGGCCCTGAGCAACAGAATCCTTGTCCAGGTCCTTGCCTGCCGCGGAAGCAGCCTGCTCCTCCTGGGCGTCCAGGGTGGCCTGGAAGGCCGGGGACTCTTCGATCTTCAGGCGGAAGTAGATGGCAATGGCGCCAAGCGGTCCGGCGATCAGGAACGGGATGCGCCAGCCCCAGTCCAGCATGGTTTCTTCACTGAGGGTCAGCTGGAGGGTTGAGACTGTCAGCGCGCCAAGGGCGAAGCCCATGTAGCTGCCGAGGTCCAGGATGCTGGCCAGGAAGCCGCGGCGCTTGTCCGGAGCGTATTCGGAGACGAACGTGGTGGCGCCCGCATATTCGCCACCGGTACTGAAGCCCTGCAGGAGCTTCATGAGGACCAGCAGCACGGGAGCGGCCATGCCAATCTGGGCATAACCGGGGAGCAGGCCAATGACGAAGGTGGACGCTGCCATCATGATCAGCGTTGCGGCGAGGGTTTTCTGCCGGCCGATCCGGTCGCCAATGCGTCCAAACACGACGCCGCCCAGCGGGCGGGCAATGAAGGTCGCCGCGAACACGCCCAGGCTGAAGAGCAGCTGGGCGGAGGGATCGGCGTCGGAAAGGAAGACGGCGCCCATGGTGACGGCGAGGTAACCGTATACGCCAATGTCGAACCATTCCATGGTGTTGCCGACGACGGTGCCTCCGACGGCTTTTTTCATCATGGAATGGTCAACCACGTTGACGTCTTCTACCTCAAGCCGGCGGCGGCGAAGCGGGGTGCGCTTCGGCTTGCGGGCCGCGGCGCCCGGGAGTGAACCGGGCGGAGCGGTGCTCGAATCAGGTGCTTCCTGCTGCATTTGGGCCTTTTCTCTAGAGGTCATCTGCTGAGGGGTGGTGCATCCCTGCGCGCCGGCACAGGGCCGGCAGACCCATAAGTCTAGAAAAATGGACGGATATTCCCGAATCGCAAGGGTGCTTATCTCAATTCGGCTGCGCGGCAGGACCCATAGTGGCCAACACCTGAGCGGCACTCAACCAATATTGTGAAGTGAGTCACACCCGGGATTATTCGAGGCCGTTTCTCCGCTGCGGGCCCTTCTCAGCCCTGCGGAGCGAGCTGCACCAGCCCCGGGAATTTGGCGCTGAGATTATCGCCTGAGGAGACTCCGCGCAGGCGCCGCCCAACCCACGGGCCGAGGTATTCGCGGGCCCACTTCGCGTCATGCCGAAGCCGCTGGATGCGGTCACGGGCCGGAAGCGTGTCCAGCTCGGGGACGTCAATGGAATCGGTGGCACGCAGGACCTCAAGAACCTTTTTCGCTGTCAGGATGTGACCTGCCGGTGACATGTGCAGGCGGTCCACGTCCCAGTACCGCTCATCCTGGAGCACCTTCAGGCGCCAGTAGTCCACCAGGATCGCTCCATGTGCGTCTACGGCTTCGCGCACCAGCTCGTTGTACAGTGCCGTGCGGCCGCGCGTCCGGCCGAAAACGGGCGACTGGCCCGAGTCGAAGCCGGTAAAGACCAGCACGGCCGCTCCGGAAGACCGCAGCCGGCCGATCGCGGAATCGTAGGCCTGGACAATGGCATCGATGTCTACCTTGGGGCGCAGGATGTCATTGCCGCCGGCATAGATGCTCACCAGCGTGGGTTCCAGCGCCAGTGCCGGCTCAATCTGCTCATCGATGACCTGGCGCAGCTTTTTTCCGCGGATGGCCAGGTTGGCGTAGCCCCAGGAGGGATCGGCCAGGCCGAGCTGCTCCGCCACCCGGTCCGCCCAGCCGCGGACACCGTTGGGGCGCGAGGAGTCCCAGTCCCCCACACCTTCGGTAAAGGAATCTCCAAGGGCCACGTATCGCTGCGAGAAAGTCACCCCCACAGCCTACAAGCCGTTCTTCACGCTGCCGGCCGGGCGCAGTCTAGACTCAGAGCCGGAACACTCCCATCTATCGAAGGGCATCATGTCCAGCCAGTCCTCGACGCAGAGCGCAGCAGAACCCGCCGCGCACTCCCCCGGGCGGCGCGCCGCCGTCGTCATTAACCCCACCAAGAAGACCGACGTGGACATCCGCGCGCTGGTGGAGGAAGTCTGCGCCGAGGAGGGGTGGGCTGCGCCGCTCTGGCTGGAGACCGAAGCGGAGGATCCCGGCCACGGCATGGCGCGGCAGGCGCTGGAAGAAGGGGCCGACGTCGTTATTGCGGCCGGCGGAGACGGTACCGTGCGCTGCGTGGCGGCAGAGCTGGCAGGCACCGACACCCCGCTGGGGCTGCTGCCGCTGGGCACGGGCAACCTGCTGGCCCGGAACCTTGACGTCCCCGTCGATGATCCTGCCGGAGCGGTCCGCACCGCGTTGACCGGAACGGAACGGCGCATTGACGTGGTGCACGTCAAGGTGGATGAGGCCGTGGACAGCGAGATTTTCCTGGTGATGGCCGGCCTCGGCTATGACGCAGTGATGATGGGAGACACGAACTCTGCTTTGAAGGACCGCGTTGGCTGGCTGGCCTACGTGGACGCCGGGATCCGGAACCTGCCGGGCAAACCGGTGAAGACCATGATTTCGATCGACGGCGGAAAGCCCTTCTCCCGCCGCCTGCGCAGCGTGATGGGCGGAAACTGCGGCAAGATCATGGGCGGACTGGAAGTCTTTCCCGGCGCGAAAATCGACGACGGGCTGCTGGACATCATGACCATGGCACCCAAGGGACGCCTGGGCTGGCTCTCGGTCGTGGCCGGACTGCTGCGCCGCGGGAAGGGCCGGGGAACCGCGGTGGAGTACTTCCAGTGCCGCAGCGCGGATATCTGGGCCGATGCGCCGCAGGACTTCGAGATGGACGGGGACCATCTGGGCAGCGCCACGCGCCTGTCGCTGCGGGTTGATCCGAGCGCCCTGCGGATCCGCATGCCCCATGGGAAGAAGGACCCGGCCATCCTGACCAACCCTGAGCCCTAACCCGCTGGACGGGTAAACGCATCAGCCCCCGCCGTGCGGGGGCTGATTGCGTATGTGCCCTAGAGCCAGCTCATGGGGTCGATGTATTCGCCGTTGACCAGCACTTCAAAGTGCAGGTGCGGGCCGGTTGAGTTTCCGGTGCTGCCTACGCCGCCGATGACCTGGCCCTCACCGACCGTCTGGCCTTGTTCGACCCTAATGTCATTCAGGTGGTTGTAGGTGGTCTGGACGCCGTCGCCGTGGTCAACGACGATTCGCAGCCCGCCGCCGCCGTTGGTGTGCCAGCCGGCTTCCACCACCGTTCCGTTCCGGGCGGAGCGCACATCGGAGCCGAGCGCGCCGCGGAAATCGGTGCCGGTGTGCCATTCCTGGCCGTAACCGGTCATGGGATTGATCCGCCAGCCAAACTCCGAGGTGATGGTGAGGTTGTCCACCGGAACGGACGGCTTGGCAGGGGGTTCCTCCACCGGTGCTGTTGAACCCACGCCTTCCTCAGCCGGCGGAGCAGGATCAACAGGCGCAGGTTCGGGGACCGGCTGCGTATTGACCAGCTGGCGTTCGGCTACGGTCTCCGGGGCAGCGACAGTGGCTGCTTCGGCCACGCCGAAAACCATGCCGCTGAGCAGCAGCGAGGCACCGGTTCCCAGCGCCGCAGTCTTGCGGGCCGGCGTGCTGTATTTCTTGGCCTGCCGGAGCAGATCCTGCAGCTGCGGGGGTAAGGAAAGGGAAATTCCCCGGTGTTCCGTGTCCGGGCCGGCGTGCCTGCCGGCTGTCCGGTACCGGGCCGCCGTTTCGGTGGCGTACCGGCGCAGGGCGTCAGCCAGGTTCCGGGCAGTCTCGTTTACTTTGGGGGTCACGCATTCTCCACTGTGGATAGACAACAGTTCTGTCAGTACTGCGGGGATGCCTCATCCGGGCGTGCGAGAGCCAGGCATAAAGTGGAAGTGATTTCTTTCCAGCTTAGGCGGGCGCTCTTGACAGTCGGAGCTTTTGTGTGAAATCAAACAGGGTGCCGTGGCGCGTACAACAGCAGTGCGGGCGGTTCCGGCTCACCTGCACGCAGCGGGGATCCTACGATGCTTCGGCCCGGCCCTGCCGCCAGTACCCCATGAAAGCCACCTGCTTGCGGTCGATCCCGGCCTCGCGCACCAGGTAACGGCGCAGTCCGCGGACCACCGCGGCTTCACCGGCAATCCAGGCATAGAACGGCAGCGCGCCGGCCGGGGTGTTAGGGCTGGGAGAGTTCTCAACCACTTCCGGCGCCAGCCGGGCCGGCGTTTCCCAGAGGATCACCGAGTCAATGTCTACGTCTTCCAGTTCCTGGCGGCGGGCCGGTGCCGGGGCGGCATCTGAGGCACGTTCCACGGTGGCGTAGCCCGGGACAGCCACGGCGTTCCGCACGGCGGCTTCGAGCGCTTCCCCGTGGGGACGTCCGTTGCGGGGAAGCCAGGT
>JBELYP010000106.1:0-10435 GCA_040273995.1 Arthrobacter sp.
CGGGAGATGACGTCGAAGTCGCGCTGGTTCTTCGGGGCCGTTGCCGGGGGACGGTAGTCCGGGTCATACGGCTTGGTGGGATCGCAGCGCACACCGTAGTAGTTCTGCACCCGGCGTTCAGTGGGCAGGCCGTTGTCATCCCAGCCCATCGGGTAGAAGACGTTCTTGCCCTTCATCCGCTGGTAGCGGGCCAGGACGTCGGTCTGCGTGTAGGAAAACATGTGTCCCACGTGCAGTGACCCCGAAGCGGTGGGCGGGGGAGTGTCGATCGAGTAGACCTCGTCCCGGCCCGTGTCCGGGTTGAAGGCGTAGGTGCCTTCTTCGCGCCAGCGGCGGCTAAGGGTCTCTTCCAGCCCTTCGAGGGCGGGTTTGTCAGGAACGGAAACGGTCGCAGCGGGCGTGTCTGTGCCCGGGATATTGTCAGCCATGGTGCCATTCTCCCACGGGCGCCGGCACCGCCGTCATCTGTGTCGGCGGCACCGGCCGGTCTATTCGGTCCTCCTCTTCCGGGGTGGATAACGTGCGCCTAGCATCCGGTGCATGGCTGAATTGGATCCGTCCCGGCTGCGCGTGCGGCGCATTTATGCAGAGCCCGACGGCGGCTTCCGGGTGCTGGTGGACAGGCTCTGGCCGCGCGGGGTTTCCAAGGCACGGGCAGAACTGGACGAATGGTTCAAGGACGCAGCGCCCAGCACGGAGCTGCGGGAGTGGTTCGCTCACCGGCCGGAGCGCTGGGAAGGCTTCACGGAGCGATACGTGCAGGAACTCGAAGAAAACGCGGCGGTGGCGGACTTTGCCCGCCAGTGTGCCGGCCGGCCGGATACCGTGCTTCTCTTTGGGGCCCGCAATGAGCAGGAGAATGAAGCCGTGGCGCTGCGGGATTACTTGTTGGGGCGGAACCTTACGTAGCTGTAACCCACCAGGGCCATGGCTATGCAGCCGGAAAGGATGAGGGCTGTGCCGGTGGTCCAACCGCCCGGAAGCCACCACCTGTCTTCCAGCGGCCACCACGCGGGAACCCTGCGCCAGAGACCCCACGTGATTCCGGCCGCGATCAGGGTGGATGCACTTGTCAGGGCAATGAGGATCCGGCCCCAGGACTGCACGCCCTGTTCGGCGGCACGGTAGGCCTGGACCTTGACCGGGTGCAGCCAGCGGCTGGCCCAGTGGTAGCGCAGGGAGAGGATAGCCAGCCCGGCGACCAGCATGAGCAGGCCGGGCCCGGGCAGCACCAGCGCTGCAGCACCCAGCACAATCAGGGTCCACCCGGCCACTTCAATGCCCGTACGGCGGACCCACGCGGGGATTCTGTCGGCGCGCGGCATAAAACAAGCTTCGCACAGCGTCCTTGGGTGAGTGACGCCCCCGGGCTGGTCCTGGCATCCTGCGGCCGCCGCGCGGGGACAGTCCGCCTCTTTGGTTCCCACCCTGTGTGCACGTGGAGGCGCGCAGGTTCCCAGTCCTCGTTGTCCTCGTTACGGCTGGGGCGGATTGTGCGCAGGTTCCCACCTCATGTGCACGCGGAGGCGCGCGGTTTCCCAGTCCTGGTTACGGCTGGGCCGGTCGGGGTCTCATTGACGTACACCTGTAACGGGCGGTGGGAAACTGTGCGCTGGAAACCTTTCGCCGGCGTCGTCCGTCCCTGCACAACCGGGCTCCTTCGAGTGGAGGCGGGGGCAGGATCCACAGTCTTGGGTGGTTAGAGCGTCCCAGATGCGGGCGCCGTGCAGGCTGGGACCGTGGATGCGATGGAGACAGTGCTGCCGGTGGAAGCAGTGTGCCGGGCGCACCTCGGGGTCATCAGCGCGGGAGCGCTCGCAGCCAACGGGTTTGGCCGTGCGAAGGTTGCTGCTGCGCAGCGGAGCGGTGTCCTGCAGCGTGTCGGCCGCGGATACTACGGACTGAAGGATGCTCCGGCTGAGTTGATTGAAGCGGCCTCGCTGGGAACGTCCCTCACGTGTGTTTCTGCGGCGCGGCTACAGGGCTGGTGGGTCCTGGATGCTCCTGAGGCCCTCCACCTGCGGGCCGACAAGGCTTTAGCCGTTGCCGGGGTGCGGATCCATCGGGGCAAAAGGTCGGCAGCCAGACTGGTGTGCTCACCGTCGGCTGTTGTCCTGGACGCCTTTCGGTGCCTGCCGCCGCTGCAGGCCCTAGTGATTGCTGAATCGGCCGTAGCCCGCAACGCCGTCTCGAAGACTGTGCTGATCCGTGCCTTCAGCCGGCCGCAGGACTGGCGTATCCGTGCCCTGCTGGAAGGTGTGAGCCGGAAGACGGCTTCTCCGCTGGAGGTTTGTGCCCGCTACCACCTGTGCGCGGCGGGGTTTTCTGTTCGGTGGGAGGTGATGATCGATGGAGTAGGCCGGGTGGATTTCCTGGTTGGAGAACGGCTCATTGTTGAACTGGACGGGTACGAGTTTCACAGCGGCCGGACTGAATATCGGAATGACCGGGCCAGATGGAATCGGGCCACTGCCCGTGGGTTCATAACCCTGCGTATCACTGCTGAGATGATCCTCCGGAGCCCGGATGAGTTCATTCGCCTGGTCCGTACCGCCCTGGCCCGGGGCTGAATAGGTGGTGCCGCGCAGGGAATCCCAGGCGTCGTTCCGCACGGCGCCCGAAGGGATCTCAGCTGTCACACCAGCAACGGTGGCTGGGAAACCGTACGGGACTAAGCGGTGCGAGAGGAGGGGAGGGCCGCAGAACACGGATGCAAGCGGAGTCAACGGTTCGGTGCTGGCTCCAGCCGCTCCCGGAGCCAGGCGAGGCAGGCATCCCCTTCGGCCTGTTGGAAAGCACGCAAAGTGGGCAGCCCTGGAGGAGGAGGCCGCCGTGCACTGTCGAGGAAGTATCCCGCCAGGCCCGCAAGCACGGCGTTGACCTGTTGCGGTTCGGACCCGGCGAAGACTCCATGTTCATGGAGCGCCGCCTCGGTATTGCATGATGGGTCGCTAACCCGTGCATCGATGAGCACCGACAAGGCATCGAACCAGGGAGCGCCTCGGGCTGCCCAGGGCCAGTCGACCAGGACCGCTTTTCCTTCCCTGTCGATGAGAAGGTTGTCGGCACGGAGGTCGCCGTGTACCAGCCCATGACCCATAAGAGCATCTGCGGCGGCGGCGGAGAGCGAGTCAAGGCGTCCTTGGTTCCTCGCCGCCCATGGGCCAATCCCCGGATGAGGTTCATCGCGCAGCCTCTCCCAGCCGCCAAAATCATGGCGCAGCTCGTCAGCCAGCAGCGGGAGCAGTGCTAGATTCCGAGCCGGCAGCGGCCGTGCAGAAATCTGGTCGAGTGCAGTGAGAACAGCGGCTAGATCAGTGCCGGACAGCAGAGGATGACGACCAGCAATATCGTCGAAGACCAGAGCCGTCCACTCACCGTCGTCGTGCATTCCCAGAAACCGCGGGATAGGCAGATCGTCTGGAAGCACGCCCATGATCCGCGCTTCCCTGCGGTGCAGGTGTTGAGACTCAGGGTTTGGCGAACTGCTGACCGCCTTCACGAAGGCTCGCCGTCCGTTGGCAGTCACGATGCGGTCAGCGCTTCCCGGCGAGTACCCGCCGGCCTGGGACCGGGCCTCGACAACGGGTCCGCCGGCGATGGACTCGACTGCCGAGCGGACTGACACAGGCAGGTCCAGCCACTTGATCCGCGCACCGTTGTTCATGGGGCCACACTAGCTGGGCCACACTAGCCTTAGCTTGCGCGAAGTCTGTCAGCGATCCCATCGACTGTTACTGGTGATCCCGGTGGGAGCACAGCGACCACACCAGTAACAGGCGCTGGGAAACTACGCGCGCTGGAGTCCCGGGGGCCACATGGGTAACGAGGGCTGGGAAACTGTGCAGCGTCTGGAGCACAGGAACCGCACCGGTAACGGGGGCTGGGAAACAGTGCGGCTCGGAGTCCCGGCAGCCACTGGTGTAACGACGGTTGGGAACGTGCGCCAGGCCCGAGGCTGAATTGGCAGCGCCGCGCATGGAATCCCAGCCGTTGTTGCGCAGGACCACCGGTGGGATCTCAGGGGTCACACCAGCAACGGTAGTTGGGAAATAATGCGGCTCGGAGTCCCGTCAGCCACTGGTGTAACGACGGTTGGGAATGTGTGCCAGGCCCGAGGCTGAATTGGCAGCGCCGCGCATGGAATCCCAGCCGTTGTTGCGCAGGACCACCGGTGGGACCTCAGAGGTCACACCAGCAACGAGGGCTGGAAAACTGGACCGGCCCGGCATCCCAAGAGATACTCCAGCAACAGCTGGGAAACCGTGCAGGACGTCGTCCCAGGAGTCCCTCCAGCACTGGCGGCTGGGAAACTACGCAGCGCTACGCAGCGGGGACACCCCGTCCACCGCCCGCGCAGACACAGCACCCCGCACCCCGCGCAGACACAGCACGAGCCGCACCCGGTCAGCAAGACAGCGGTTCGCTAGGGTAGCGGTCATGACGAACAAGCGCGTGATAGTGACCGGAGCAAGCTCGGGAATTGGTGCGGCAGCAGTCCGCGCCCTGCGGAAGACGGGCTGGGACGTAATCGCCGTCGCCCGCCGGGAAGACCGGCTGAAGGAACTCGCGGAGGAGACCGGCGCCCGGATCATCGCCTGCGACGTCACCGACCGCAGCTCCGTGGAGTCCATGGCCCGCGAAGTACTGGCTGACGGGGGAGTGGACGCCCTCGTCAACAACGCCGGCGGCGCGTTTGGAATGGACCCGGTGGCAACCGGCAATCCGGAAGACTGGGTACGGATGTACAACGTCAACGTCCTCGGCGCACTGAACGTCACGCAGGCCTTCCTGCCCGCCCTGCGGGAAAACGGCGAAGGATCCATCCTCATGCTGACCTCCACGGCCGCGCTCGCCGCCTACGACGGGGGAGCCGGCTACTGTGCTGCCAAGGCCGGAGAGGAAGCGCTGACCCAGGCACTGCGCCTGGAGGAAGCCGAACACAACGTGCGCGTCATCGAGATCCTGCCCGGCATGGTGAAGACGGAGGAGTTCTCCCTGAACCGGCTCGGCGACGCGGCTGCCGCGGAGAAAATCTACGCCGGCGTCGCAAAGCCCCTCATGGCTGAGGACGTTGCCGATGTCATGGCCTACGCCCTGAACGCCCCGCACCACGTCAACCTGGACCAGGTAGTCATCCGCCCCGTGGCCCAGGCAGCGCAGCACAAAGTCATCCGCCGCTAGACTCCACGGCCGGGGCTTCGACATCCGCCCCGGCCGTGGCCTAAACTGGCCCAAGCAGCTTTGACCCGGCCATCACCGGCGAGCTTCCGGAAGAACAGCGCCCCGCTTAGGGGCGCCCAGTAGAACCGGACGGGTAAGCCCGTCACAGCAGTCAATGAGCGGCAGCCGTCGCGCACCCGGGACAAGCGGGAGTACGACGGCGGCAAGCGAGGTGGTACCGCGGCTTATCCCCGGCGTTCGCGCAGGGGAGGAAAGTTCGCCCTTGCATCCTGTATTTACAGCCAGATTCACTTGCCGCTACCAGGATGACGAACATGCCACAGATCTACCCCAAGGCCTCCACGGGCGATTCCGCCGAAGCAGCAGCCTCCTCACCCAGGTTCCCCGAGATCGAAGAGCGGGTCCTGAAGTACTGGGACGAGGACGGCACCTTCCAGGCCTCCATTGATGCCCGGCCCGCCGGCGAAGACGGCTCCAACGAGTTCGTTTTCTACGACGGCCCTCCCTTCGCCAATGGCCTGCCCCACTACGGCCACCTGCTGACCGGCTACGTCAAGGACCTGGTGGCCCGCTACCAGACCCAGCGCGGACACCGCGTTGAGCGCCGCTTCGGCTGGGACACCCACGGTCTGCCGGCTGAGCTTGAGGCAATGAAGCAGCTCGGCATGAGCGACAAGGTCCAGATCGAGAAGATGGGCATCGACAAGTTCAACGATGCCTGCCGCGCCTCGGTCATGAAGTACGCCGGCGAGTGGCAGGACTACGTGACCCGCCAGGCACGCTGGGTGGACTTCGAAAACGACTACAAGACGCTCAACGTCGAGTACATGGAGTCCGTCATCTGGGCGTTCAAGACCCTGCATGAAAAGGGCCTGACCTACAGCGGCTTCCGGGTGCTGCCGTACTGCTGGAAGGACGAGACCCCGCTCTCCAACCACGAACTGCGCATGGACGACGACGTCTACAAGATGCGCCAGGACCAGACCGTCACCGTTACCTTCTCGATCATCGCCGGAGACAACGTGCTCTCCGCCGAACTCGAAGGCGTCAACGCAATCGCCTGGACCACCACCCCGTGGACCCTGCCCACTAACATGGCCCTGGCCGTCGGGCCTGACGTGCGCTACGCCGTCGTGCCCGCCGGCCCCAACGGCACTCTGCTGGACCAGGGAACGGCCGGTGAGGCCCGCTTCCTGCTCGCTGAAGACCTGGTTGCCTCCTACGCCAAGGACCTGGGGTACGACGACGCCGATGCGGCCCGTGCCGCGGTCAGCTCCGTGCACACGGGCAAGGAGCTCGAGGGCCTGCGCTACGTTCCGCTCTGGGACTACTACGCCGACGCCGAGAAGTGGGGCACAGCCAACGCCTGGCGGATTGTCGTAGCCGACTACGTCACCACCACCGACGGCACCGGCATTGTTCACCAGGCACCGGCCTACGGCGAGGATGACCAGAAGGTCTGCGAAGCCAACGGCATCCCCGTCATCCTTTCCGTGGACGAGGGCGGCAGGTTCCTGCCCATGTTCGGTGAGGGACCGCTCTCCGAAATCGCCGGCCTGCAGGCCTTCGATGCCAACAAGCCGATCACCCGCGAGCTGAAGGCCGAGGGCCGCCTGCTGCGCCAGGCCAGCTACGAGCACTCCTACCCGCACTGCTGGCGCTGCCGGAACCCGCTGATCTACAAGGCTGTCTCCTCCTGGTTCGTGGAGGTCACCAAGATCAAGGACCGCATGATCGAGCTGAACCAGCAGATCAACTGGATCCCGGAGAACGTCAAGGACGGCCAGTTCGGCAAGTGGCTCGAAAACGCCCGCGACTGGTCCATCAGCCGCAACCGCTACTGGGGCAGCCCCATCCCGGTGTGGGTTTCGGATGATCCCAACTACCCGCGCACCGACGTCTACGGTTCCCTCGCGGAGATGGAAGCGGACTTTGGCCGGCTGCCGCTGAACAAGGAAGGCCAGCCGGACCTGCACCGTCCGTTCATCGACGAACTGACCCGTCCCAACCCCGACGACCCCACCGGCAAGTCCACCATGCGCCGCGTCGAGGACGTGCTGGACGTCTGGTTCGACTCCGGCTCGATGCCCTACGCCCAGGTCCACTACCCGCATGAGAACGCCGACTGGTTCGAACACCACAACCCGGGCGACTTCATCGTGGAGTACATCGGCCAGACCCGCGGCTGGTTCTACACGCTGCACATCCTGGCCACGGCACTCTTTGACCGGCCGGCGTTCCGCAACGTCATCAGCCACGGCATCGTCCTCGGCTCGGACGGACAGAAGATGTCCAAGTCCCTGCGGAACTACCCGGACGTCTCCGAGGTCCTGGACCGCGACGGCTCCGATGCCATGCGCTGGTTCCTCATGGCTTCTCCGATCCTGCGCGGCGGCAACCTGGTTGTCACCGAGCAGGGCATCCGCGACGGCGTCCGCCAGGTCATCCTGCCGCTGTGGAACGTGTGGCACTTCTTCACTCTCTACACCAACGCCGCAAACAACGGTGCCGGCTACGAGGCAACCCTGCGCCACGAGTCCACGGAACCGCTGGACACCTACATGCTGGCCGCCACCGGAGACCTCATCCGGAACATGACGACGGCGCTGGACACCTATGATGTGTCCGTGGCCTGCGAGATGCTGCGCGCCTACATGGACACCCTCACCAACTGGTACGTCCGCCGCAGCCGAACCCGGTTCTTCGACGAAGACACCCAGGCTTTCGACGTGCTCTACACCTGCCTCGAAGCGCTCTGCCGCGTCGCTGCTCCGCTGCTGCCCCTGGTCACCGAGGAAATCTGGCGCGGCCTGACCGGCGGGCGCTCCGTGCACCTGACCGACTGGCCCGAAGCCGGTGCCTTCCCGCGGGATCCGGACCTGGTGGCCCGGATGGACCTGACCCGGAAGATCGCCTCTGTCGGCTCCTCCCTGCGCAAGGCAGCGAACCTCCGCGTACGGCTGCCGCTGTCCGAGATGACCGTGGTGGCTCCGGACGCCGAGGCACTCGAGGGGCAGTTCGCGGCCATCATCGCCGATGAACTGAACCTCAAGTCCGTCCGCCTGGTCGAAGCCGGCTCCGCCGACCCGGCCGAGTTCGGGATCACGCAGAAGCTCGTTGTCAACGCCCGGGCCGCCGGTCCGCGGCTGGGCAAGAACGTGCAAACGGCTATCAAGGCCTCCAAGTCGGGGGACTGGTCCGTTGCCGAGGATGGAACCGTCACTGCCGGCGGCCTGGCCCTGGAACCGCACGAGTACACCCTGGAGACCGTGGTTGAATCGGGCGAAGGTGAGTCCTCGAAAGCCGTGGCAGTCCTGCCCGGCGGCGGCTTCCTGGTCCTGAACACCGAGGTCACCCCCGAGCTGGCCGCGGAAGGTACCGCCCGCGATGCCATCCGCGCCATCCAGCAGGCCCGCCGCGACGCAGACCTGCACATCAGCGACCGCATCCGCACCACGGTGGTTACCGGGGCGCAGGCGGCGGCGGCCCTGGAAGCCAATGCTGACCTGGTCAAGGCCGAGACCCTGACCGGGGAACTGGTGGTTGACGGCTCCGGGGACAAGGACGATTCATTCACCGTGACAGTGGAGAAGATCTGATGAGCACCCAAGACGGCCCCTCGGGCTCCATCGACGGCTTCTCCGTGGAGAGCGTGTACGCCGAGCTGCTCAGCCGTGCCCCGGAAAACAAGATGGAGCCGCGCATGGCTCCGCTGTTCCGTGCCATGGAAATCCTGGGCGAGCCGAACAAAGCGTTCCCGATCATCCACATCACCGGAACCAACGGCAAAACCTCGACGGCGCGGCTGATCGAGGGCGGGCTGCGCGCCTACGGGCTGCGCACCGGCCGCTACACGAGCCCGCACCTGAGCAAGGTCACCGAGCGGATCAGCATTGACGGCGAGCCTGTAGCGGATGAGACATTTGTGCGGATCTGGGACGAAATCCGTCCCTACCTGGAGATGGTCGACGCCGAACTGGACGCCGCGGGTGAACCGCGCCTGACGTACTTTGAGTGCGTGACCATCCTGGCGTTCGCCGTCTTCGCGGACGAACCGGTGGACGTCGCCGTAATCGAGGTAGGCCTGGGCGGGATCACCGACGCCACCAACGTGGGGGACGGGACCGTCTCCGTGGTGACCCCGATTTCCCTGGACCACACCGAACTGCTGGGGGACCACGTCGCTGACATCGCCCTGGAGAAGGCCGGCATCATCAAGGAAAACGGCTTCCTGGTCAGCGCCGCGCAGCCTGTGGAGGCCGCGCAGGTGCTGCTGGAAAAGGCCAACGAGGCAGGCGTCCCGTTCCGCTTCGAAGGCATTGAGTTCGGCGTCGAATCCCGGATGATGGCCGTCGGCGGCCAGATGGTGACCGTTAACGGACTCGCCGGGCGCTACGAGGACCTGCTGGTACCGCTGCACGGGGAACATCAGGCGCAGAACGCGGCTGTCGCCGTCGCGGCCCTGGAGGCCTTCATCGGCGGCGGAGCCAAGGAACTGGACGCGGACCTGCTGCGCACCGGTTTCCAGACCGTCACCTCACCGGGACGCCTGGAAGTGGTGCGCACCGCCCCCACGATCATTGTGGACGCCGCACACAACCCGGCCGGCGCGAAGGCAAGCGCCCAGGCCGTGCTTGAATCCTTCAACCTCTCCTCCCTGGTGCTGGTGGTGGGCATCCTGGGCGAGAAGGACGCCGTCGGGATCCTGGCTGAGCTGCGCGACGTGCTCGGCGACATTGTCTCCGGCATCTGCCTCACCCAGTCCAGCTCACCGCGCGCCATTCCGGCGGACGAACTGGTCCAGGACGCGGTGGACGCCGGATTCGCAGACGAGGACATCCAGGTTGAACCGGCCCTCGATGACGCCATCGAGTGGGCCGTGGCCAAGGCAGAGGAAAACAACGACCTCGCCGGCGGCGTCCTGGTGATTGGCTCCATCACGGTGGTCGCGGAAGCGCGCACCCTTCTCGGAAAGTAAGCACATGGCACGAATGACCAAAGCCCAGCGTGAGTGGCGCCCGGGCATGCCCAAAAAGCGCCGGTCCATCCGCGTGATGTTCGCTTCCACGGTCCTGAGCCTGGAGGCCTTTGTGGTGCTCTTCGGCACGCTGGCGGTCTTCGGCCTGCAGCGGGACCGCGTGGCGCCAGTGGCTATCCTGACGGGCGGGATTCTCCTGGCGGCTGCCCTGATAGCTACCTGCGCCTTCCTGTCCAAACCGCCTGGCCCGGTGATCGGCTGGGTGCTCCAGCT
>JBELYP010000107.1:0-10198 GCA_040273995.1 Arthrobacter sp.
CTTTGTTCATCCATTTTCGCAAGCCATCAGTATCAGATCCACGGGAGGGAACGGCTATGCCATCACGCCGTGCCGCTACAGGTCATGGTCCCTCCGGATCTGCCACAGCAAGCCGACGACGGACCGCCACCGCACCAGGCGGCCGTCACCTTGGCAGCGGTGCCGCCCGCGGCGGACATCCTGTCCTGGCCTCGATCGCGGTGCTGCTTTCCCTCACGCTGGTCTCCGGACTGGTGTTCGCCGGTGTGCAGCTGCTGAGACTGCAGAGCAACTTCGACACGAAGCCGCTGAACATTGGCCAGGGCCAGAACGAGATCCCTGCGGACACCAACACGGATTCCATGCAGATCCTGGTGCTGGGCACGGACAACCGTGAGGGGCAGGACTCCAACAACTCTGACGTCATGATGCTGGTCAACATGGCAGCGGACCGTTCCCATGTGACAGTGGTCAGCTTCCCCCGGGACCTGCTGGTGGCCCTGCCTGCATGCACCGACCCCGAATCCGGGCTGGAATACCAGGCCATGGACCTGGCCCAGCTCAACGGTGCCCTGGGCAACGGCGGCCCCGGCTGCACGGTGGCTGCGATCAACGAGCTGACCGGGCTTAGCATCGACCACTTCATGATGGCCGATTTCAATGCCGTCAAGGAACTGTCCAACACCCTGGGCGGCGTGGAAGTCTGCGTGAACCAGCCGGTGGACGACCCGCTCTCCGGACTCAACATTCCTGCCGGCGTCTCCAGCATCCAGGGAGACCAGGCATTGGCCTTCCTGCGCACCCGGCACGGTTTCGGAAACGGCGGCGACGAGGGCCGCATCAAGGCGCAGCAAAGCTTCCTTGCTTCCATGGTCCGCAAGGTCCAGGGAGAGGGGACGCTTAACAACCTTCCTCGCCTCTACTCCATTGCCGACACGGTCACCAAGAACCTCACCGTGGATGAGGGACTCACCGACATTCCCACACTGATTGCAATGGCCGGCCGGTTGAAGGACGTTGACCTCGGCAGCGTTGCATTCGTAACTGTTCCGGTGGTTCCCTACGAGCTGGACCCCAACCGGCTCGTCCTGGACGAAGCCGCTGCCCAGCCGCTCTTTGACGCGCTGGTAGCGGACCAGCCCATTGGTGTTGCTGCGGAGGAACCCGCCGCTCCCGGAACCGAGACCCCCGGCTCCGAAACTCCATCCCCGGAACCGACCGAGCCGGCCATCGACCCGGCAGCCATCCCGGTGACCCTGCTGGACGGGATCAACGGATCCGAAAGCGGCCGCGACGCGGAGCTGGCTGAGTACCTGCTCAGTGAAGGCTTCGCCCAGGCGATTGCCGGCGGCCTCTCTGAGACCACCACGCCCGGTACACAGGTCTTCTTCACCCCCGGCTACGACGCCATGGCCCTGCAGGTTGCCGAGGCGCTGAACATCCCCGCATCCCAGGTGAGCGCCAGCTCCGTGGTGAGCGGCGTCGTCGTGCAGGTAGGTGCCGACTTCACCAAGGGGAACACCATGGAAGATACCGGGGACCTTGGCGGGCTGACGGGACAGACGGCGGCGCAGGTTACGTGCCAGTCGGCGTTCGGTTACTGAGTTTTCCGTACCCCCGGAACGTGCGTGCTAGTCTGGGCTCGTGCGCGCAGAGAACTTCCTTCTTAGCTGCCGCGGCGAGGCCACGCAAACAACTGTTTAGGCCGAACCCTCGCTGCGGAGTTTGTGTTGCCCGGCCACCATTTCTGAAGATCTAACAAGAAAAGGCCACCCCAGACATTATGCGAAACGCACAGCAGCCCTCCGGTATGCCGATCCACAAATACGTTCCCTTCCAGGACCAGATCAGTGTGGATCTGCCTGACCGCACCTGGCCGGACAAAGTCATTACGAAGGCTCCCCGCTGGTGTGCCGTTGACCTTCGTGACGGCAACCAGGCGCTGATCGACCCCATGACCCCCGAGCGCAAGCACAAGATGTTCGACCTCCTGGTGAACATGGGGTACAAGGAAATCGAGGTGGGCTTCCCGTCCGCCTCGCAGCTGGATTTCGACTTTGTCCGCCAGCTGATCGAAGGCGACCGGATCCCCGACGACGTCACCATCCAGGTCCTCACCCAGTCCCGTGAACACCTCATTGAACGCACGTATGAAGCTCTTGAGGGCGCGGACCGCGCGATCGTCCACCTGTACAACTCCACCTCCGTGCTGCAGCGCAAGGTTGTCTTCAACACGGACCAGGACGGAATCGTGGACATCGCACTGACCGGTGCGCGGCTGTGCAAGAAGTACGAGGAGCAGCTGCGCGGCATCGACGTCACGTACGAATACTCCCCGGAGTCCTACACCGGCACCGAGCTGGACTTCGCACTGCGGATCTCCAACGCCGTCGCCGAGGTCCTGGAGGCTTCCACAGACCGGCAGATGATCCTGAACCTGCCGGCCACCGTGGAAATGGCCACTCCCAACGTCTACGCGGACTCCATCGAATGGATGCACCGCAACCTCGCCAACCGTGAGGCGATCATCCTCTCCCTCCACCCGCACAATGACCGCGGAACCGGCGTGGCCGCCGCGGAACTGGGTTACCTGGCCGGGGCAGACCGGATCGAAGGCTGTCTCTTCGGCAACGGTGAGCGGACCGGGAACGTGGACCTGATCACCCTGGGCATGAACATGTTCAGTCAGGGCGTGGACCCGGAGATCGACTTCTCCAACATGGATGAAATCCGACGGACGGTCGAATACTGCAACCAGCTGCCCGTACCCGAGCGTTCCCCCTACGGCGGCGACCTGGTGTTCACTGCCTTCTCAGGCTCCCACCAGGACGCCATCAAGAAGGGCTTCGAGTCCATGGAGAAGGAGGCTGCAGCCGCCGGCAAGACCGTGGACGAACTGGAGTGGGGTGTCCCGTACCTGCCGATCGATCCGAAGGACATCGGCCGGAGCTACGAAGCAGTGATCCGTGTGAACTCGCAGTCCGGCAAGGGCGGTGTGGCGTACCTGCTCAAGAGTGAACACAACCTGGACCTGCCGCGCCGCGCCCAGATCGAATTCTCCGGCGTGATCCAGCGGCGTACGGATACCGTGGGCGGCGAAGTAACCGGCGCCGAACTCTGGCGCGTGTTCCAGGATGAGTACCTGCCGTGCACGCCGGACTCCGGTGCTGAGCCCTGGGGTCATTACGCCCTCACCTCCGTTACCGCTGATACGGCTGAGAACGGTTCGTTCCTGCTCACCGCCAGCCTGCGTGCCGGCGGGGTCCAGCAGCGCCGCGTTGCTTCCGGAACCGGTCCCATCGATGCGCTGCTCCAGATCCTGAGCCAGGACGGCGTTGACGTCCGGCTGCTGGACTACTCCGAACACGCACTCTCCGCCAGCGGCAAGGCAATGGCTGCGGCCTACGTGGAACTCGCCGTCGGGGAACGGGTCCTGTGGGGTGTGGGCATCGATTCGAACACCACGCTCTCTGCCCTGAAAGCCGTTATCTCTGCCGTGAACCGGGCGATCCGCGACGCTTCGCGCGACTAGTTTCGTCGCCGGCAGCATGCCGCCCAAGGGCGCGCCCGGTGAGCAGCTGCGCACCGGGCGCGCCTTTCGCGTGGGAAAATGGGTCCGTGGCCAATAAATCATTCGCTTCACGGACCTACCGTGACGAGGGCGTGGTCCTGCGTACGCACAAGCTCGGCGAAGCAGACCGGATTGTCATCCTGCTGACGCGCAACCATGGCCAGGTGCGGGCGGTAGCCAAGGGCGTTCGCCGCACGTCCAGCAAGTTCGGTGCCAGGCTCGAGCCGTTTATGGTGGTGGACCTGCAGCTCTCACATGGCCGCAGCCTCGATATTGTGACGCAGGTGCAGACGAAGGGCGCGTACGGCGCGGGAATCGCTGCGGATTACGCCCGGTACACTGCAGCGGCCGCCGTCGCTGAAACAGCTGAGCGCCTGACCGATGTCGACGGCGAGTCCGCGAATGCCCACTACCATCTGGTGATCGGTGCAATGGCTGCGCTGGGCCGCGGCGCGCACCCGCCGGAACTGATTCTTGATTCCTACCTCCTCCGGGCCCTGGCCACCGCCGGCTGGGCGCCGTCCTTTACGGACTGCGCCCGCTGCGGGGCACCCGGACCGCATACTGCCTTTTCGGCCCCGCTGGGCGGCGCCGTCTGCCCGGTGTGCCGGCCGCCGGGATCCGCCTCACCGTCAGCCGAAACCATGATGCTGCTGGCGGCGCTGCTTATCGGAGACTGGGAATACGCAGATGCCTCCGGTCCGCAGCCCCGCCGGGAATCTGCCGGCCTGGTTGCCAGCTACCTGCAGTGGCACCTGGAACGAGTCGTGAAGTCCCTTCAACATGTGGAGCGTGTATAGCTTTGGTTCCCCGCAAGTCTCCGGCCGCCCCCTGGCCGCACCCCTCCGGCGCAGTTCCGCCCCCGGTTCCCCGCGAACTGGTTCCTGCGCACGTGGCCATTGTGATGGACGGCAACGGCCGCTGGGCCAACCAGCGAGGACTGCCGCGCACCGAAGGCCACCGCGCCGGGGAGGCGGCCCTGCTTGATGTCATGGCCGGTGCCGTGGAGATCGGCATCCAGCACGTCTCCGTCTACGCGTTTTCCACCGAGAACTGGAAACGCTCACCCGAAGAGGTCCGCTTCCTGATGGGCTTCAGCCGTGACGTCCTGCGCCGCCAGCGTGACCAGCTGGACGAATGGGGTGTGCGCATCCGCTGGTCCGGCCGGCGCCCGCGCCTTTGGGGGTCAGTGATCAAGGAACTGGAAGTTGCGGAGGAACAGACCCGCAGCAATACGGTCTGCACCCTGAACATGTGCGTGAACTACGGCGGCCGCGCCGAAATCACCGACGCCGTCAGCGCTATTGCCGAAGACGTGAAGAACGGCAGGCTGCGTCCGGGAAGCATTTCGGAGAAGACAATCCAGCGCTACCTGGACGAGCCGGACCTGCCCGACGTCGATTTGTTCCTGCGTACCTCGGGGGAGCAGCGGCTATCCAACTTCATGCTGTGGCAGTCGGCCTACGCGGAGATGGTCTTTATGAACACGCTCTGGCCCGATGTTGACCGCAGGACACTGTGGGAAGCCGTGGAGATCTACGCCCGGCGGGACCGCCGGTACGGGGGAGCGGTGGATCAGGCGGCCGCCGGCGCCTAGGCCTGCCTGTGACCCAGCAGGTAGGTTCCGGCCCATCTGCCCAGCCGGTTGTAGACCAGCCGCCGCACCGGCCTGGCCGAAAGCAGCACGTCATGCAGGGCGCCGTCGAAGCGCAGTACGGTCACGACCGGTCCCAGGAGGAGGGCGCGCTGGACCATCAGGTTGACGTCCAGCACGCTGTCCGTGGTTTTCATGGTCTCGTTCCAGGCGGCACCGATCGTTGACCGGGCAGAAGCCAGGACCAGGACCGGGCACGTGATGTTCAGCCCTTTTGCCACCTGTGCGTGGCCGGCCAGCACGGCGGTGATCCAGCCGGCGCGCACCGGCCAGCTGCCCGGGGGCTTCCAGACCGGGTGAAGTTCCCACTCGCCGTCGGCTTCGGCGCTCAGCGACCGCCAGTAGAAGTCCAGTTCAGGGATCTTGAGCCGGGTCTTGGGGCGGGTGCGGGCAATTGGCTCGAGCAGCCCCGCCGCAGCGTTGCGGGCCAGGGAGCTGCCGCGCAGTTCCAGCCAGGGACTGTTCAGGATCAGCGCTTCGATCCGTCCCGGGTTGCGGTGTGTCCAGAGCGAAGCCACCAGTCCGCCCGTCGAATGTGCCATCAGTGAGATCCGAACCGGGGTCTGTTCTCCGCGGCTGGACTTAATGTCCGTCTCAGCAGCAGCCAGTGCCGCCTCAATATCGGCGTCATAGTCGGAGAGGTCCGTGATGAACCCTTCGGACTGTCCCGGGCGAAGGCTGCGGCCGTACTTGCGCAGGTCCAGGGCATAAAACGCGACGCCGCGTTCGGCCCAGAAATCCGCCAGTTCAGTCTGGAAGAAGTAGTCCGCCCAGCCATGGATGTACACCACGGCATGCACCGGTGCCGGATCCACCGGGCCTCGCAGCCGGGAGATCCTCTCCCGCAGCCGTCCGGTGAAGGTCGGCGGAGCAGGAGGCTCGGGAGTGTAGGAGACCAGGGTTGCGGAAACGGGCCCCTCATCGTCTTCGCCGAGGTCGAGGGTGAGGGCACGATACCCGTCCCCAAGCCTGTCCGGTTGCCAGTTCTGACCCATACATCGAAAATACACGAACGTGGCGGCGGCTCCTGACCACGATTTGGTGCAGGACACCGCGGGTGGAAGCATTAAAGTATGCGCGTCTACCCCACGTTCTTCCGGATTGTCTTCTCTGGAATGGACCCTGAAAAAGCCCACAAGATCGGCTACGAAGCCATCCGTGCCATCGGACGCACGCCGGCTGCCCCGGTCCTGCGTGCCCTCACCCGGCCGGGACGGGACCAGGCAACACAGGCTCTCGGCCTGACCTTCCCCTCACCCTTCGGCCTGGCAGCAGGCTTCGACAAGGAAGGCTCCGCCGTTGTGGCGCTGGCCAACCTTGGCTTCGGACATATTGAACTGGGAACCGTAACGGCGCAGGCGCAGCCGGGCAACGCCAAGCCGCGGCTGTTCCGCCTGGTTGAGGACCGGGCCGTCATCAACCGCATGGGCTTCAATAACGACGGCGCCTCCGCCGTCGCACCCCGGGTCCGGAAGGCCGTTGACGGACTGTACCGCCGGTGGGGGAGCAGCCGCCCGATCGTGGGCGTGAACATTGGCAAGACCAAGAAGGTTGGTCTCGAAGACGCCGTCGAAGACTATCTGGCCAGCACCCGCCTGCTCGCCGCGGACGCGGACTACCTGGTGGTCAACGTCAGCTCCCCTAACACCCCGGGACTGCGGCAGCTGCAGAGCATTGACTCGCTGCGCCCGCTGCTTACCGCCGTCGGACAGACCGCTGACGAGACCGCCGGCAGGCACGTGCCGCTGCTGGTCAAGATCGCCCCGGACCTCACCGATGAGGACATTGACGACGTCGCGCGGCTGGCACTGGATCTGAAGCTGGACGGTGTGGTGGCCACCAACACCACCATTGACCGCTCCGGCCTGCTGACCGATCCTGAAACTGTCATTGCCGCCGGTGTGGGGGGGCTGAGCGGGGCTCCGCTGAAACAGCGGTCGCTGGAAGTCCTGCGCCGCCTGCGCACGGCTCTCGGCCCCGAACCGGTCATCATCTCGGTGGGCGGAGTCGAGACCGGCGACGACGTCAAAGAACGGCTCGACGCCGGAGCGAACCTGGTACAGGGCTACACTGCGTTCCTCTACGAAGGGCCGTTCTGGGCTGGCCGGATCAACCGGAGGCTGCAGAAGCTTTAGCGCCGCAGTTAAGCTCCCCCGCTTCGCCGTTGACAGACAAGAGCTGACATAGAGAAGGGACCGGGTTCAACCGGTCCCTTCTCTATGTCTGTTTATCGGCCTGCTGTGTCTGTCTATCGGCGGTTTTTTTTAGAGCGGTGCTTCCTGAAGATACGCCCGCAGGCGCTGCCCGCTAGGAGATCTTCTCGCCGCGGCGGACCTGGGGTTTCGGCAGCCGGAAGCGGCGCAGCTGCAGGGCACGGGAGATTCCGTACCAGACATCGCCCTGGTTCGGAGAGCCGAACTTTTCCGTGAGGCGGCGGCGCAGCAGGAAGCGGATGCGGATGCTGTCCACGATCACCAGCACAATCAGTGCCCAGAACGCCATCAGAATGAAGCTCTGCACCGTCAGGTTCTGGATGAAGCTGGCGACCACAAACACTGCCGCGGCGATCATGACGAACTCGCCGACGTTCCAGCGGGCATCCACTACGTCGCGGACAAAGCGCCGGTTGGGGCCCTTGTCGCGGAGGGGCAGGTACCGTTCATCGCCCGTATCCAGGGCGGCACGTGTTTTCAGGCGTTCCTCGCGCATGGCAGCGCGGCTGGCTTCGCGGGCAGCCTTGCGGTCATTGGGAACCAGCGGGCGCTTGCGAGCGGCAACCTGGTCCTTGCGGCGCGGTGTGGGTGCGCCCTTGCCGGCGGAGCCGCCCTGCTTCGCTGACTCGGCCTGGGCAGCAGCTGCCTGATCCACAGTTTCCTGCGCGGTGGGCGCTTCCTTCTTTCGTCCGAACACTCATCAAGGATACCTGAACCACAGGTGGCCTGCGCGGTGGTTGCGCTTGACGCAAGCCCCGCGCCTCGAAGCGCGCGGGGCACAGTTGTAGGGTGTGGCCTATGACTTCCTCTTCCCACACCCCAAGCACGGTCCCGGATGAAGCTGCGCTGCGCGCCAGCGTGGCAGCCGCGTTTCCCGGCACGCTCGAAGACCTCACCCGGCTGGTGGCCATCCCGGGCATCGCCTGGGATTCCTTTGACCCGGCGAACCTGGACCGCTCGGCCGAAGCAGTGGCGGAGCTGCTCCGCGGAGCCGGCCTGGACGACGTGCAGATCCTGCGCGTTGACAACAACGGCAGGCCCGGAGGCCCCGCCGTCGTTGCCCGCCGGCCAGCGGCGCCGGGCAAGCCAACCGTACTTCTCTACGCCCACCACGATGTCCAGCCGCCGGGAGACCCGGCTCTCTGGGAAACCGAGCCGTTTACTGCCACGGAACTCAACGGGCGGCTGTACGGCCGCGGCGCGGCGGATGACAAGGCGGGCATCATGGTGCACGCCGCTGCCCTTCGTGCGCTGAACGAAGTGCTGGGCGATGAACCCGGAGTTGGCATCACGTTCTTCATCGAAGGCGAGGAAGAAGCCGGGTCGCCCACGTTCCGGAAATTCCTCGAAACGCACCGGGAGCTGCTCCGGGCCGATGTGATTGTGGTCGCGGATTCGGGCAACTGGAAAGTCGGGACGCCGGCACTGACCACAAGCCTGCGCGGGCTCGTTGACGGCACCTTCGAGGTGCGGGTCCTTGGCCACGCAGTCCACTCCGGCATGTTCGGCGGTCCGGTCCTGGACGCACCGACCCTGCTGGCGCGCCTGATTGCCACGTTCCATGACGAGCGGGGCAACCTGGCCATCGACGGGCTGGAAGGATTCGACGACGCAGCGGTGGATTACCCGGAGGAGGACTTCCGGCAGGATTCATCGGTCCTGGACTCTGTCCGGCTGGCGGGGGAGGGGTCCATCGCTTCCCGGCTCTGGACGAAGCCGGCCCTGTCCATCATCGGCATCGATGTCCCTTCCGTGGCGATGTCTTCCAACACCATTCAGCCTGCTGCCCGGGCCAAGTTCTCCATGCGCCTGGCACCGGGACAGGATCCCGAGGCCGCAATGGATGCCATGGCCCGCCACCTGGCCGCCAACGCCCCCTTTGGTGCGGAAGTCACGTTTACGCCGGGGGAGCGCGGCAACGCCTTCGCCACGGATACTTCCGCTCCAGCAGCCCAGACCGCGCTCTGGGCTTTGGAAACTGCATGGGGGACCACACCGGTGGAAATGGGGGTCGGCGGATCGATCCCGTTCATCGCCGATCTGGTTGAGGTCTTCCCGCAGGCCTCCATCCTCATTACCGGCGTAGAGGATCCGGATTCCCGCGCCCATTCAGCCAATGAGTCCCTCCACCTGGGGGACTTCCAAAACGCAATCCTTGCCGAAGCCCTTCTTTTGGCCCGTCTGGGAATGCAGCAAACCCCTTAAGCCGTTACTGCTGAAGGGGTGCGCCGACGTACCATTGAGTGAACTGGCACCGGCCTGCTCAGCGGCAAGCTGTGAGCGGTCCGGCCGCCCGGACGGAAAGAGAGAAGCAATGAGCACTTCCACGAGTGAGAACGCTGGCCTGGTTGGAACCGAAGCCGCCGAAGAACTGCCCACGCATGACGTGATGCTGTCCGAGGTAGCTGCCGGCAAGGTCCGCTCCCTCCTTGAGCAGGAGGGCCGCACCGACCTGCGGCTGCGGGTTGCCGTTCAGCCCGGAGGCTGCTCGGGGCTGATCTACCAGCTCTACTTCGACGAGCGTGTGCTCGACGGAGACGCGGTGCGTGACTTCGACGGCGTTGAGGTCATCGTCGACAAGATGAGCGTGCCGTACCTGGCCGGAGCCTCGATCGACTTCGAAGATACGATTTCCAAGCAGGGTTTCACCATCGACAACCCAAATGCCGGTGGCTCCTGCGCCTGTGGAGACTCCTTCCACTAGGCCAGAAACCGCGGCTTTCAAGCCGTAATAGAGGGTATTCTGCCCGGCACGCGGTGCTGTCCAGTGACAGACCGCAC
>JBELYP010000108.1:0-10164 GCA_040273995.1 Arthrobacter sp.
GACCTGTTTGGGTACTGCTCCCCTGGCGGCGGCTCCCGGCTGGGCTGCTGTTCCGCCATAGGTCGGCAGCAGCAGCACGTACGGCCGCTTCGCCAGCAGGGTGGGTGCTGAAGTCAGCAGGGGGATCCGTGCGGAAGGGCGGTTCAGCTTGGCCGCGAACCGTCCGGTGTAGCCCGACGCCGAGGTGAAGAAGACCAGGTCCGCTTCGGTGACAGGGTTGGGTTCCGGGGAGTGGTCACCGGGTACCGGATGTGCCGGGGAGTGCAGTCCGCCGGGGCCTGCGGCGGCCCCGGCTCCCGGAATCACGGTTCCCAATGTCATTGCGTCCTGCTTCTTTGACAACGGTTCTGGCTGCTTCTTCGGTGTGATGCGCTGGTTTACTGCGAGGTCCTGCGGGTCTTGCTGGTGGTTCCTCCGGGCGGACCCGGACAAACCGGCTGGGCTAAGTCCAGCTTAGGCCACGGAGGTGACAGTGGCCTGGGCCAGTTCCTCGATCTTGTCCGGGCGGAAACCGGACCAGGAATCCTGCTCGGTGATGACAACGGGAGCCTGCATGTAGCCCAGCGCACGGACGCGCTCAAGGGCCTCCGGGTCCTGGGACATGTCCACGCTCTGGTAGGCAATGCCCTTCTTGTCGAGCGCGCGGTAGGTTGCGTTGCACTGAACGCAGGAAGGCTTGGTGTAAACCGTAACGGTCATGGTGATCTCCCCTAGGTGATGCCTGAAGTCTGTCCATTGATACTACATCCAGCCACAACATCTAGTGCGCCAGCCAAGACCCTACCCCAAGATGATGTATTACAAGTATGTCATTCGCCACGTCCGTCGTCCACAGTTTCTGCACAGGCAGGACCGTGGATTTACGTGGATTTCCGCAGGCCGCACCCCACTTCTCCACAGCCTGTGGAGGCCGGACGCACAGGGTGTGGGGCTGAATGAATAATCGCGTGTCGCTGCCTCTGGGCGTGTCGCGCGTAGTGCCTGCTACCACTAGATATTGTGGTCGACGTCGATTCAGGGCACCACAGGAGGGAAAAGGACGGCCGTGCTCAATCCGATCCACCTCAAAACCCTGCTCGAAGTGATGCGCTCGGGTTCGTTCGCTGCCGCAGCGCTGCGCCTGGGCTACACCGCCTCGGCCGTGTCCCAGCAGATGTCCGCGCTCGAACGCGAAACCGGGGCCACCCTGTTTGAGCGCTCTGCACGCGCGGCAGTCCCTACGGAAGCCGCCGTCGTGATGGCCCGCCACGCCGCCAAGGTGCTCACCGACATGGATGCCCTGCTCGCTGCCGCTGCCCGCGCGGAAGCCGGGACCGGCCACGAGCTGCGCCTGGGCATCTTTCCCAGCCTTGCGACCTTTGCCCTGCCGCGGCTGGTCGGCTCGCCCGGCTGGAAAGACCTGGGCATCAACCTGAAAATCTTCGTGGCTGAGCCAGGGCAGACCATCCAGGGGCTGCGGGCCGGCGGAGAGCTGGATGTAGCACTGGTGTTCCAGGTGGGCCAGGGCGGCCTTGCCTGGCCGGCCACGGTCAGCCGCCAGTGGCTCGGTGATGACAACTTCCGCGTGGTGCTGCCCGAACAGTGGGGTATCCGCGCCGGGTCCAAGGTCACTGCCGAACAGCTTTCGGACATGCCGTGGATCATGCACCACCCCGGCACACCCGATGCCATGGTTATTGAGCGGCTCTTCGCCGGCTGCAGCCTGCATCCGCGCGTCGCTGCGTACTGCGATGACTTCAACGCCAGCCTGGAGATGGCCGCCGCCGGCATTGGTGCGGCACTGGTGCCTGAGCTGGCGATGCTTAACCACAGCCGCGGCGTCGTCGTCCTCGATGTCCCGGAGATACGGCTGGCCCGCTCCATCTTCGCCCTGGTCATCAATGACCGGCAGGGCCCGCGCACCCGGGTCTTCCTGGACCGGCTGGCCGAAGTGCTCCAGGGCATCAGCATCTCCCCCTCCCCCGGCCCGAAGGGCACCGGCAGCTAAGGAAGCCTGCTTCCACGGTGGGCCAGCTCGCATAAATCGACGCTCCCTTTGGCAAGCAGGCATACTGGCCGAATGGCCCTGCGAGGTAAGAAACTGCCCAAACCGTCCATGGCAGCCGTCTCCAACCGGCTCACCGGAATGGTTCGCTATACCCGGTTCCAGCTGGCGGTGAAGGCGGCTGTGGCCGTGGGAATCGCCTGGAGCCTGGCACCGCTGGTTCCCGGCGTTGCCGCTGAATATCCCTACTACGCCCCGCTGGGCGCCCTGGTCAGCATGTACCCCACCGTGGCGGGCAGCGCCCAGGCCGGGATCCAGACCCTCATTGGCCTGATCATCGGCATCGGACTGGCCCTGATTGCTCTGCTGTTCGGCGGGCCCACGGTGTGGACCATCGCGCTTATTGTGGGCCTGGGCGTGCTGCTGGCCGGTATCCCCCGGCTCGGCGCCGGACGGGATTACCTGCCTGTTGCGGCATTGTTCGTACTGGTTCTGGGCGGCGACAACGCAGACGGCTACTCCTTCGGCTATGCCGTGCAGATGTTCGTGGGCGTGCTGGTGGGCCTGACGGTCAACGCGGTGCTCTACCCGCCGCTGCACCTCAACGGAGCCGTGGACGGGCTCGCGTCGCTGCGGCTGACGCTGGCCCGGCAGCTGCGGGAGATGGGAATGGCTGTGGGCGAATCCTGGCCGCCTGAACACGAGGACTGGTCCAACCGCCGCACCGAACTGATCTCCTTCAGCCGCGAGGTACGCGAAGCCGTTCAGCTGGCCGATTCCAGCCGGCATGGAAACCTGAGGAGCAGACGCCACCAGCGGGATATCAACGCGGATTTCCGGGCCCTCCGCGCCATGGAGCGGGTCACCCTCTATGTGGAGGACATGACGGAGGTCCTTTCCACAGCCATCTGGACTTCCCCGGAAGAGACGCCGGTGCCCGGAACCGTGGCAGAGGCACTGGAACGGGCCATGCTCGCTTCCGCGGAGGCAGTGGAAACCTGGGACGCAGATGCCGACGAGTACTCGGAAGCGGTGAACGCGGTTCAGGACCTGGTCACCACCATGAACGGCCAGGCCTCCCCCGATACACCCATGGATGCCACCGCTTCCCTGGCCATGAGCCTGCGGCGGATCATGCGCACAATCCGCACCGAAGAAGACCAGCCCTAACCGGCTTCGGGGAGCAGGCCCTTCTCACTGAGCTGCTGCGACATGCCTGCACCGTCGGGGGCATAAATCCAGGGAATGTCCCGCGGCGGGGCACCCGGGCCGGAGGAGCGTCCGCCGGCCAGCACGGCCTCGCTCGGGGACAGCTCGCGGATAGCCACCGCCCGGACGTTGGCCGGATGGGTACGGCTGAACTCCGCGTAGATCGCTTCGTCATGCTGTCCGTTGTCGCCGATCAGCAGCCAGCTCACGTCCGGGAACTCCTTCGCCAGCCGCTCAAGCTGGGTGCGCTTGTGCTCCGGTCCGCTGCGGAACCAGCGGTCACGGGTGGGTCCCCAGTCAGTGAGCAGCAGCGGACCGGCAGGATACAGGTTGCGCGTAATGAAGCGGGTGAGAGTCGGTGCAACATTCCAGGCGCCGGTGGACAGGTAGAACACCGGCGAACCTTCGTTTTCGCGGACCAGCCGCTCCATGAGCACGGCCATGCCGGGGGTGGGCGTGCGGGCGTGCTCGTCGAGCACAAAGGTGTTCCAGGCCGCCAGCATGGGACGGGGCAGGGCCGTGACCATGATCGTGTCGTCAATATCGGAGATGACACCGGTCTTTGCCGCCGGGTCAAGAATGAAGACCGGGGACGAGACGGGTGCGGCGTCGGCTTCCGCCTCCGGGCGGAGGGTCACGTTCTGCCAGCCCGGTGCCAGCGAGGCCGGGAGCACGACGTCGATCACTCCCCCGCGGTCCGCGGTCACCAGGTGCTTCTCATCGCCGATCTCAATGCAGACGACGGCGTCGTTGACCGGCGGGCTGATGAAGTTCCGCCAGCCCCGCACTCCGTCCCGCAGTGCCTGTGCTGAACCGCCGCTGGGCGCGGACAGCTTGCCCGGCTTGGCCAGGACCACCCGTCCCAGCACCCGCACCCAGGAAGTGGACCCGTATCCGGTGAAGGAGAGCACCGTCTGCACGCCCCCGCGTTTACGGGCAGCGTTCATGCGGTAGCCGTGGATCCGGTCTTCGAGCCTGGCACCGATGTGCATCGCCTGGTCTTTGGTCCGTTTCACTGCGGGCAGTCCGGGTACAGAAGTTGAAGGCATGCCCCCAGTCTTGCAGACCTGCAGGGCACAGGATATTCGGTACTCCTCGGCTGTCCCCATGAGGCGGCCCCTGCACCGCGTTAAGCACGCAGGGCGGCACCCCGGAAGGTGCCGCCCTGCGGTGGTGGCCGGTCTCCGGCCCACAGTGCTACCGGTACTGGGACCGCACCGGGCAGTCGAACGGATCGCGGGCGGAAAGGCCCACGCGGTTCAGGTAGCGGACCACGATTGCATAGGACTCAGTGAGGGTCGCCTCCGTGTACGGGATCTTGTGCTTGGCACAGTGCTCCTTGACGATTTCCGAAGCGCGGGCCAGATGCGGACGCGGCATGCTTGGGAACAGGTGGTGCTCGACCTGGTAATTCAGTCCGCCCATGAAGGTGTTCATGCCGCGGCCGGTGATGTTGCGTGAGGTCAGGACCTGGCGGCTGAGGAAATCCACCTTGGAGTCCCGCGGGATCAGCGGCATGCCCTTGTGGTTCGGAGCGAAGGACGCGCCCATGTACACACCGAACACGCCGAGCTGGACGCCGAGGAAGGCAAACGCCATGCCCACCGGAAGGAAATAGAAGACCGCAGCCACATAAAGGCCCAGCCGGAGGAACACCATGGTGATCTCCGAGTAGCGCCCCTTGACCTTGTTCCTGGAGAACAGGTGCTTGATGGACGTGGCGTGCAGATTGATGCCTTCAAGCAGCAGCAGGGGGAAGAACAGCCAGCCCTGCCGGCGCGTCATCCAGGCCATGATCCCCTTGCGGGTCTCGGCCTGCTCCACCTGGAAGGAGATGGTGTCCATCTCGATGTCCGGATCCTTGCCCACCGTATTGGGGTTGGCATGGTGCCGGCTGTGCTTGTTCATCCACCACTGGTAGCTGATACCTACGACGGCGTTGGCGAGGAAACGCCCTGCGCGGTCGTTCGCGGGGCCGGACTCAAAAACCTGGCGGTGGGAAGCTTCGTGGGAAATAAAGGCAAGCTGGGTAAACAGAATGCCCAGCGCTGCGGCAATCAGCAGCTGGAACCAGCTTTCCCCAATGAGGAAGAAGCCGGTGCCGGCTGCGATGAGACCGGCACAGAGGAACACGAAGGTGGTGATGTAGAACGCACGGCGCCGTTTAAGCAGCCCCTCGTCACGGATGATCTTCAGCAGGGCTGAATAGCTGCTGGTGACAGTGTTCTCGCGGTTCCTGGTGGTACGTGGTTGTGCAGCAATGCTCATAAGCGCCTCTGAAGTCTCTTCGACTTCCCAGCCGCGTTGTAGAGCAGTTGCCCTGTAGATATGGCAAGCGTAACCCGGATTACTGGCAGTTTGCTGTGACCGCTCCGTAACAATACGGTTCTGCACGTGACCTGCCGGAACTCGCCGGCACCGTTGACCGCTGCCGAGGCAGCAGGAAGCATGGCTCCCACGCACGGCCATACCTGCCCAGCATCCGGGAGCCGCAATGATCCGAGTCCTGTCCATCGACGGCGGCGGCATCCGCGGCATTCTGCCGGCAACGTGGCTGATGACGCTCGAGGAACAGGCCGGAAAGCCGGTCTCAGAACTGTTCGACCTGGTGGTGGGCACCTCCACCGGCGGCATTCTCGCGCTTGGTCTTACCAGCCCCTCCGAAAACGGAAAACCGCTCAGCGCAGCAGTACTGCGCAGCCTGTACGTGGACCACGGAGCGGAGATCTTCGGCGCTCCGGCCTCCACCGGGGCGGCCGGACAGGCACGCTACTCCTCGGAGCCGCTGCGCCGGTACCTGGACAGCTTCTTCGGCGCACGCCCCCTTTCCGCCGCCCTGAAGCCGGTGGCCGTGGTCACCGTGGATATCCGGAATTTATCCGGGCTGCTCTTCAGCGGCGGCGGCCTGGGACAGGAGCCGCTGGGAGATGCGCCCATCCAGCTGGCGGCGCTGGCGACGTCGTCCGCTCCCACCTACTTTGACCCGGTCCCTTATTCGGGGCCCGACGGCGTCGAGCGGCTGCTGGTGGACGGCGGGCTGGCCGCGAACGATCCGGCCTTTGTCGGGTTCACTATCGCCCTGGTGCAGCAGCGCACCGAACGCGAAGGGGAAGAAATCCTCCTGGTTTCACTGGGCACGGGAGTGCACAACAGCGGAGAGTCCCTGGAATCGAATGCGGTTTCCCAGCTGGCACACCCGCAGCAGCTGGACGCGCTGGAGCCCGTGATCGAGTCGCTCTACGGCGCCCCCGGCCGGCTGACCCGCCGCCTGCTGGGCCTGGCACTGGGCGAGCGTTACGTCCGTATCCAGACTCCCCTGCTGCCCGGCGTCGACTCCGCGCTGGACAACGCGAGCCCGGAAAACATCAACGGTCTGCTCAGAACCGCGGAGGCAGCGGCGGCCGCCGGCCAGCTGCAGGAGCTGGCTGCCCGGCTCGCCGGTTGAGCCCACGTGGCCCGGTTGGACCCGTTTGACTTTGACGCCGCGTCAACCTTTAGCGTTGCGGTATGAGGAACAAACCAGCCGCGGAGTTTTCCGTCCAGGACGTGGCGCGGCAGTCCGGCGTCACCAGCCGGACGCTGCGGCACTACGATGCCATCGGCCTGCTGCCGCCGGCGCGGACGGGCCGAAACGGCTACCGGTACTACAGCCAGGACTCCCTGATTCGCCTGCAGCGCATCCTGCTGCTGCGTGAACTGGGCCTTGGCCTCCAGGAAATCGCAGGCATCCTGGAGCGCCGCGGAGACCCCGTCGAAGCGCTCAGGAGCCACCTGACGTGGCTGGAAAAGGAACAGGGCCGCCTGCTGCGGCAGGCCGCCTCAGTACGGAAAACCATCGATGCCTTGGAGAAAGGACAGCAGATCATGCCTAGGGAAACATTCGACGGCTTCAACCACAGCCAGTACCAGGACGAGGTTGAACGCAGATGGGGCAAGGAAGCGTACGCACGATCGGACGACTGGTGGCAGACCATGGACGACGGCGAGCGCGCCGCCTGGCAGGAGAAGACAGATGAGCTGGGGAAAGCATGGTCCGACGCCGCTGCCCAGGAAACGGATCCCACCGGGCCGGTGGCTCGGGGGCTGGCCGAACGCCACATCACCTGGCTGAAGAGCGTGCCCGGGGCACCCACCGGTGAGGACCAGCTGGAGGGCTATGTCCGTTCGCTGGCGGAGATGTACGTGGCCGATCCGCGGTTTGCCGCCAACTACGGGGGCCCCGAAGGTGCGGCGTTCGTCCGGGCGGCGCTGCTCTCCTCTCTTGGGGACGCGCCTCAGCCCTAACCGCTCCGTGCACCGCTACTATCCAGGCATGGAAAATACCGGCTCCTCCCCTGGATGGCTGGACAGGCCGTCTGCCGTGCTGGACCTTGCCCGTGCTCCGGGTGCTGAGCCGTGGCGGGACCCGGAGCGCTACTGGACCGCGCTGGACTCGGCAACCGCCGGGCTGGCGGCGCCGGTTGCCGGGCTTGAACTGGACGCCCTGCGCTGGAACGTCCGGGACCTGCTGCGGCGCGCCGGGGGCGTGCCCCTGCGGATCGCCAGTAAGTCCCTGCGGGTGCGGGGCGTGCTGGAAGCGCTGCGGGAGGTGCCGGGCGTTTCAGGCATCCTGGCATTCACGCTGGCAGAGGCGCTGTGGCTCGCCAGGGACTTTGGCGACGTCGTAGTTGGCTACCCCACGGCGGACCAGTTGGCACTGCGCCGCCTGGCGCAGGATGAGCTGCTGGCTTCGAGGGTCACGCTGATGGTCGACGGCGTGGAGCAGCTGGACCTCATCGACTCAGTGGTACCGGCCGCCCGCCGCCATGTCCTGCGGATCTGTCTCGATGCGGATGCCTCCTGGCGGACCCGGCTGCTCGGGTTCATCGGCACCCGCCGCTCGCCCCTGCACTCCCCGGAACAGGCCGCCGCGCTTGGGCGCACAGTAGCTGCCCGCCCCGGTTTCCGGCTGGTGGGGCTGATGATGTACGAGGCGCAGATAGCGGGGGTGGGAGACGCCGTTCCGGGCGCAGCGGTACACAACCAGCTGATGCGCGTCATCCAGCGGCGGTCCATGGCCGAGCTGACCGCCCGGCGACGCCGGCTGGTGGAGGCACTGGGACAGGTCGCTGAGCTTGAGTTCGTCAACGGAGGCGGCACAGGTTCGCTGGAAGCCACTGCCGCAGACCCTTCGGTCACTGAGGTCACCGCCGGTTCCGGGATCTTCGCCGGGCACCTGTTCGGCAGCTACCGTTCCTTCTCGCCCGCACCCGCCGCCGCCGTCGGCCTGGATGTGGTTCGCCTGCCCGCGCCAGGCTTCGCAACGGTACTGGGCGGGGGCTGGATTGCTTCCGGCCCGCCCGGGCCCAGCAGGGTTCCGCAGATCGCCTGGCCGCAGGGGCTGCGCCTGCTGCCGCGCGAAGGCGCCGGTGAAGTCCAGACGCCGGTGGCGGGAGCTGAGGCCGGGCGCCTGCAGCCCGGTGACCGGGTCTGGCTGCGGCATGCCAAGTCCGGTGAGCTTGCCGAGCGGGTCAATGAGTTCCATCTGGTGCAGGACGGGCAGGTGGTGGCTTCCCTGCCGACCTACCGCGGCGAAGGAAAGGCATTCCTGTGAAGGCCGGGCCCGCCGCACGGATGCCGGGCCGCAGCGGAACATGGCAGAACTGGGCACGGACCGTCCGGGTCCGTCCGCGGCAAATATCGGTGCCGGCGTCGGTCGCTGAGCTCCAGCGGGCCGTAGCCACCGCCGCTGCGGCCGGGCTGCGGGTAAAACCCGTGGGCACGGGCCATTCCTTCACCGGCATTGCCGAAGCTCCGGATGTGCTTCTGGACCTGTCCCGGCTGCAGGGGCTGGCCCGTGCAGACCCTGCAGCCGGGCAGGCAACGCTCCTGGCCGGCACCCGACTGCACGCTGTTCCGCAGCTGCTGGCACCTTATGGACTGGCAATGCCGAACCTTGGGGACATTGACCGGCAGTCCGTTGCCGGGGCAATTTCCACCGGAACCCACGGAACCGGTTCCAGGTTCGGCGGTCTCGCCACCCAGGTGGCGGGGTTGCTGCTGGTCCAGCCCGACGGCGGTCTGCTCAGGCTGGAGCCCGGGGACCCGCTGCTGCCTGCGGCTGCTCTGTCGCTTGGAGCTCTGGGCGTCTTTGCCGAGGTTACCCTCCAATGCGTACCGGCTTTCCTGCTCCGGGCAGAGGAACGCTCCGAACCGCTGGATACGGTCCTGGCCGGGCTGGCGAACAGGGTAAAGGAAGCAGACCACTTCGAGTTTTACTGGTTCCCGCACACCGGGCGTGCCGCCACCAAGACCAACACCCGGCTTCCGGCCGGTACCGGGCGGGAGCCGCTGCCGCCGCTGCGCAGGTGGGTTGATGACTCGCTGCTTTCAAATACCGTCTTCCGGGCAACCTGCGCGGCAGGCACCGCTGTCCCGGCCGCGGTTCCTGCGGTCAACAGACTGGCAGCAGCGGCGCTGGGCGGCAGGAGCTACACAGATCACTCCCCGCGGGTGTTCACCCAGGCCCGCACCGTGCGGTTCCGGGAGATGGAATACGCGGTTCCGGCGCAGCTGCTGCCGTCCGCGTTTGCGGGGCTGCGGCAGCTGGTGGAGGAGAACCCGGTCTGGCGGCTGTCCTTTCCGGTGGAAGTGCGCTGGGCAGCAGCGGATGACCGGTGGCTGTCCACCGCCTACGGGCAGGACACCGCCTACATTGCTGTGCACCGCTATTACCGGGAAGACCCGGCCGAGTATTTTGCCGCCTTTGAAGCCCTGATGCTCGCGCACGGCGGCCGGCCGCACTGGGGCAAGGAGCACAGTCTCGACGCCGCCGGCCTGGCCCGCCGCTATCCGTGCTTTGAAGCGTTCCGGGATGAGCGGGAGCGGCTGGACCCGGACCGTGTCTTCGCCAACGCCTACCTCGACCGGGTGCTTGGACCCTGAACGGCCCTAGTGGAGTGCTGCTGCCGTTTCGGGAACAGCCGCAGTCC
>JBELYP010000109.1:0-10107 GCA_040273995.1 Arthrobacter sp.
GGGTGGTGAAGGCCAGCACAGCGGAGGCGTGCTTGAGCAGGCCGCCGATGTACCAGCGGGCAACATCGGAAAGGCCGGCGTACCCCTTCTCGTCGTAGAACAGCGGCTCGCCGCCGTTCCAGAGCGACTGGTGGCAGTGCATGCCGGAACCGTTGTCGTTGAAGACCGGCTTGGGCATGAAGGTTGCGGACTTGCCCCAGGCATCCGCGACGTTCTTGACGATGTACTTGAACTTCATCAGGTCATCAGCCGCGTGGGTGAGCGTGGTGAACTTGTAGTTGATTTCTGCCTGGCCGGCGCCGCCAACCTCGTGGTGGGAACGCTCAACCTCAAGGCCAACGTTGTCCAGCTCAACGCAGATGGCGTCGCGGAGGTCTGCCTGCTTGTCCACGGGGGCAACGGGGAAGTAGCCGCCCTTGAACGGGGTTTTGTTGCCCAGGTTGCCGCCTTCTTCCTCGCGGCCGCTGTTCCAGGGAGCTTCGATCGAGTCGACCTTGTAGAAGCTGCCCTGCGGGGCGGATTCGTACTGGACGTTATCGAAGATGAAGAATTCTGCCTCGGGAGCGAAGAACGCGGTGTCGGCGATGCCGGTGGAAGCCAGGTAGGCCTCGGCACGCTCTGCAACGCCGCGCGGATCACGGTGGTAGGGCTCACCGGTGCGGGGGTTGACGATGGAGAAGTTCAGGGCGAGCGTCTTTTCGATGCGGAACGGGTCCAGGAACGCTGTGGTCACGTCCGGGATCAGCTGCATGTCCGACTCAGCGATTCCCTGGAAGCCGCGGATGGAGGACCCGTCGAAGAGCTGGCCGTGTACGAAGAAGTCGGCGTCCACTGACTTGGCCGGTACGTTGAAGTGCTGCTGCACGCCGGGAAGGTCGGTGAACCGGATGTCGACGAACTTCACATCTTCGTCAGCGATGAACTTGAGGACCTCGTCCGCAGTCTTGAACATCGTGTCTATGCTCCTTTTACATGTGTGGTTGGAAGGCCTCGGGCGGTGGCCTGTCCGTGCGCCAGCTGAGAATTCCCGCAGGATCCGGCAACTGGAAATAGTCTAGGAGCGCCCCATTACCCGCCCGTGTCACCAATGTTTCGGCAACGTTACGTGCACCGGGCTCCTGTCACCACCCTAGCCTGTGCCCGCTGCCACAGGCATAATTCGCAGCTTCACAGTCTGTCCGGGACCGACAGCCGAGCCGGTAGTCTTAAACGGTGGTTGACAGAAGAAGCTTAGGTTCATGGCTTGAGGGCCCCCCGTCGGACGAAGAGAACTGGCCCGGCCGAAGGCTGGGAAGACCGCGCACAGGCCCCGGTTCAATTGCCCGCGTTGGTCCGCGGCTGGGAGCACTGGCCATTGACTGGGCATTGGCCTCACTCATCGCTTATGCGTTCTTCGGTGGAACCGGAAACTCGATCCTGCTTGTGTTCGCCGCGGAGCAGATCCTGCTGGTAGGCCTGCTGGGGTACAGCATTGGCCACCGCGTCTTCAGCCTGCAGGTCCAGAAACTGGACGGCGGGCCGGCAGGCCCCCTGGCCGGCGTCGTCCGCACTGTCCTGCTGTGCCTGGTCATCCCGGCGCTCATTTTTGACGCGGACCAGCGTGGCCTGCACGACCGCGCCATGAAGACAGTCCTGGTGAAGGTGCGGCACGGACGCTGATCATCTTCATACGCCTAAAACAGAACGCCCCCGGCATCCTGCCGGGGGCGTTCTGTTTGAGCTTCGCTTAGCGGCCGCGTGCGGCCTTGCGGTCCGGGCGTGCCCGGTACGGGTCGATTCCCTTGGGGATGGGCAGGCGCTGGCCGATGGCGGACAGGCGCTTGTTCACGGCCTGGACTTCCTGCTTGGTCAGGGACTTATTGAGCTTCTTGACCTTCTTGGCAACCTGCTGGAGCGGAACCTGGCCCTCACCGCGGCCGGTCTGGATCACGTGGACCGGCACATTGGGAACAATCCGGTTCATCTTGCGGCGTTCGCCGTCCACAAGTGCCTTCACCCGGTTGGAAGGACCTTCCGTCACCAGGACGATGCCGGGGCGGCCGATTGCGCGGAACACGGCATCCTGGGTGCGGGGGCTGACGGCCACCGGCTGTTCCTCCAGGATCCATCCCCGCCGCAGGACCGAAAGCGCAGCACCGGAAGCACCGGGCTGCCCTTCGATCTGGGTGAAGGCAGCACGCTCGGCGCGGCGGGAAAGGATGAACATGGCGGCCAGCAGACCGAGCGGGATCGCGATGATGAGCATCGTGATCCAGTTGTCGATCAGGAACCCAATGATCAGGCCAATGGCGATGATGCCGAGGAAGGCACCCACCATACGCCAGATAACGCTGGGGTCGTTACGCCGGGTCATCTTGAAGACATCGGCGATCTGTTTCATGCGGCCGGGCTGCTTGTTCTTCTTTTCCGCCTTCGGCTTGCGGGAGAAGAGGCCGCGGCGGGCGCCCTTGGATGCGTCGGAATCAGTGCTGTTGGCCATAATGCGTCAATTCTACGTGATGACGGCCCGGCGCTATCTCCCCGTGACACAGGGAGGCGCCGGGCCGTTGAAGACGGGTAAAAAGTGCCGCTTACTGGCGGGCCAGGACGGCGGATGCCTCCTGTGCGGCGGTGCCTGAATCCGCAATATGGGCGAGGTTGGGCGGCAGGACCCGGCCCTTCTTGCGCATGGCGCCGGCCCAGAGCCTTCCAGCGCGGTACGAGGAGCGCACCAGCGGCCCGCTCATCACACCGAGGAAACCGAGTTCTTCGGCCTCGGCACTGAGTTCGACAAACTCTTCAGGCTTGACCCAGCGGTCAACAGGAAGATGGCGCTCACTGGGGCGCAGGTACTGGGTGATGGTGAGCAGGTCGCAGCCCGCCTCCCGCAGGTCCCGCAGTGCCCCGGAGATCTCTTCGCGGGTTTCGCCCATGCCCAGGATCAGGTTGGACTTCGTTACCATGCCAAGGGCCTGGCCCTGGGTAATGACATCAAGGGACCGCTCGTAGCGGAACGCCGGGCGGATCCGTTTGAACAGACGCGGAACGGTCTCCACATTGTGGGCGAACACTTCAGGGGAGGCGTCGCAGATGGCCTGGATGTGCTCCGGCTTGCCGGAGAAGTCGGGGATGAGGATTTCGACGCCGGTGCCGGGGTTGAGGGCATGGATCTGGCGGATCGTCTCGGCGTACAGCCAGGTTCCCTCATCTTCGAGGTCATCGCGGGCGACTCCGGTGACGGTAGCGTAGCGCAGGTTCATCGACTGGACGGAACGCGCAACCTTCATTGGTTCCAGGCGGTCCAGCGGAGAGGGTTTGCCGGTGTCAATCTGGCAGAAGTCGCAGCGGCGGGTGCAATCCGAACCGCCGATCAGGAACGTTGCCTCCTTGTCTTCCCAGCACTCGAAGATGTTCGGGCAGCCGGCCTCTTCACAGACTGTGTGCAGGCCTTCCTTCTTGACCTGTCCCTTCAGGTGTACGTACTCCGGGCCAATGTTGACCTTCGCCTTGATCCAGTCCGGCTTGCGTTCCACCGGAACGGCGACGTTTCGCTGCTCGATGCGCAGCAGGCGGCGGCCTTCGGGGGCAAGTGTCACGTCATAGCTCCTTGAGATTTTTCGGCTGTGCCGGTGGCCGCAGGTGCGGACCCGGCTCCGGGGCGGTTCAGCAGCTCCCCGAGGGATCGCTGCAGTTCTTCCTCCACCCGCTGCACGACGGCGGCGGGGGTCACTAGGGTGCCCGTTTCCTGGCTAAGGCTGGTGGTTCCGGCATCCGTGATGCCGCAGGCAATGATCTGCGCGTACGGGGCGAGGTCATTACTGCAGTTCAGGGAAAAGCCGTGCATGGTAACGCCGTGGTCCACGCGGATTCCGACGGCGGCAATCTTGCGGTCCTGCCCGCTGACGCCGCCCGCGATCCAGACGCCGGAGCGGCCCCCTACACGCTGGCCGGTCACTCCGTAGTCGGCCAGCACCGCTATCACTGCATCTTCCAGGGCAGCGACGTAGTCCACAACCAGCACCGGATCGGGCAGCCGGAGGATCGGGTAGCCGACCAGCTGGCCCGGGCCGTGCCAGGTGAGCTTGCCGCCCCGGTCCACGTTGACCACTTCCGTGCCGTCGAAGGGACGCTCATGCGGCTCGGTGCGGCGGCCGGCTGTGTAGACGGGCGCGTGCTCCAGCAGGAAAACCGTGTTTGGGAGGATTCCGTCCAGGACATCCCGATGGGCCTTGCGCTGAAGTTCCCAGCCCTCTGCGTAGTCGAGATAGTCCGGGGCAAGGCCAACGCGCAGAAACTGCAAATCCATACGGGCTACCCTAGCCCTGAATGGAACGGAAAGCAGTTGTGTTTCCCGTCACGTCCGATTCTTCCTGTGGATAACTTCTGCAGGAAAGCGCCGGGGAGGCTAGAACAGTCGGCATGCAGACTAACCCGGCTCCGCACACAGCCGCTGTGCTTCCCGCAGGTCCGCCGCAGCCGCCGGTGCTCCCGGAGGACCAGTGGCTGGTGGACCGGTGCCTGGGCGCAGGCGGGAGCTCTTCGGTGTGGCTGGTCGAACAGCGTGCCGGCGGCGGCCGTTACGCACTGAAGATGCCGCTGGCACGGACCACCCCTGCGGAGGAGTTTGAGGTGCGCCGGGAGCTGGCGATTGCCTCCAGATACCAGCATGAGAACCTGCTTGGCGTGGAGGGGGTCCTGGCCACGGCACAGGGGCCCGGTCTGCTGCTGGAGTACGCACCCGGGGGCAGCCTGGAGCAGCTGCTGGCTGCCCGCGGAACCCTGGGTCCCGGCGAGGTGGTTACAGTGCTGGTCGCGGTGGGACGGGCGCTGGCTTGTCTGCATGCGGAGGGTACCGTGCACGGCGGCGTTGCCCCGGGCAATGTCCTGTTCACGGCAGAGGGGAAGCCGCTGCTGGCGGGGTTCGGCGCAGCGAAGCCGGTCCAGGGGTTTGCGGACAGGGAAGACGGATCCCCGGATTCCGCGCCCTCCGAAGGCGCAGCGCCCCACGCTGAGGGCACAGGACCGGCGGCAGACGTCTACGCGCTGGGCGCTCTGGGTTGGTTCATGCTGACCGGCAGGACTCTGCTGCCGGGACTGCGGCCACCGCTCAGTGTGCTGCTGCCTGGTCTTCCTTCCGCCCTGCGGGATCTGGTGGACTCTGCCCTTGGGGAAAACCCCGGCCTGCGTCCGGAGGCAGGGAACTTCGCTGCGCGTGTGCTGCGCGCCTGTCCAGCCGAACCCGTGGGGCTTCTGCCCGAGAAGCGTTCCGCAGATCGCGCGGAGCTGCGAACCAGGCGCACCGGCAGTGCCGCCAAGCGCGGTCGGCGGACGCTGCGGCGGGGAACCGCGCGGAGGCGCCGGCGCCGGGGGAGCCTGAAGGCGGCCCAGGGAGCCGGGAGGACGTCCTGGCTCATCACGGCAACCCTGCTGGTGGGTGCCACGGCCGTGCTCGGCGCAGTGGCACTGGCAGCACCCCAGCTGCTGCGCCCGGAAACAGTGCGGCTGGCCCCCGCCGCCGAAAGCCCGGTCGCAGAGCCGGCGGATCCACGTCCCGGCGCGAACGCCGAACCCTCCGCCGAGGAAGCAGCGGCCCTGGCCGGCGGAGATCCCGAGGCCGCGGCCAGGGTGCTCTCGGTGCTGCGGGCCCGCGCTTTCGAACTGGGCAGCGTGCAGCTGCTTCGCTGGGTCAACAAACCCGGCTCCCCGGCCGAGGAAGCGGACCTTGAACAGGTCCGGGCGCTGGAGGAACGCGGGGAGCGGCTGGCAGGCCTGCAGGTTGAAGTACTGCGGACCTCTGCCGTCGCCGCGGAGTCCGAATCGAGGGCGCGGATAGCCGTCTCTGCCCGTCTTACGGAGTGGCAGCAGGTGCGCGGGGACGGTTCGGCTGCTGCCGGTCCAGGCGGACCGGTGCGGCAGGAGGTGCTCCTGGAGCTCGAGCGCACCGGGGCGCAGTGGTGGATCTCGGCCGTCCTGCCGGCGGCGGCAAGCCTTCAGGAGCGTGCCGACGCCAAAAGATAGGATCGGAAGTATGAGTTCAACTCCGTACCTCCGCTACCCCGACCTGCACGGCGACCTCGTAACCTTCGTTGCTGAAGATGATGTGTGGGTTGCGCCGGTCTCCGGCGGCCGGGCCTGGCGCGTCTCATCGATGCAGCTGCCGGCCCGCAACCCGCGGTTCTCTCCCGATGGTTCAAGGATTGCCTGGAGCGTGGCGCAGGGCGCTGCCCCGGAAATTGTCACGGCTGATACCGATGGCGGGGACTTCCGCCGGCTCACATTCTGGGGCAACCCGCACACCACCGTCCGGGGGTTCACTCCCTCCGGTGCCGTGATCGCCACCAGCCCGTTTGAGTTCGAGGACCTCCGGCTCCGCTGGGCCTACGAGGTGCCGCTGGACGGGTCCGCGCCGGCCAGGCTGCCCTACGGTCCGCTGGACACCCTCGCCCACGGGCCTGCACTCGGAGATGAACAGCCGCTGGTGATCGGATCAGTGCTCAGCCGCGAACCCGCCCGCTGGAAGCGCTACCGCGGAGGCACCGCCGGCAAACTCTGGATCGACTCCGACGGCAACGGCGAGTTTGTCCGGCTGGTCCCTGAACTGGACGGCAACCTGGCCTACCCCATGTGGGTCGAGGGACGCATCGCCTTCTTCTCCGACCACGAGGGCTACGGCAACATCTACTCGGTCACGCCGGCCGGCACCGACCTGCGCCGGCATACCGACTTCCAGGACTTCTATGTCCGCCACCCCTCCTCGGACGGCACCCGGATCATCTTCGAATCCGCCGGTTCCCTCTGGCTCCTGCCCAGCCTCGACGGCGAGGCGGAACGTCTGGAGATCACGCTGGGTTCGGCTGGAACAAGCCGCCGGCCCCGTCCCCTCAGCGCCGCGCAGCACCTGCGTGCGGCCGTGCCGGACACCACTGGGACTTCCAGCGTCGTGGAAACCCACGGCACCCTTCACTGGCTGACACACAAGGACGGCCCGTCCCGGGTTATCGAGGCTACCCCGGGCGTGCGCGCGCGGCTGGGTCGCCCGCTCCCCGGCGGCCGTGCCGTCTTCGTTGCTGACCCGGACAACGAAGAAGCACTGTTCATCAAGGACGTCTTCGCGTCCCTGCCCGCCGCCGGCGATCCGCGACCGGTTCCCGTGCCGCCTCCGGCCCCCGCCAACCAGCAGGCCGGCAACGGCAGGGAAGAAGCGGAGTTGCCGCGGCCGGTCTCCGCTCTGGGCCGTCCGGCGGCCGGAAGTACGGCCGTACCTGCTCCGGCACCGGCTCGGATTGAGGATGAGAAGGACTCTGCGGCCCAAGGTGCTTCCGAGGCCGTGCTTGCGTCCCAGGAAAAGGCAGCGGAAAACCACCTGGTGCGCATTCCCTTCCCGGCCCCGACGCGCACCTCGCAGCTCGTCCCAAGCCCGGACGGGAAGCTGGTGGCCGTCGCCACCGAATTCGGCAAGGTGTACCTGCTTGATGTCGAGACCGCGGAACTCACCGAAATTGCCGACAGCGGACACGGTGCCGTGGAGGACCTGGCTTTCAGCCCCGATTCAGGCTGGCTGGCCTGGGCCGAACCGGTAACCGTTCATGGTGCGCGCAGCAGGATCCGGCTGAGGGAAACCGAGGCCGGTGAAACGCCGGTCACGGATGTGACAGACGGCAGGTTCCATGACCACAGCCCCTCCTTCACCCCGGACGGAAAGTTCCTGGCCTTCCTTTCCGAACGCAGCTTCGACCCGGTATACGACACCCACGGATTCGACCTCGGGTTCCCCACTTCCACCAAGCCGTTCCTGATTGCTCTCTCAGCGCAGACGGCCTCCCCGTTTGGCCCCTCAGCGCATGTAGTGGAAGCCGCGGCAGCGGAGAGCGCGGAATCGGATGATCCGCAGGAGGCCCCCGAAGAGGAGGCCCGAACGGCAGTCGACCTTGACCGTCTGGCCGAGCGCATCATCGCCGTCCCCGTGCCGCAGGGCAGCTACGCCAAGCTGCGCGCCGCAGAGGGTGCCCTGCTCTGGCTGGCGGAAGACGTCTACGGGGTCACCGGAGACGGGCGGGCAAGTTCCGCCGACCGCGCCCCGGGCAAACGGCTGGAGCGCTTCGACCTCACCAGAAAGGAAGTCTCCGTGCTGGTGCCGGCATTGGATGACTACGAGCTCTCAGCAGATGCTTCCACCGTGGTGCTTCAGCACGAACACCGTGTGCGTGCGGTGCCGGCGGGCGCCCGGGCTGATGAGGATTCACCCGAGAATGTGAGCGTTGACCTGAGCCGGATCCGTGTCCTGCTGGAGCCGCTGAAGGTCTGGGGCCAGGCCTTCGACGAGGCCTGGCGGCTGCAGCGTGACTTCTTCTGGACCCCTGATATGGGGGGCCTGGACTGGGATGCGGTGCATGCACGTTACCGCCCGCTGGTAGAGAACCTGGGCTCGCACGATGACCTGGTGGACCTGCTGTGGGAACTGCACGGCGAGCTGGGCACCTCCCATGCCTACGTCACTGCCGCAGGCGGCGGAGAAGCCGGGGGAGGGGCCCAGGGGTTCCTGGGAGCCGACCTCCGGCCGGGCCCGGACGGGTGGGAAGTAGTGCGTATCCTGGACCCCGAGTCCTCCGACCCCAAAGCCATCTCGCCGCTGAGCAGCCCCGGAGCAGACGTGCGTCCCGGCGACATCATCGCCGCCGTTGACGGACTGCCCGTCCCCGCAGACAAGGGGCCGGCTGCGCTGCTGGTGGGCGCGGGCGGACGGACCGTGGAACTGACCATCATCCGGGCGGACGCGGAAGCGCCCGGGCAGCGCCGCATCGCCGTCGTGCCCCTGCGCAGTGAGGAACGGCTCCGTTACCAGAACTGGGTAAACGCGAACCGCCGGGCGGTGCGCGCTGCCTCCGACGGAGCCTTTGGCTACCTGCACATCCCGGATATGGTGGCCAGCGGGTGGGCGCAGCTGCACCGGGACCTGGACAGCGAGGCAGCGAAGAATGGACTGATCATTGACGTGCGGCACAACCGCGGCGGGCACACGTCCCAGCTGGTGGCGGAACTGATCGGCCGGAAAGTGACGGCGTGGATGCTTCCGCGCGGTGACCAGGCCGGGACGTACCCTGAGCAGGCTCCGCGTGGACCGGTCGTGATCCTCACCGACGAGTTTGCCGGCTCTGACGGCGACATCGTCACCCAGGTGGCGAAGCTGCGGGGAATCGGACCCGTGGTCGGCACCCGGACGTGGGGCGGCGTCGTCGGCGTCGACGGGCGCTTTGACCTGGCAGACGGGACCGCGGTGACCCAGCCGCGCTACGCCTTCTGGTTCACCCATGGGGTGGGCTTCGGGGTGGAAAACCGCGGCGTGGAGCCGGACATCGAGGTTCCATATCCGCCGCACGCGTACGCGGCAGGGGAGGACCCGCAGCTGGAACAGGGCGTAGCAATCCTCAAGGAAATGCTGGCCGAGATCCCTACTGACGTACCGCCGGCCCGCGAAGGCTATCCCAGCCTGCGCCCGGCACCGCTGCCGCCGCGGCCGCAGGACCGGTCCGGCCTCGAAGATGGACTGAAGGCCGGTGTCCAAACAACATCCGCCGGTGAGCGGGAGTAGGTGGCGTGAGCTTCGAGCCGTGTTTGTGATTCCGGACGGCGAAAACGGCGCGGGTGGCGTGCAGAAGGAGGGCGGGGGAATGAACGACTCCGGGCGCCCGCCGCACCTGCGCTGGGGGCCGATCGGGTTGGTTGCTGCTGGAGGCACGGTCGGGGCAGCCTGCAGGGAGGGCCTTTCGCTGCTGATACCGAGCGTTAGTGCCGTGCCGCTGGCTATTCCGGCCGTCAACGTCATCGGCGCCTTTCTTCTTGGGTATCTGTATGAGGCCCTCGCGAACCTGGACAAGGAGCGTTCGACTGGCACAAGGCTTAGGCTGCTGCTGGGAACGGGCTTCTGTGGCGGGTTCACCACCTACAGCGCTCTTGCAAGGGACACCGCAGTGCTGTTCCGGGACGGACTTGCCCTGGCAGCGTCGGTCTACGCTCTCGGAACGATTGTCGTCGGCGCATGTGCGACGTGGGCAGGCATACTCCTCTCCGGTGCCATCGGCCGCAGGTCATTGCGCGCGGCGCAAGAAAAGGATAAGGGGCCGAGTCGAT
>JBELYP010000110.1:0-10013 GCA_040273995.1 Arthrobacter sp.
CGCTGAACCGGGCTGTTTCTGCCATCTCGGCGGCGGGGAACCCGTTTTGGTTTCCAGGCACGCGCAAGAACCTGCTAAGCTTCTTTAGTCCCTGCAGGACATACCGGTTTTCCGGTGTCCCGCCCTCGTAGCTCAGGGGATAGAGCGGTTGCCTCCGGAGCAACAGGCCGTAGGTTCGAATCCTATCGAGGGCACCAAAGCTGCAGGGAAAAACCCCGCTGCCGTTACCGGCAGCGGGGTTTTTTGTGGCCTCTTCCGGCCGTGTCCGGGCTAGAAGCGGATCGCGTCGATCACCTTTACCCGCACTGCCACCAGTGCCGGAATCAGCCCGGCCAGCGCCCCCACTGCAGTGGCCGCGCCAAGTCCCAGCAGGGCCGCCCAGATGGGGAAGGGCGGCAGCTCGGAAATGCCGAAGGCGACCTGGCGCTGGACAGCCGGCAGTTTGGCTATGGCAATCGCCGCCATGACTCCCACCAGTCCGGCGACGAAAGTCGCCACCACGGATTCGAGCATGACCCCGAAGAAGATCCGGCCCGAGGTTGCCCCGAAGCTGCGCCGGATACCGATCTCACGCACCCGGTATTTCACCGTGACCATGCAGATGTTCAGCAGTCCCACCGCGCCCAGCAGCAGTACCAGTCCGGCGATGCCGCCCACAACCAGCTGCATTCGCCCGTAGGGATCGCCGTAGGCGGCATAATCTGCCCGGTAGACGTCAATCTGCATGGCCGGGAACTGCGCGGACAGATCCGAGGCGATTGCTGTCTGCAGCGGCTCGGCGATGTCCTCCGGCACCCACAGCTCCAGCATCGGTATGGCATTCGGATCCGGTCCGGAACCGGCCCCCACGCGGTCGTAAGCGTCGGAGAGCAGGTAGGCTGCGGGTGGTTCATCCGGCCAGAGGTTCCGCCGCACACCGGTGACCACCGCATCCAGCGGCCTCCCGTTCGCTATCTGGACCACAGGGTCCACCGCCAGGTCCGGGGAACCCAGGCGGGCATAGAACGCCTCGTTCACAATGACAGCAGGCGCCAGCCCCTGGGCATCAGTCTCGCTGAACCAGGACCCGGCAGTGAGGTTCACCCGCCGCATCACGCCGTAGTCGGCGTCGACCACCGTGGTTTCCGCCTGCAGCACCCCGTCCGGGAACTGGAAAGGAACCACCGTGCGCAGGTTCAGGGACGCGTATTCCACTGAGTACCGGTCAACCACCGAGCCGTAGGCCAGGCGCAGCGGCGCTGGATCGGTGAAGTTCCCGTCCATCGGATAGGCGCTCACGGACAGGGTGGCCGGACGTCCGCTGGTGGCCTCCGCGCCCTGGGCCATCGCTTCCCGGGACATGTCCGCGAGCGCGACGACGGTGGTCAGGGACGCGACGGAAAGGGCAACACCTATGAGCGCCAGCAGGACCCGCGTCTTGTGGGTCCGCAGCTCCGCCCAGGCCTCTGCCAGGGTACCGGCAACCCCGGTGAGGCTCATGCCGCTGCCTCTGATCCGGGACGCAGGTGTCCGCCGTCCAGCAGATAGTGGCTGTCCGCGAGGGCAGCAACATTCGGGTCATGGGTGATGGTGATGAGCGCTGCTGCGGACTCCCCCGCCACTTCTGCCAGCAGTGCCATGACGGACTGCCCGGTAGCAATATCCAATGCACCCGTAGGTTCATCGGCGAGGATGAGCTGCGGACTGCGGACCAGTGCCCGGGCAATGGCTACTCGCTGCTGCTCTCCCCCGGAGAGCCGCTGCGGCTTGTCCCGCAGACGGTTGCCCAGCCCCACCCGGTCCAGCATTTCCGCAGCCAGTCTTTCCCTCCGCCAGAACGCGCGTCCCTTCGCGTACAGCAGGGGCGTCATGACGTTTTCCAGCGCTGTGCGTTCAGCCAGGAGGTTGAACTGCTGAAAGATACAGCCGCCGGCGGCGCCGCGCAGGACAGCCCGCTGGTTGCCTCCCCTGCGCTCAACCGGAAAACCGTTGAATTCGCTGGGTCCGGTGATCCGGTCTCAGGTTCAGCAGGTGTGCTGCGCCGTTACCGGTTGATTCGGATGGACGCTACCAGTGTCAGAGCGCCGACGACGCCGATTGAGCCCGCGCCGCGCCAAATCCATCCCCGCGGCCGCGCCGGCCCATCACGCGGGCTGAACCGCTGTCTGGCTCGTCCGCGTCTGCTGAATCGGACCCCCGTTTAGCCGTGTCTGTTCGCTGGCTTCCCGGTTCAGCCGCGCCGGTTCGTTCGCTTCCCGGTTCCGCCGCGCGCCCGGTCCGGGAGTACACATACCGATTGCCCCTTCAGGACAGCTTCTGTCCGCGTTGGAGAGTAGCTTGGGACCATGCTCGAGACCTCAGCACGGCTGCTGCATCTGCTCTCCCTGCTGCAGCTGCGCCGCGAATGGACCGGCGCAGCTTTGGCTGAACGTATGTCCGTGACCGAACGCACCGTGCGCAGGGACATCGGCAAGCTACGCAGCCTTGGCTATCCGATTTCAGCGTCCCCCGGGATTGCCGGCGGCTACCAGCTTGGCGCGGGAGCCCAGTTGCCTCCCCTCCTGCTCGACGACGAGGAAGCGCTCGCCGTCGCCCTGGGCCTGACCGCCGTGGCGTCCGGTCCGGTCTCCGGAATCGGCGAAGCCTCAGTCCGGGCCCTGGTCAAGCTGGAACAGGTTCTTCCCGGCAGGCTGCGCCCCAAGTTCTCCGCCCTGCGCCAGTCGGTAAGCGTTCTGGCCGGCCCGTCCGCGGCAGCATCAGCAGTGAACCCGGAGATCCTCACCGCGTTTTCGACGGCGATCTCGGAACGGCGTGTAACGGCATTCCGCTACCAGGCCCTGGAGTCCGCCGAGGGACGGCGGATGGTGGAGCCCTACAAGCTGGTCAGCACCGGGCGGCGCTGGTACCTGGTGGCTTGGTGCACGGAGCGCCGGGACTGGCGCACTTTCCGTGTGGACCGCTGTCAATCGGTGCCTGTGCTGCGCGAGCGCTTCCTTCCCCGTCCGCTGCCGGCGAAGGACCTCGCCGCGTTCGTGCAGGCGGCCATTACCCGCAGTCCCTACCAGTACGACGTCGTTATCCGGATCGCGGCCCCGCTGGCATCCGTGGCGGAACAGGTACCCGCCGAGGTGGCCGTACTGGAAGCCGACGGCCCCGGACACACCGTGCTGCGCAGCGGGTGGGATTCACTGGACCAGCCCCTGGTCCGGATGGCGGGAATGGGCGTTGAATTCGAGATCCTGGCACCGGAAGAGATGCGGGAGCGCGCCCGGGCCGCCGCAGGACTGCTGGCCCGCGCCGCCGGCACACCTCCCCCAACCGAGGCCGCCCTGTCCGCCTCCGGCTCCAGTTCGCCATCCACGTCCGTTCCCAGCTCCCACTCAGGTTCCCTGTCCACCTCCGGCTCAAGCTCCCCGTCCGGCTCCCGGCCGGCACCCGCTGTCCACCGCAAGCAGCCCCTTCCGCCCACGCACTAGACTGGTGCCAACTATGGCACTGACAATCTCCTATCCCCCGCAGCTCCCCGTCTCGGAACGCCGCGAAGACATTATGGCCGCGATTGCGGCGAACCAGGTCACCGTGATTGCCGGTGCCACCGGTTCGGGCAAAACAACGCAGATCCCCAAGATGTGCCTGGAGCTGGGCTTGGCGGAGAAGGGTCTGATCGGCCATACCCAGCCAAGGCGGCTGGCAGCACGGACCGTCGCTGAGCGTATCGCTGAAGAGCTCGACGTCGAGATCGGCGCAGAGGTGGGCTTCCAGGTCCGCTTCACCGGGGAGACGAGCCGGGATACCAAGGTCAAGCTCATGACCGACGGCATCCTGCTGGCAGAGATCCAGCACGACCGCAAGCTGAAGAAATACAGCACCATCATCATTGACGAGGCGCACGAACGCAGCCTCAACATCGACTTCATCCTGGGGTACCTCAAACGCCTGCTGCCCGAGCGCCCGGACCTGAAGGTCATCATCACCTCCGCCACGATCGACCCCGAGCGCTTTGCGAAGCACTTTGCTGCGGCGGACGGCACCCCCGCACCCATCATCGAAGTCACCGGACGTACCTTTCCGGTTGAGATCCGTTACCGTCCGCTGAACCAGCCCGCCCTTGGTGCAGCGGAGGACGAGGATGACGAGCTCGAGGAAGACCGCGATCCGCTGGACGCAGTCTGCGACGCCGTTGATGAGCTCTCCCGTGAGGCCCCCGGCGACATCCTCATTTTCTTCTCCGGCGAGCGGGAAATTCGCGACGCCGCCGATGCCCTGCGCGGCACTGTCACCCGCAACCCGCGCCTGGCCAACACCGAGATCCTGCCGCTCTATGCCCGGTTGTCGCTGGCAGAGCAGCACCGCGTCTTCACCCCCGGGAAGCACCGGCGGATCGTGCTGGCCACCAACGTCGCCGAAACGTCGCTGACAGTCCCGGGCATCAAGTACGTCATCGACACCGGCACCGCCCGCATCTCGCGCTACTCCCACCGCACCAAGGTGCAGCGCCTGCCGATCGAGCGCATCTCCCAGGCCTCGGCGAACCAGCGCTCCGGCCGCTGCGGCCGCGTCTCGGACGGCATCGCCATCCGCCTCTACTCCGAGGAAGATTTCGAAACCCGGCCCGAGTTCACGGACCCGGAAATCCTGCGCACCAACCTGGCCGCCGTCATCCTCCAGATGGCTGCCATGGGCGTGGCCCAGGGGCCCAGGGATGTAGCGGACTTCCCGTTTGTGCAGCCGCCGGATCCCAAGGCAGTGAACGACGGCGCACTGCTGCTCCGCGAGCTCGGTGCACTGGCCCCCAAGGGCGGGATCACCGCCGTCGGACGCAAGCTTGCCCAGCTGCCCGTGGATCCCCGGCTCGGCCGGATGATTGTGGAGGCAGGCCAGCGCGGCTGTGTGCGTGAGGTTATGGTCCTGGCGGCCGCGTTGACCATCCAGGATCCGCGTGAGCGGCCGTCCAAGGACGACCCCGCCCGTGCCCAGAAGGCCGCTGAGCTGCATAAGCGGTTCGTGGATGAGAACTCGGATTTCACCGGTTACCTGAACCTGTGGCGCTATGTGCAGGAGAAGCAGAAGGAGCTCTCTTCGTCCCAGTTCCGCAGGCTCTGCAAAAACGAGTTCCTGAACTTCCTGCGCATCCGCGAATGGCAGGACCTGTTCGCCCAGCTGCGCCAGCTGGCCAAACCCCTGGGCATCACCCTGGCTCCCGGAGACGTGGACCCGGTTGGCCGCGACAAAGATGTCCACATTTCACTGCTCTCCGGACTGCTGAGCCATATTGGCCTGTATGACCAGCGCAAGCGCGAATACGCCGGTGCGCGCGGAACCCGCTTTGCGGTGTTCCCCGGATCCGCCCTGTTCAAGAAGTCCCCGGACTGGGTAATGGCTGCGGAGCTGGTGGAAACCTCCCGGCTCTGGGCCCGGATCGCCGCCAAGTTCGACCCGCTGTGGGTGGAGGAAGTCGCCCCGCACCTGATCAAGCGAACCTACAGCGAGCCGCACTGGTCCAAGCGCAACGGCTCCGTCATGGCTTATGAGAAGGTCACGCTCTACGGTGTGCCGGTCATTCCGCGCCGCAGCGTGAACTACGGCCGGATCGATCCGGTGCTCTCCCGCGAAATGTTCATCCGGCATGCCCTGGTGGAAGGCGACTGGCGCACCCATCACAAGTTCTTCCACCGCAACCAGGCGCTGCTCGCCGAAGTCGAAGAACTGGAGACGCGCGTGCGCCGCCGCGGCCTGCGGGTGGACGACGAAACCCTCTTCGAGTTCTACGACGAACGCGTTGGCTCCGAGGTCGTTTCCGAACGGCACTTCGACAAGTGGTGGAAGCACGCCCGGCATGAGGACCCCAAGCTGCTGGACTTCGATCCGGATGCCCTGCGCACGGACGACGCCGCAGGCCTGGATGAGACCGAGTTCCCCAAGACCTTCCGGTACGCGGACTTCGACCTGCCGCTGTCCTACGAGTTCACCCCGGGCGTTACCGGAGCCAACGACGGCGTCACGGTCGAGGTGCCGGTACTGTTCCTGAACCAGCTGGACCCCGAGCCGTTCCGCTGGCAGATCCCGGGCCTGCGCGCGGAGCTCATCACGGCGCTGATCAAGTCGCTGCCGAAGGCCGTGCGGAAGAACTTCATTCCAGCGCCGGATGTGGCACGTGCTGCCGCGGAAGCGTTGGCTGCGGACTTCGATCCGGCGTCGGATCCCCTTGAACCGTCCCTGGAACTGGCCCTGCGCCGGCTGAAGGGGCACATTATCCCGCCCGGTTCGTGGAACTGGGACGCCATCCCGGAACACCTGCGGATGCGGTTCACCGTGGTGGATTCATCCGGGCGCGTGCTGGACGAGGGCAAAGACCTTGCCGCCCTGCAGGAGTCCCTGGCCCCTGCCACCCGCCGGGCGATTGCCGAGTCCCTCGGCGCGACGCCGGGAACGGTCAAGCCGTCGCCGAAGGCTGCCAAGGGCAAGCAGGCACGTGCTGCCGGGGCTTCTCCCAAGGGACAGCCGGCGTCGTCGTTCCGTGAGGAAACCGGCCTTACCGAGTGGAGCGTCGGCACTCTTGAGCGGCGGATCGACACGCTCGTGGCGGGGCACACCGTCACCGGTTATCCCGCCCTGGTGGATGAAGGATCCACCGCCGGCCTGCGCGTGTTCCAGAGCGCAGCGGAACAGGAAGCCGCGATGCGCGGCGGAGTGATCCGGCTGCTTGCGCTGCGCGTGCCAAGCCCGGCGAAGTACGTGCTGGAGCATCTAAGCAATGCCGAGAAACTGACCTTCAGCCAGAACCCGCACGGCAGTGTGTCCGCCCTCCTCGAGGACTGTACCCTTGCCGCGATCGACAAACTCACGCCCGAGGCGCTGCCGTGGTCGCGGGAGGAATTCGACGAGCTGTATGAGAAGGTCCGCGCCGATCTGATCGACACCATGTTCACCGTGACCGCGATCGTGGAGAAGGTTCTCTCCGCTACCCGCCGGATCCAGAAGCAGCTCAAGGGCACCACGTCGCTTGCGCTCATCTCCGCGCTCAACGACGTCCGTGCGCAGCTGGAGCAGCTGGTCTATCCCGGCTTTGTGGCCCGCACCGGGTACGCGCAGCTGGCCCAGCTGCCGCGCTATCTGTCCGGAATTGAGCGGCGGCTGGAGAAACTGCCCACCAACGTGCAGCGGGATTCACTGAGCATGGCGGTGGTACAGGGGCTGGAGGATGATTACGACGACGCCGTGGCGGCCCTGGCGCCCGGGCGCGGCACTCCCCCGGCCCTGGCTGAGGTGCGCTGGATGATCGAGGAGCTGCGCATCAGTTTCTTCGCCCAGGAACTGGGAACGGCCCGGTCCGTTTCGGAGAAACGGATCCGGACCGCTCTGAACCAGGCGCTGGCTCCGGCGTAGGTCCTGCCGTACTGGCTGATCATTTCCAGGCAGCCGCACCGGCAGCGCGATTGCCGGTGCGGCGCTGCCTGGCCTGGCCCTAGGTCTCCGGAACGAACTCGCCGTGGCCGGCAGCCCTAAGGCCTTCGCGCAGCTTTTCAGCGTTGGCTTCCATTTTGTCCTGGTCCGGGTTCGTTTCTGCCCGGCTGAAGTCGAAGTCCTGCAGCGAGTTGGCCGGCCAGACGTGGATGTGCAGGTGGTCGATTTCGAAACCGGCGATTGTCAGTCCGGCACGCTCGGCACCGAAGACGTCCACCTGGACCTGGCCGATTGCCTGGGCAACGGCTGTCATCTTGGCCAGGAGGTCTGCCGGCGCATCCGTCCACTTATCGATCTCCTGCCGCGGTACCACCAGGGTGTGCCCGTCGGCGAGGGGGCCGATGCTCAGGAAGGCAACGACGTCGTCATCCTTCCAGACAAAGCGGCCGGGGATTTCACCCTCAATAATCTTGGTGAAAAGCGTGCTCATGCGTTCTCCTTGCTCGGGCTTCTGGCTTTCCCCGCCGGGCAGCTGCACACGCAGCGGGGGCGGAACGGGACGGCCGGTAAACATGGCTTTGACGCTACCCGTCTGCGGCGCCGGTTGCCACCGGCTGCCCGGGTGTGGAGGACCACTGCGACCACGAGCCCGGATACAGCGCCGCCTCGATACCCGCCATTGCCAGCGCTGCAACTTCTGCCGACGCATAGATCCCCGAGCCGCAGTAGGCGCCCACGGGTTTTGAACCGTCCACGCCCGCTGCTTCGAAGCGCTGCTTTAGTTCCGGGGCCAGCAGATAGTGTCCATTGGCATCGAGGTTTCCGGCTGCGGGCACGTTGACCGCTCCCGGGATGTGACCTGCCTGCGGGTCGATTGGCTCGTTCTCGCCGCGGAACCTCTCGGGTGCCCGCGCATCGATCAGCACTCCCTCCGCGGCCAGCGCGGGAATATCTTCCATCTCCACCACCGGCATGTGCCCCCAGGACAGGGCCGCCGACCCGGGGGCCGCCGTTACCTGCCCCGCCTCCAGCGCACCTCCGGCGCCCTGCCAGCCCTGGATGCCGCCGTCGAGCATCCGGACGTTCTCAAACCCTGCGTGCCGCAGCAGCCACCAGGCGCGCGCCGCTGCAGCGCCTCCCGCGGCGTCGTACGCCACTACCGTGTCGCCGTCGTGAATTCCCCAGCCCTGCGCCAGTGCTGCAAATACCGACGGCGACGGCAGCGGGTGCCTTCCTCCCCGGCCGGCCGGCGCGGAGAGCTCAGTATCCAGGTCCACGTAGACAGCTCCGGGAAGATGCCCCTCGAGGTATCTGCGGTGTCCATCGTTCCGGCCCAGTTCCCAGCGCACGTCCAGCAGGCGGACCGGTTTTCCGGCAGCCAGTGCTTCGCGGAGCGCTGCAGCGCTGATGAGAATCTCTGTCACAGATCCACCACGTCTCCAGGCTCCAGCTGCCGGTAGCTCGTTCCGTACATAGCGCCGAAGCGTTCCAGATGCGGTTCGACGACTCCCCGGCCCTTTCCGTTGAGCAGGGCGTCGTGGATCGGATAGGCAGTTGCTGCTCCAACCGAAATAACAAAGTCGATGACTTCCCCCACCTTGGACCATGGTGCGTGGATCGGCACCAGCAGCACTTCTGCCTTGAGCCCGTTGGGCACGGTGAAGGAATCTCCGGGGTGGTAGATGCGGTCTTCGATCAGGTACGCGAGGTTTTCCACCATGGGGATCAGGGGGTGGATCAGTGCGTGCTGTCCGCCGAAGGACCGTACCGAGATTCCGGCGATGTCCTGGACAGTGTTGGGTTCGACGTCGTGGATGCGGTCCTGTGCATTTTCGGCTGCCTGGCTGCGAAGTGATGCTGCCAGTGCTGCGGGTGCGTAAAGCTGAAGGTCTGCGCGCTCAGCCAGGACGGGCAGCACCTTTTCAGTGTCGATGTGGTCTGCGTGCTCATGCGTCAGCAGGATTGCGTCTGCGTCCCGGAGCGCTTCGTCGACCTCGGAAAAGCTGCCCGGATCCAGTACCAGGACTGATCCTTCTTTTTCGAAACGGACACAGGAATGCGTGTACTTGGTCATTTTCATAGGGTCACGATACTCCCGCCCTATTGCCGTCTCCGGACAGGCCACGGCGTGCCAACGCTGATAATCTGGGTTCAGGTCCGATCCCCGTTTGCCCAGGAGGCTTCCATGTCAGCGCAGCCAACGTCCTCGCGGCGGACTGCCGAGCCCCGGGTTACCCGGCAGCGACTGGCTGTTGGGCGGACGCTGGACTCCCTTGACGACTTTGTTAGTACCCAGGAGCTTCACCGGCTGCTTCAGGACCGGGGCGAGAAGGTCTCGCTGGCTACTACCTACCGCATTCTGCAGTCCATGTCCGACGACAAGCAGGTAGATGTTCTGCGTGGTGCTGACGGTGAGGTGCTTTACCGGCGCTGCGAGGCTGAGCATCACCACCACCATTTGGTTTGCCGCAACTGCGGCAAGGCTGTTGAGGTTGAGGCTCCTGCTGTCGAAAGCTGGGCGGCCCGTTTGGGCCGTGAGCACGGCTTTACTGAGGTTGCCCACACTGTTGAGGTCTTTGGACTTTGTCCGGAGTGCTCGCGGTAGCTTGCGGCTGTCGTCTTGCTCGCGG
>JBELYP010000111.1:0-9982 GCA_040273995.1 Arthrobacter sp.
GCCGAATTATCCGCTCCGGTGTCATCCGTGCCGCTGCCATCACCGCTCCCCGGCGTACGGGACAGTCCCACAGCCTTCACCACCAGGACGGCGACGCCGGTAGTCACCGGGATTGCCAGGACCAGGCCAATGGAGCCGACGAGTGTCCGCACTACTTCCTCGGCCAGTTCGCCGCTGGTCAGCGTTTCCATCAGGGTGCGGTCATACAGGGAAACGAGGATCAGCACCGGCAGGGCGGCTCCGGCATAGGCGAAGGCAATGGTGTAGACGGTGGAGGCAATGTGGTCCCGGCCCACGCGCATCGCTCCGGCGAACAGGCGCCTGGCTGAGGCACCGGGCGCCAGCTCATACATCTCCCAGACGGCCGAGGACTGGGTGATGGTCACGTCGTTGAGCACACCCAGCCCGGAGACGATCAGCCCGCAGAGGATGATGCCGGAGATGGACAGCTCATCGGAGGAGTTGATCAGTGTGTACGCGTTCTCGTTGTCCACACCGATCAGGTGCGCAGCGTCCGTGGCCCAGGCTGCCAGCCCCGCCGTGATACCGAGGCCAAAGAGCGTGCCCAGCAGAGCCGTGGAGGTCCGGGCGGAGAATCCGTGCGCGAAGTACAGCACTCCGATCATGATCACGCTCGACCCCACCAGGCCCAGCAGCAGCGGCGGCTTGCCCTCCACCAGGCCGGGGAGGATGAACCCGGCCAGCACGGCATAGGCGCCGCCCAGCCCGATCAGGGCGCGCGCCCCGCGCCAGCGGGCGACGGCGATGACGACTCCGGCGTAGAGCACCGCGAGTACCGCAATGGGCACGCTCCGCACGAAGTCCATGAAGATGTACGGCGGTGCGCCGCTGTCCACCATCACGTCCTCGAGGTTGAGGTAGCGGATGGTGTCCCCTGCTTCGATGGCGTTGGTCTTGGCGACTTCCGGCGGCACTTCCACCGCGACGGCGGCGCCTCCGGAGGACGGCAGCACGTGGGCCACCTGGCACTGCGGTGCCTGCACACCGGCCTGGGTGAGCGTTGCCGAGGACGGACAGGCCTCAATGCCAACCCGCTGGACCGACCCGGTGTCGATGCTGACTCCCTGGGCTGTGGCATAGGGGTCCGCAATGGTGATCTCCCCCGGCTCGCCGCTGGGCCACAGCGCGATCAGGCCCGCGACGGCCAGCAGCCCCAGCGGTACCAGGATCAAGGTGAGCAGCCGGTTGGCCTTCCGGCGGGCGGCGAGCGCCGCCCGGCTGGGGGTTCCGGCGTCGTGATGGTGGCTGTGTCCCATGCAGGTCCTCACTCGGTTGGGCTGACCGGATGCCCGGTGCGGGTGCGCAGTCCCATTCTCCCCATGCGGACGGCCGATTTCCGAATTAGCCTGCCTACGGGTCTAGACTGACTGGTCAGTACAAAAACTGTTTCTCAGAAAGGCACTTCGTGCAACCGGTTATCTCTGCGGAAGGACTCACCCTCTCCGCCGCAAGGGGCCGCGTCTACGGCCCGCTCAGTTTCAGCGTCACTGACCCCCTCACCGTTCTGTGCGGCCCGGCCGGCAGCGGGCGCACCAGCCTGCTACTCACCCTCGCCGGTCGCATGAAGGCCGGCGGCGGCAGCCTGGAAGTGCTGGGGCATGCCCTCCCGCGGAGTGCCCGCGAGGTACAGCAGCAGACAGGCATCGCCGGGTTCAGCGGCATCGATGAGCTGGAACCGGGGGTGACGGCCGGCGCGGCACTGCGCGAGCGGCTGGCCTGGCTCTCCCCCTGGTGGCGTTTTGTCCCCAGGGTCTCGGACCGCCAGCTGGCCCGGGCCTGCGCCCCGGTGTTCGGCAGCCTTGAGGTTCCGTCCGCCGGCGCGGTGATCTGGGACCTTGGCGAGACGGAGCAGTTCCTGCTGCGCGTTTCACTGGCGATGCTCACCCGTCCAGGCATCCTGTTCGTCGACGACATTGAACAGGTCCAGTCCGGCACCGCGCGCACCCTGGTCGAGCAGCGGCTGGCGGCCCTCGCCGCGGCCGGCACCGCCGTCGTCATCGGAGCAGCTTCGCTGCCCGTCCTTCCCTGGAGCGGAACTGACCTGCAGCCCTCCACCGTTCTGATGGAGGCGCACTGATGTTTGCCCTGTTCTCCCCCGGCACCGAACTGAGCCGCTTCCGGCGCGGCACACTCCCGAAAATCGCCGTCGTGGTGATGCTCTTCATTCCGCTGATCTACGGCGCCCTGTACCTGTGGGCGTTCGACTCGCCGGACAAACACCTGGACGGCCTGTCCGTGGCTCTGGTCAACGAGGATGAAGGAACAGTCCGCGACGGCGAACCCCTTAACGCCGGTGAGGAGCTGGAACGCAAGCTGCTCGACGGAGCGGACCTGGACTGGCACGCCGTGGACGCCGCGGATGCAGCCGCCGGCGTCGCGGACGGAACCTACTACCTCTCCCTGACCATTCCCGGGGACTTCTCCGCCAGCGCAGTCTCCGCGGGCACCGAGAATCCCGCACCGGCCAGGCTCAAGGTGGACTACAACGACTCCAACAACTTCCTGGCCGGGGTACTGGGCAAGCAGGCGATGGCCCAGGTCCAGGCCGCGGTGTCCTCCCAGCTGGGCAACCAGGTCGCCTCGAGCCTGCTGGTGGGCCTGAACGACGCCGGAACCGGCCTGCGGGATGCCGCTGCCGGCGCCGGTGAACTCACGGAGGGAATCGATTCCGCCGTCGACGGCGCCGGAGCGCTGACCGCCGGACTGGGCAGCCTGGCCGACGGAACGCTCACCCTGCAGGACGGCGCCTTCCGCCTTTCCGCCGGGGCAGGCTCACTGTCCTCCGGCCTGAACAGCCTTGCTGCCGGAACCTCCGCTCTCTCCGCGGGCAGCGGGGAGCTGGCGGCCGGAGCGCAGTCGCTCTCCGACGGAACGGCCCAGCTGTCCGCCGGCGCATCCGGGGTGGCTGCCGGAGCGCAGTCGCTGCAGGGAAACCTGGCCGCGCTCTCGGGCAAACTCAGCGGCGCCGTTCCGCAGGCCGGTGAGCTGAACAACGGCGCAGCGCAGGTCTCCTCCGGGCTGGACTCCCTGGTCGCCGGAATTTCCGCCCAGGATCCGGACAGTCCGCTGCTCGCACAGCTGAAGCCGCTGGCCGAAGGAGCCCGCCAGGTTGCCTCCGGCACGGACACTCTGAAGACCGGTATTGGACAGGCGGCCGACGGCGCCGGGCAGCTCGCCGCGGGAAGTTCGGACCTCTCGGCCGGCGCAGCGCAGGTATCCTCCGGGGCACAGTCCGCCGCAGACGGCGCTGCCGCCCTCGCCGCCGGTGCCGCGGATCTCTCCGGCGGGGCATCGCAGGTCGACGCCGGAGCCCAGACAGCCGCACGCGGCGCCGCTGAGCTGGATGCCGGTGCAGCCACTCTGAGCGGCGGCACCAGCGATCTCGCAGCAGGTGCCGGCGAACTGCTCGACGGCGGCACCGCCCTCTCCGACGGCGCCGGGAAACTTTCCTCGGGCAGCCACACCCTCGCCGATGCCCTCGCCCAGGGCGGCAGTGCCCTGCCGGATGACGACGAAGCCCTGATCGATGCCAAGGCAGCCGTCGCCGCAGACCCGGTGGAACTCGACGCCGGCTTCACCACCCAGGCGGAGAGCTTCGGCGAAGGCTTCGCCCCGTTCTTCCTCGCCCTGGCCACCTTCGTGGGAGCGCTGATCACGTGGCTGCTGCTCCGTGCCCTGCCCACCCGGGCCCTTGCCGCGGGGATCTCCGGATTCCGGGCCGCATCCACCGGACTCATCCCGGCACTGGTGATCGGCCTGGGCCAGGTGGTGATCATGATGGCCGTGTTGGTCTGGGGACTGGACATTCACCCGGCCTACCTCCTGGGCACCGGGGCCTTCCTGTACCTGACTACGGTGGCGTTCCTGGCCCTGCAGCAGATGCTCATCATCGTGCTGGGCACCGCTGCCGGCCGGGTGGTCTCCCTGGTGCTGCTGATGCTGCAGCTCAGCTCATCCGGCGGCACCTATCCGGTGGAAACCACGCCTGGCTTCTTCCAGGCGCTTCACCCGTTCATGCCGGCAACGTACGTGGTGAACGGGCTGCGGGCACTGATCACCGGCGGCGTGGACGCGCGGCTGTGGACCGCCGTCGCCGTCCTGGGCATCCTCAGCGCAGGATGCCTGGCGGTGAGTTCGCTCAGCGCCGGCCGGCAGCGGATGTGGACCATCAAGCGGCTGCACCCGGAGCTGCACCTCTAAGATCGATGAGGAACCACCGGAGAAACAAAGGACTCATTGCATGCCACGGGTATCAGGCACCAAGCGGTCGATCCTGGATGCCGCCCTGGAGCTGGCGTCGCTGAACGGGATCACCGGCACCACCATGGAAGACGTAGCGGTGCGCGCCGGCGTGGCCAAGGGCAGCGTCTATTACAACTTCTCGTCCAAGGACAAGCTCTTTGAACAGCTGCTGCTGGACGGGATCGGAGCCCTCGCGGAGACGCTGCGGCAGGCACGGGACGGTAAAACCGGCGGGCAGGCGCTGGCGTCCATGGTCACCGCCATGCTGGAGCTCATCTCCGGGAACCAGCCCCTGGCCAAGCTGATCGCCGCGGAGATCTTCCGGACAGACCGGTCCTGGCAGACACACCTGCAGACCGTCCGGCAGGAAGCGCTGGCGGAGATCGTCGCAGTGATCCAGGAAACACATCCGGACCGCCCTGACGCGGAGCTGATGGCGGGAACCGTGTTCGGTGCCGTGCTGGTGGGCGGCATTGAATGGCTTGCCTTCTCCCCCGAACGGTCCCTGCAGGAAGTCTCCGAGTCGGTGCTCTTCACGCTCTCCGGCGGGCTTACCGCCTGAGCCTTCCTCCCCGCACCGAGATAGCAGAAAGTGCACGTATCAAGCCTGATACGTGCACTTTCTGCTATCTCGAAGGTTGCGGCTAGCTGCTGACGATCAGCGTGTCCGCGCCGTCCTGGCGGGCGGCACCGGCGGCAAGCAGCGGCTCCAGGACCCGCACCAGGGCGGTCATCGAGTCGTCGACTTCCAGCTGCACCGGGTACTGGTAGGCCAGCATGGCAAGCAGTGATTCAACCGCGGCTTCCGCTTCGGTCTCCTCCAGCCCGGTGTCCCAGCCCAGCAGCACATCGGCCGGGGCGTCGGTGCGCTCGGAGGTGTAGCTCACGGCAAACGCGGCGATCTTCCCGCCCTCATGCTTCGGCTTGTCCCGCAGCACCACGGCACCGGAAGCGCCAGTCGCCTCATGCAGCAGCATCTGCTGCGCGCGGCCGATTCCCATGTCCGCCCGATCCCAGCCGTGCACGGCGTTGTAGAAGTCGGCAACGGCACGGGTCAGTTCCACCGACCCGGTGGCCGCTTCCTCCAGCTGCGGTCCGTGATCCTCGAATACCGGCAGCTTGAGCTTGCCCGGTTCAACGATCACGGCACGGGAACGCTGGATGGGTTCCATTCCGGCGGCGGCAGCGAACGCCGCACCCGGGGTGTCCGGAGACACCTTGGCGCGGAGCTTCGTGACGCCCGACGGCGCATTCCCGGCTTCCTTGCGCAGCATTCCCAGGAGCGTGGAGCCCAGGCCGGCACGCCGGTTGTCCCGGGCCACCTCGATGTACACCCACAGCCGGTCCGGGTGCAGGCTGGTCTCGTAGACTACCCCGGCAGCCACCGGCACGCCGTCGTCCTCCGCCACGATGCAGCGGCTCCACGGCTCGTTCGCCGAGGGCCGCAGCACGGAGCGGAAATGCGCTGCCTCGCCGGTCTCCGGGTCGCCCCAGAGCTGGATCAGCGTGAGGTCATCGTCCTCGCGCCACTCACGGAAAGAGATTGCCATTACGCGCCGATCAGCCGTTCGGCCAGGTAACCCTGAACCTTGTCCAGGCTCACGCGTTCCTGGGCCATGGTGTCCCGCTCGCGGACCGTGACGGCCTGGTCTTCGAGCGTGTCGAAGTCCACCGTGATGCAGAACGGGGTGCCGATCTCATCCTGGCGGCGGTAGCGGCGGCCGATGGCGCCGGCGTCGTCGAAGTCGATGTTCCAGTTCCGGCGCAGCTGCGCGGCCAGTTCCTTGGCCTTCGGGGACAGGTCCTCGTTGCGGCTCAGCGGCAGTACGGCCGCCTTGACCGGGGCCAGGCGCGGGTCAAGGCGCAGCACGGTGCGCTTGTCCACGCCGCCCTTCGCGTTGGGTGCCTCGTCCTCGGTGTAGGCGTCCACCAGGAACGCCATGAAGGAACGGGTCAGGCCGGCCGCGGGCTCGATCACGTACGGGGTGAAGCGCTCGTTGGTCGCCTGGTTGAAGTAGCTCAGGTCCGTGCCGGAGTGCTTGGAGTGCGTGCCGAGGTCAAAATCGGTGCGGTTGGCGATGCCTTCCAGCTCGCCCCACTCCGAACCCTGGAAACCGAAGCGGTATTCAATGTCCGTGGTGCCCTTGGAGTAGTGGCTGAGCTTCTCCAGCGGGTGCTCGAACAGGCGCAGGTTCTCCGGGTCGATGCCGAGGTCCGTGTACCAGTTCTTCCGGGTTTCGATCCAGTACTTGTGCCATTCCTCGTCCGTGCCGGGCTCGACGAAGAATTCCATCTCCATCTGCTCGAACTCGCGGGTGCGGAAGATGAAGTTGCCCGGGGTGATCTCGTTGCGGAAGCTCTTGCCGATCTGGCCGATGCCGAACGGCGGCTTCTTGCGGGAAGTCGTCAGCACGTTGTTGAAGTTCACGAAGATGCCCTGGGCCGTTTCCGGGCGCAGGTAGTGCATGCCTTCTTCGCTGGCCACCGGGCCCAGGAAGGTCTTGAGCAGGCCGGAGAACTCCTGCGGTTCGGTCCACTGGCCCTTGGTGCCGCAGTTGGCGCAGGCGATGTCCGCCAGGCCGTTTTCCGGGGCACGGCCCTTCTTCTCTTCGTATTCCTCTTCGAGGTGGTCTGCACGGTAACGCTTGTGGCAGCTCAGGCACTCGACCAGCGGGTCGGAGAAGACCTCAACGTGGCCGGAGGCTTCCCATACCGCGCGCGGGAGGATGACGGCAGAATCCAGGCCAACGACGTCGTCGCGGCCGCGGACCATGGACTGCCACCACTGCTTCTTGATGTTTTCCTTCAGCTCGACGCCGAGGGGCCCGTAATCCCAGGCGGAACGCGAACCACCGTAGATCTCACCCGACTGGAAGACGAAGCCCCGGCGCTTGGCCAGGGAGATGATCGGATCCAGTTTGGATTTGGTCGAAGCCATGTGAATGGTACCGCCGTTCTTTCTGCTCACGCAGGCCGCTGGGTGCGGTCCGCAACTGATCCCGTACCGCCCGCTTCTCGGCGCGGAGGTGCGCGGAAAACGGCCGGAGGGCAAAACCTTATAGATACCAGCTTAAGGTCACAGCCGCGAAAGGCTGTTACCGGCGCCGCCCGCGGGACCAGAGCCGGAATCCGGGCATGTTCCAGGGCAGGGTGGCCACGATGATTGCCACCAGGGTCAGGACCGTCCCCAGCACGGTGGCCGCCACAACCACGGAACCCGGTGCCGGGAGGAAAAGATCCAGCAGCAGTGACCCAACCAGCTGCCCGCCGATCAGGCCAAGGCTGGTCAGCAGGACACCGAGGGTCTTCACCAGCATGGCGCTGATGCCTATGAAAATGCAGCCCATCACGCCGCCGAGGTAGTACCACCAGGTCTCCGGCAGCGCGTTGCCGAATCCGCTCACCGCAACCTTGATCAGCCACACCACCAGCAGGGCAGCGAACCCGGAGACGAAGTTCATCAGCGTTGCGGTGATCGGGGTGCCGTAGTGCATTCCGGTGGTGCCGTTCATGGCCTGCTGGAAGCTCATGGCCATGCCGGCGCTGAGCGGCAGCAGTACGGTCAGCAGCCAGTCGATGCCTCCGCCGCTGCCGGTGAGTTTGGGGCTGACGGCCCATGCGACGGCGGCGATGGTCAGCACCGCCCCTACAACCCGCATGAGCGTGAGCGTTTTCTTGCCCCCGGGACCGATGCCCATCCGGTCCACCACCAGCCCGGTCAATGTTTGGCCGGCCACGGTGGCAACGGTGAACACCGCCACGCCCAGCACAGCGATGGTGAGTGTCTGCGTGAGCACGAACCAGGCACCGATGACGCCGGCAAGGATGTAGATGCGCGGGAAACGCCGCTCCCGCAGGGCGGGAAGGATCTGCCTGAAGCCGGCCCGCCCGCGCGGAAACACCGCAGTGACCAGGATCATCACCGCCAGCCCGGTCCCGAAACTCACCAGCGCGGCGGCGAGGGAATCGTCCAGGGCAACGCCCAGGGCTCCGTTGATGCGGGACTGGGCGGGAATCGCCACCCCGGAGGCAAGGGCAAGGGGAAGTCCGACGGCGGCGGGGATGCGGGCAGGCTGTGGCACCGTTTCACACTACTCCCGGCAGGGCCATCCTCCGGCACCTCCCCGGCTGGTGCCTCCCCCGCCGGGGGCGCGCGCCGGGTGCCGCAGCCTGCGCCGCCCGGGGCGCGTGCCGTCGTCGTGCGCTTTCTCCGGCAGAATAGGTGGATGAGCTCAACCGATCCCCAGGACCTGCCCATTCGCGATGACATGATCCGCCTTGGCCAGGCACTGAAACTCGCCAGTCTTGCCGAAGACGGCATTGAAGCCAAGGAACTGATCGAAAACGGCCTGGTGAAGGTCAACGGCGAAATCGAGGAGCGCCGCGGCCGCCAGCTGCATGCCGGGGACACCGTCGAGGTGAACAGCCAGGCCGTGCGGATCGTCTCCGGAAGCTAGTCCTGACCGGCGCTACCGTGCGCCGAGGACCGTGTGGGTGAGGAATTCCCGTACGTGTCCCAGTTCCTGCATGTTGATGCTGTGGCCCATGCCCGCGTAGAGCACCTTGGTCATCTTGGTGTGGCCGTTCAGCCAGGCGTGGGTGTACTCGATCCGCTCGGCGTCGATCACCGGGTCCGCCTGGTCCCGGCCCCAGAAGAACGGCACCTTCAGGGCAGCCAGTTCCTCATCGTGGAAGAACCCGTTGCCTTCGGCGGGCACTACAAAGCCTGAAAGCCCGACGACGGCGGCGAACTCCTCCGGCCGGTGGCGCATCAGCGTGCTGGCCACGGCCATGCCCATGGAGAACCCAAGCAGGCTCACACTGGAGTGCTGCTCCCTGATGCCGTCCAGCCAGTCCGAGACATCCTGGACGGCGGAGACTACGCGGTCCACGGAATAATCCGGTTCGTGCATCAGCGGGAACCAGGAGTAGCCCGGTCCCAGGGCCTGCGGGGCGCGCACCGAGGCAATGGTGAACTCCTGCGGCAGGTACTGCGCCAGCCCCATCAGGTCTTCCTCGTTGGCCAGGTAGCCGTGGAAGAGCACCAGCAGCGGCGTTCCGGCACGCTCTTCTTCGGGCTTATTGAAGAGCACAACAGGGTTCCAGGGAGAGTTTTCAGTCATAAATCCCATTCTGGCATGCGGCTGTTCCAACCTACGGTCGCGTAGCCAGCCGGCTAAGGGCAATCATGGAGCGGTGACCGAAAATGTTCAGCCCCCCTCCGTACCATCCGCTTCGCAGACCGGTTCCGATCCGGGAGCGCAGCCTGCCCCTGTTCCGGCCGCAATGCCGGCCCCTGCCCCCGCCCCTGCCCAGGGGCATCCGGACCATCCCTTCAACCGGTACGTGGCGCTGGGCGACTCGTTCACGGAAGGAATCGGGGACCCCAGCCCGGAAAGCCCCGGGGGCCACCGCGGCTGGGCGGACCGGCTGGCGGAGGAACTTGCCGCCGGGCATGAGGACTTCGCCTACGCGAACCTCGCCATCCGCGGACGGCTGCTGAACCAGATTGTGGCTGAGCAGCTGCAGCCTGCCATCGACCTGAAGCCGGATCTGGTGACTATCTGCGCCGGCGGCAACGACGTCATCCGCCCCGGCGGGGACCCGGACCGGCTTGCCGAAACCATGGACAGCACCATTGCCCGGCTCCGGGAAACCGGTGCCACCGTGGTGCTGTTCACCGGCCCGGACATCGGGGCCACCCCGGTGCTGGGCAGTG
>JBELYP010000112.1:0-9861 GCA_040273995.1 Arthrobacter sp.
GGACACCGGCAAGGCTCAGGGCTGTGCCGGCGAAAACGCGGCGGGACCAGGTTGTAGTCATGGGTTTTTCTCTCTCGCTTTGGGGAGGTCCGCATGGAGCCCACGGACGGTTTTTGGGCAGGGAACAGCAGGGCAGGGTGGGGAGGCAAACGGGGAGGAACGGGGCCTTACGGCAGTGTTCTAGTTCAGGGCGGCTGAGACCCGGTCGTCGGAGCTCAGCACGGCTCCGTACACGCGGGAGGCAAGCCGTCGCCGTTCGGCGCTAAGGCGTTCGGCCAGCTCCTCGTCCGGAACGGCGGTGTCGACGGCGCCGGCGGCCAGGGCGCCGGAGCGCTGCAGCTGGTCTTCAAGGACCAGTACACGGTCCTTGAGGATCCAGAGTTCGCTGGTGAGTTCGAAGACCATCCGGGCTACGTCGTCGAGACGCTGCTCGCCCAGGTAGGTGGGGCGGTTGGGTACATCTCCACCGGCCATGTTGGGATTCCTTTGCAGTAGGTTTGGCAGAAAGCAGGGATCGGGGCCTGATTACAGCGGTTTGCCGGCCAGCGTGATCCAGGGGTATTTGCGTTCGGTGGCGCCGAAGGAACGGATGTCCGTGAAGCCTGCGGTGCGCAGCATGCCCGGCAGGTCCATGGTCAGGGCGTCCCGCCAGTAGGGTTCGCCGCGGTTTTCGGTCTCCCAGTCAAGGATCACGGCCCGGAAGGCATCGTGTTCCTCGTACGGAGCGACTTCGCAGATCATCAGGTCTCCGCCGGGTGCCAGCAGACGGAACGCCTCATGCAGGATCTGCTGGTTCGCTTCCGTGGGGACCTCGTGCATCAGGGTGTAGGCGGTCACCAGGTCCGCTGAGCCGGATTCGAGGCGGGTATCCTCTGCCGGCGCCTGGTACCAGTCCACTGCCAGTCCGGCGTCGGAAGACAGTGCGTGGGCGTACTTGAGCGAGCTGGCGGAGAGTTCGACGGCGGTAATGCGCGCCTCCGGGTACGTGCGGGCCAGTGCCGTGGTGAACCGGCCCGTGCCGGCGCCCAGCTCGACAATCCGCTCGTAGCGTTCACGGGGTGCACAGCGTGCGCTGACGTGCCGCTGGTCGTTGAGGTTCTCGTCATGCCGAACGGCGCCCACACCTCCGGGGCGGAGGATGTAGCCGAAAACCAGTTCATGGATGGCGGGGCCCATCAGTTCGTGGCCGTCCCAGCCGCCCGGTGCCAGGTGGAAACCGTTTTCCCAGTACTCCGGGGCCTCGAAGCCGGGGTTCAGGGTGAGCGTGCCGGCAGGGGTCCGCGACTCGACCCAGCCGGTGATCTCGTCCCGGGCGTTCTCCGCGGCGGGCAGCGCACGGACGTAGGCTTCCTCCGCTACCCAGCGGGTCAGGAACCGGTCGAAGGCCCAGGCCGCACTGTCGGCGAGATGGTGCTCAACGGAGGCCTTCCGTTCAAGGATGGGCACCGGTGGATTCGGTTCGGCTTTCCGGTATTCGGCAGCAGCGCGGGTCTGCAGCACACCCCCGGCGTAGGACTGGGTGGACCCTAGGAATTCAAGTCCGGCCCGGGACGCCTGAGTCAAAGGAATCTGCATTGCGCACTGCCTCTCTGCCACTAAATTCTCGATATGTAGGAATCTAATACCCACATATAGCGAGAAGGGCGGAAACGGCGGTTAATTTACCTCCGTGTAACAGAGAGTTTTCACGGCGTGCGGTTTCGGTTCGCACGGCACGCAAAGTGTTCAATTGTGTCCTGCGCGGCAGCGGACCTGCGGGCACTGCGCCCTGCGATCCACGGTATCCCTGCGTTCCACGGTAGCCCGGCCTTACCGGCCCCGGGCAGCCGGTTACCCGGCGTTACCGGCCTGCCCAAAGCCCTGCGACGTCCACATCAGCGCCGTCCTGGCGAACGTCGCCACCACGGTGCCGTCCTGGTTGCGGCCGGTGTGTTCCAGGGTGACAATCCCCTGTCCCGGCCGTGAACCGGAGAGACGCTTGCCGGCTATCCGGGTCTGCGAATACAGGGTGTCGCCGTGGAATAGGGGGTGCGGGAACGCGATGTCCGTCAGGCCCAGCTGGGCCACCAGGGTTCCCTGGGTCAGCTGGCTCACCGACTGGCCCACCATCACCGCGAGCGTCAGCATTGAGTTGACCAGCCGCTGCCCGTACGGCTGGCCGGCGCTGTAAGCCGCATCCAGGTGCAGCGGCTGGGTGTTCATGGTCAGAGTACTGAAGAGCACGTTGTCCGCTTCGGTGAGGGTGCGCCCGGGCCGGTGCTCGTACACCGTGCCCGTCTCAAGCTCATCGAAGAAGAGCCCCCGCTGGACCACTACCTTTCCCGCAGCGGCGTCCCCGGAGACGGATCCGCCGGCCGCCTTAGACAGCAAGGGCCACCTCCAGCGGCGCTGCGGTGGCGCCCACCACGTCCTCGATCGAAACGCCGGGGGCGGTTTCGCGCAGCACCAGCCCTTCCGGCCCCACTTCGATCACTGCCAGGTCCGTGACGATCAGGTCCACACAGCCGCGTCCGGTCAGCGGCAGGGTGCATTCGGGAACAATCTTCGGCTTGCCGGCGCGGTCCACGTGCTCCATCATCACAATCACTTGCTTGGCTCCGAAGACCAGGTCCATGGCGCCGCCCATGCCCTTGACCATCTTCCCCGGGATCATCCAGTTGGCCAGGTCCCCGTTGGCGGCCACTTCCATGGCGCCCAGGACTGCCACGTCCACGTGGCCGCCGCGGATCATGCCGAAGGACTGCGCGGAGTCGAAGAACGCTGCCCCGCGGTTTACCGTGACAGTTTCCTTGCCCGCGTTGATCAGGTCCGGATCCAGCGCTGCTTCTTCCGGATAGGGGCCGACGCCGAGAATCCCGTTCTCCGAGTGCAGCACCACCTCCACGCCCTCGGGAATGAAGTTCGGGATCAGGGTGGGCATGCCGATGCCCAGGTTCACGTACTGTCCGTTTTCAAGCTCCTGTGCCACGCGGGCGGCCAGCTCATTGCGCGTCAGTGCCATTACGCTTCCTCCTTGAGTCCGGTGCCACCGGTTCCGGCCCCTGGTTTCTCCGCGGCGACGGTTCGCTTCTCGATACGCTTCTCCCCCGGCCCGGTCAGCACTACCCGCTGAACGAAAATGCCCGGAACGTGGACTTCACCCGGATCCAGCTCACCGGGTTCTACCAGCTCCTCCACCTCGGCGATGGTGATCCCGCCGGCCATGGCGCAGAGCGGGTTGAAGTTCATGGCGGAGGCGTGGAACACCAGGTTTCCGTGCCGGTCGCCCTTCCAGGCGTGGACCAGGGCGTAGTCAGGAGTGAGGGACTCTTCCAGCACGTAATCCCGGCCGCCAAAGCTGCGGACCTCCTTGGGCTCCGAGGCCTGCGCAACCCGGCCCTCGGCGTCGTACCTCTGCGGCAGCCCACCCTCGCTGACCTGTGTGCCTACGCCTGCTGCCGTGTAGAAGGCGGGAATGCCGGCGCCGCCGGCACGCAGCTTCTCCGCCAGGGTACCCTGGGGCGTGAGGACCACTTCGAGCTCTCCGGCCAGGAACTGGCGGGCGAACTCCTTGTTCTCCCCCACGTAGGAGCTGACGGTGCGGCGGATGCGGTGGTCGGCCAGCAGCAGCCCGAGCCCCCAGTCGTCCACGCCGCAGTTGTTGGAGACTGTTTCCAGGTCATCGGCCCCCTGGGCATGCAGGGCGGAGATCAGTGCCTCCGGGATGCCGCAGAGCCCAAACCCGCCCACGGCCAGCGATGCACCGCTGGGAATGTCTGCCACGGCTTGTTCCGCCGTGGCCACTGTCTTGTCAATCATGGTGGTGTCCGTTCGTTAATCGCCGTTGACTAACCTGTTCCGGCCCTAGAGCCCCAGTTCCCGGGCAATGAGCATGAGCTGGACTTCGGTGGTGCCTTCCCCGATTTCCAGGATCTTCGAATCCCGGTAATGCCGCGCCACCGGGAATTCGTTGATGAAACCGTAGCCCCCAAAGACCTGGGTTGCATCCCTGGCGTTGTCCATTGCCGCTTCCCCGGCCACGAGTTTAGCCATCGCCGCCTGGGTCTTGAACGGTTTGCCGGCCAGCATCCGGGACGCGGCATCGTAGTAGGCCAGCCGGGCGTTGTGCGCGCGGGTCTGCATGCGGGCGATCTTGAACGCGATGGACTGGTTACTGCCAATCGTGGTGCCGAACGCGGTGCGCTCGTTGGCGTAGCGCAGCGCCTCGTCCACGCAGCCCTGCGCCGCGCCGGTGGCCAGCGCGGCGATGGCGATGCGGCCTTCGTCCAGGATCTGCAGGAAGTTCGCGAAGCCGCGTCCTTCGGCGCCCAGCAGGTTTTCCTGCGGTACGCGGACGTCGGCCAGGGTCAGCGGATGGGTGTCCGAGGCGTTCCAGCCCACCTTGTTGTAGGCCTTCTCCGCAGTGAAGCCCGGTGTGCCGGAGGGGACGATGATGGTGGAGATCTGCTTGCGGACGCTGCCGCCCGGGTTCTGTGCGGTGCCCGTGACGGCGGTGACGGTGACCAGGGAGGTGATGTCGGTGCCGGAGTTGGTGATGAACTCCTTACTGCCATTGATCACCCACTCGCCGCCCTCGAGCCGGGCAGTGGTCCGGGTGCCGCCGGCGTCGGAACCTGCTTCGCTTTCGGTCAGTCCGAATCCTGCGAGCGCGGTGCCCGATGCCAGGGGCGGCAGCCAGCGCTGCTTCTGTTCTTCGGTGCCGAAACGGTAGATGGGCATGGCGCCCAGCGAGACGCCGGCTTCGAGGGTGATGGCTACGGACTGGTCAATGCGTGCCAGCTGTTCCAGAGCCAGGGCAAGGGCAAAGTAGTCTCCGCCCATTCCACCGTATTCCTCCGGGAAGGGCAGGCCGAACAGTCCCATCTCCCCCATCTGTTCCACCACTTTGTAGGGGAAGGAATGTTCGGCGTCGTGCTGGGCGGCTACCGGGGCTACCACTTCCTCGGCGAATTCCCGGACGGTGTCCGAGAGGACCTGGTGTTCTTCACTGAGCTCAAAGCTCGGCATTGCCTGCTCCTTGGGTTGGGGTTCCGGGGTTGTTCGCGGGAACGACTGTGGCCAGGATCTGGCCGGCCTTGACCAGGTCCCCCGGCCGGAGGGTTAGCGATACGCGTCCGGCCACGGGTGCTGTGAGCTGGTGTTCCATCTTCATGGCTTCCACCCCCAGGAGCACTTGACCGGCTTCCACGGTGTCTCCGTCCGCTGCCGCTACGGTGACCACTGTGCCGGGCATCGGCGAGCGCAGGACGGGGTCGGCTGCCCCTTCGGTGCGGCCGGCAGAGGCCAGGGCCGTCCGCAGGATTTCCCGGCGGCCGGGCAGCTCCAGCGCCGCGGTGTAGCCCTCCCGGCTGGTCCACAGCACCGGGGTGTCTCCGGGAGTTCCGGTGACGCTGAAGTGCAGGGAATGCACGACGCCGTCAAGCACCAGCCGCAGCCGGGTTCCGTCCACGTCCAGGCTGGCCGCGCGGGCCTGCCCTCCGTCTATCCGCACCCGGGCATTCTGCGGGGTGCCCGTGACCTCGATACTACGGTCGGTGCCGGCGGTTCGGACTGCAACGGCCAGCGGGCGGCGCCCTCCGATCCGCCAGCCGTCTGCGCGGTTCCACGGCCGGTTCATGCCCCAGGCTTGTTGTGCGTTCCCTGCCTCCCCGGTGACCTTCCCCTGCAGCTCTGCCATCCGGAGCAGGCCGGCGGCGGCGAGTTCCGGTTCCCCGGGCTCTGAGAAGGCCAGATGGGGCAGGCGCCGCTCGATCAGCGTGGTGTCCAGTTCACCGGCCTGCACGGCGGGGTCTGCCAGCAGCAGGCGAAGGTATTCGATGTTGGTGCCGGTCCCCAGGATCACGGTGCTGGCCAGTGCGGTATCCAGCCGCTGCAGTGCCTGCTCCCTGTCCGCACCCCAGGCAATGACCTTCGCCAGCATCGGATCGTAGCTGGAAGAGACCTTCTGTCCCGCCAGCAGGCCGGAATCGGTGCGGATTCCATCTCCGCCGGCTTCCTGGAGGACTTCCACGCGTCCGGCTGTGGGCAGGAAGCCGGCGGACGGGTCTTCAGCGTAGACCCGGGCCTCCACGGCGTGGCCATGCAGCTGCACCTCATGCTGGGTGAAGTCCAGTGGTTCACCGGCGGCGATCCGGACCTGCCATTCCACCAGGTCGATTCCGGTGACCATTTCCGTCACGGGGTGTTCCACCTGCAGACGGGTGTTCATTTCCATAAAGAAGAACTCGTCCGGCGCTTCGCCGGAGACGAGGAATTCCACGGTTCCGGCTCCGGTGTAGTCCACGGACCGTGCCGCCTCGCAGGCTGCGGCGCCGATCCGTTCCCGGGTGGCGGCGTCGAGCAGGACAGAGGGCGCTTCTTCGATGACCTTCTGGTGCCGGCGCTGCAGGGAACATTCCCTCTCGCCCAGGTGGATGACGTTGCCGTGGGTGTCCGCCAGGACCTGGACCTCGATGTGCCGCGGCGCGGACACCAGCCGTTCCAGGAACAGAGTGTCATCACCGAAGGCTGAGCCGACGACCCGCCGCGCGGAGGCCAGGGCACCGGGCAGGTCCCCCGGATCGGTGACGGCGCGCATGCCCTTGCCGCCTCCGCCCGCGGAAGGCTTGATGAGCAGCGGATAGCCCACACCCTCCGCCGCCGCAATAAGGTCCGCGTCGCTCAGCCCGGGTTCGGCGATTCCAGGGATCACCGGGACCCCGTAGCCGGCCACATGGTTCTTGGACGCGATCTTGTCCCCCATCAGTTCCAGGGCCTTGATGCCCGGTCCGATGAAGGCGATGCCGTTTTCCGCCAGCAGGCGGGCGAAGGAAGCGTTCTCGCTGAGGAACCCGTAGCCGGGGTGTACTGCCTGAGCGCCCGAGGCCCGGCAGGCGGCAAGGACGGCTTCGGCGTTGAGGTAGCTGCGCCGCGGATCCGCCGGCCCCAGCCGCAGCGCAGTGTCCGCTTCGCGCACGTGGCGGGCCCCGGCGTCGTCGTCGCTGTACACCGCCACGCTGCGGATCCCCAGACGCCTGAGCGTACGGATCACACGGCAGGCTATTTCGCCGCGGTTGGCCACCAGGACAGTTGAAATACTCATGTGCTCACATCCGGAAGAGGCCGAAGGAAGTTTCGGGAAGCGGTGCATTGGCGCAGACGTCCAGCGCCAGGCCCAGCACTGTGCGGGTATCCCGGGGATCGATGATCCCGTCATCCCAGAGCCGGGCCGTTGAAAAGTAGGGGCTGCCCTGGGACTCGTAGTCCTGCCGGATCGGTTCCCGGAAGGCTTCCTCCTCCTCGGTGCTCCACTGATCGCCGCGGGCCTCCAGCCCGTCGCGGCGGACCGTGGCCAGCACGGCGGCGGCCTGGTTGCCGCCCATGACGGAGATCCGGGCGGCCGGCCACATCCAGAGGAAGCGCGGCGAGTAGGCGCGCCCGCACATGGAGTAGTTGCCGGCGCCGAAGGAGCCGCCGATCACCACGGTGAGCTTGGGCACCCGGCACGTGGCCACGGCGGTGACCATTTTCGCTCCGTGCCGGGCGATCCCTCCGGCCTCGTAGTCGCGCCCGACCATAAAGCCGGAAATGTTCTGCAGGAAGATCAGCGGGATGCCGCGCTGGTCGCACAGTTCAATGAAGTGCGCACCCTTCTGGGCGGATTCACTGAACAGCACCCCGTTGTTCGCCACGATGCCCACGCGGTGGCCGTGCAGCCGGGCGAAGCCCGTGACCAGGGTGGTGCCGTACTCCTTCTTGAACTCGTGGAATTCACTGCCGTCCGTGATCCGCGCAATGACCTCCCGTACGTCGTACGGCGTCTGCAGGTCTGCCGGAACTGCCGCGTAGAGCTCTTCCGGATTCACGGACGGCTCCGTCACCGGCGCCGGTTCCCACGCACGCGCCGGGGCGGGGAACGTCTCCGCGATGTCCCGGACAATTTCGAGGGCGTGCGCGTCGTTTTCGGCGAGGTGGTCGGTGACGCCGGAGGTGCGGGAGTGCAGCTCTCCCCCGCCCAGTTCCTCCGCCGTGACCACTTCACCGATGGCTGCCTTCACCAGCGGAGGACCGCCCAGGAAGATGGTGCCCTGGTTGCGCACAATGACGGTTTCGTCGCTCATGGCCGGAACATACGCTCCGCCGGCGGTGCAGGAGCCCATCACGGCTGCGATCTGCGGAATCTTCTGGGCTGACATCCGGGCCTGGTTGTAAAAGATCCGGCCAAAGTGCTCGCGGTCCGGGAAAACCTCATCCTGCAGCGGCAGGAACGCTCCGCCCGAGTCCACCAAATAAATGCAGGGAAGCCGGTTCTCCAGGGCTATTTCCTGGGCGCGCAGGTGTTTCTTCACCGTCATCGGGTAGTAGGTACCGCCCTTGACCGTTGCATCATTGGAGAGCACCATCACGTGCCGGCCGTGGACCAGGCCGATTCCGGCGATCAGACCCGCTGCCGGAGATTCATCGCCGTACATGCCGTTCGCGGCCAGCGGCGCGATCTCCAGGAAGGGGCTCCCGTCGTCGAGCAGGGCTTCGATCCGCTCCCGGGGCAGCAGCTTTCCGCGGGCGGTGTGCCGCTCACGGGAACGGGGCGGACCGCCCTGTGCCGTTTCTGCCAGGCGTTTGCGCAGGTCCTCTGCGAGTACCCGCTGGGCAGCCTCGTTGGCGGCATACTCCGCCGATGCCGGGTCCAGAGCTGTGGCAAGGGTCTCCATCGACTTCCTTCGGTTGAGCGGCTTTGGCAGCGTGCGCCGGATCACCGGCGTCAGTTAATGCCCGCTAACTCAAATTAGGTTAGTGGCTATTAACTGACCTGTCCACCACAATGGAAGGGTTGCCAAAAGACCCCCGGAAAGGCAGGCATGGATTCCACCAAGAGCACACCGCGAACCGCTACTGGGCGAAGTGCCGCCAAAGCCTCCCGGCGCGCGGCCATGCTGGATGCGGCGGCCGCACTGTTCGCTGAAAAGGGCTACAACGGTGTCTCCATCGAGGAGCTCGGCGCTGCGGCCGGGGTCAGCGGACCTGCGGTGTACCGGCACTTCAGCGGCAAGTCCGCCGTGCTCTCCGCCCTGCTCATCGGAGTCAGCAAGGACCTGCTGGAAGGCGGGATCGCCGTCGTCACCGAATCCGACACTGCGGAGGCTGCGCTCAGCGGCCTGATTGAGTTCCAGGTGGACTTCGCACTGCGCCAGCCCAACGTCATCCGGGTCCAGGACCGGGACCTCGCCAGCCTCCCGGAGGAGGACGAGCACACCGTGCGGCAGCTCCAGCGCCACTACGTGGAGGTCTGGGTGGACGCAATTTCGGCGCTGCACCCGAAATCTGACCTCCCGCTGCTGCGCCACCGGGCACAGGCCGTCTTCGGCCTGATCAACTCCACGTCCCACACGCTGACCAGCAAAACCACCGCCCGTGAGACAGTCCGGCTGCGCGGACTGCTGGAACGCATGGCGTGGGCAGCACTGAATGCCTAGTACGCTAGGAGAAACCCCCGAGCAGAAAGACCTGCCGTGATTGAGCTTCGTGCCGTAGAACCGGGCGACGTTGATGAGTTCTTCAGCCATCAGCTGGACCCGGGCGCCAACCATATGGCTGCCTTTGCCGCCAAGAATCCTGCGGACCGGGGTGTTTTCGACCTCCACTGGCAGCAGATCCTCAGCGACTCCGGCATCACCGTGCGCACCATTGTTGCTGACGGCGACGTGGTGGGTTCCATCCTTGCCTACCGTGACGGCAGCATCCCGGAGATCAGCTACTGGATCGACCGCTCGCGCTGGGGACAGGGAATTACGACGGCGGCAGTGGGGCTCTTCCTCGAAGAGTTCCCTGAGCGCCCCATCCGTGCGCGTGCCGTGGCGGACAATGTGAGCTCCATCCGCATCC
>JBELYP010000113.1:0-9824 GCA_040273995.1 Arthrobacter sp.
CGTGGACGCGCTGCCCGCGATCCGCGCCGCCGTCGGGCCCCAAGCGCCCCTGGTCCTGGACTCCGGCATCACCTCCGGGCTGGACGTGGTGACGGCGCTCGCCGCCGGCGCGGACTTCGTGCTGGTGGGACGGGCGTTCCTCTACGGCCTCATGGCAGGCGGGCAGGCGGGCGTGGAACGCGTCCTGGACATACTCTCTTCGGAAACCCGCAATGCCATGCAGCTGATGGGCGCCGCGTCAGTGGCGGACATCCGCAGGGCCCGCACACACCAGCCAGCTACAGAAGAAAAGGAACTGATCTCATGAACAACAAGGAACTCGTCCTTGATTTCTACGAAAAGTACAACAACCGGGACGTCGAAGGGGCTATGGCGTACCTGGGCGACACCTACATCCAGCACAACCCGTGGGTGGCTGACGGGCCGGATGCCTTCCGCCGGTTTGTCACCTATCTGCGGGAGAACTACCCGGAGGGACGCAACGAAGTGAAGCGCGTTATCGCCGACGGAGACCTGGTGGCCCTGCACGTTCACTCGCGGCGGGTTCCCGGCGAAGAAGGCCGGGCCATTGTGGACATTTTCCGGGTGGAGGACGGCAAGGTCGTAGAGCACTGGGATGTGATTCAGCCCATCCCGCGGGAGATTTACCCGCCCATCAACGACAACGGGTACTTTTAACCCTCCCGGCGCTGACGGGCAGCTCCGGTTCGCTAGAGTGCTACGGGGCGCCCGTCAGGGCACAACAGAAACCTCGTGACAAACCAGAGACCGGGGACAGCATTAGGGAGCAGAACTTATGGGCACCATGCAGGACCTGGGCGAAGCAGTGCCTCGATCGCAGAAGCTCTCCCAGGCCCAGCGGCTCTACCGCGCGATCCGCAGTGACATCCTCAGCGCTGAGCTCCGCCCCGGCTCCGTGGTGGTTGAAAGCGAGCTTGCCAGGGAGCACGGGGTTTCCAAGACACCCGTCCGCGAGGCGCTGCAGATGCTGGTGGTGGAGGGGCTGATCTCGCTTCTGCCGCAGCGGGGGTATCTGGTCCGAACCATGGGGTTCACGGAGATCCGGGACGTCATGGAGCTGCGCCTGATTATTGAGCCGCCGTTGATAGCTGCCGCTGCCCGCAACGTCACCCCGGAACTGGTCCAGGCCATGCGTCAGCGGCTCCAGGAGCAGTTCTCCGAGAACTCAACCCTCAAGGACTGGACCGACGCCGCCCGCGAGTTCCACATGATCGCTGTGCGGGCCTCGAAGAACGAACGCGCGGTTGGACTTGTAGCGGGTCTGTTTGATGAGACCACGAGGATGCACCATCTGCTGCCGCAGGCCGTGAACCACCTGCGGTCCTCCGAGGAACACGACGCTCACCTGGCGATCCTGCGGGCGATCGAGGCGGGGGACCCGGTAGCCGCGTCGGAGGCAATGACGGCGCATCTGCGTGAATCGAATGACTCCCTGCTCAAGGCGTTCTATACCGGCTAGCGTCTGGCGGGCCGCGCGCGAGGCGGGAGGCCGCCGGTGCCCGCACCCGCCGATAAACTGGCCAGATGCTGCCCAAGGACACCCCACGCCTCCGCTTCCGCGAGATGACCCCGGATGATCTGGACCTGATGGCGGGTCTCCTGGGCGACCCGGCGGTGATGACCTATTACCCGGCGCCTAAGACCCGGGAAGAAGCGGGCATGTGGATTGCCTGGAACCAGGGAAACTACGCCCGGCACGGATACGGCCTCTGGATCATCGAAACGCACGACGGCGAGTTCCTCGGAGACTGCGGACTCACCTGGCAGAAGATCAATGGTGAGAGCACGGAACTTGAAGTCGGCTACCACGTCCGGACCGACAGGCAGGGCGCCGGTTACGCAACCGAAGCAGCTGCCGCCTGCCGGGACTTCGCCCGGGACGCCCTTATAGCCCCGCGGCTGGTGGCCATCATCCACCCGGATAACACAGCCTCACGCAGGGTGGCGGAGAAGCTGGGCATGCAGCCCGTGAAGGCGGACCACGGCGGGCCCATCCCGGTCCGCACGGTGATGGGCATGAACCTCGGCTAAGCCGATTCGCGGCCGTGCCGGTAGTTCCTGCGGACCTCCGCAATGGCCCGCGCAATGTTCGGATCCCGGCCCGACGCCGTCATGATCGTGTCGAAGTCGGTCAGCCCCACGTCGCCGTGACGGCAGGTCACCTCAATTTCCTGGCGCTTGGCGGTGTGCGGACGGCACGGCTGTCCGGCGATGGCCGCATGCCCTGCCAGCGAGGAGCGGCCGGTGCGGACCAGGCGCATCTCCCCGCCGACGTCGTCCCGGAAGCGGAAAGTCTTGCCTTTCCGGGAGGTCATCAGCGTCCGCCACTGCTCCCGCTGCACCTGCGGGGCCCCCGGGAAGAACTGCGCGACGGCGTCGTTGAGCGCCGCTGTCTCCGTTTCCTCCCGCCGCGGGCGCAGGACCAGCCGCTCCCTGGCGATGAGCAGCGGGTAGACCACCAGCAGGATGGCCAGGGCCACCACAATGATGTTGAACCCGCCGAAAATGATGAACGCGGCGGCGGTAAAGACCAGCCGGCTCACCGCCTTCTCCGAATAGGACCGCGGCGGCGTATAGGGAACTCCCACACGCACGCTGGATTCTTCACTCATGCCCAACCGCCTTTCAGCTCTGCAAGGGCCTCTGCTTCCCGTGCGAGGCGGGTGGCCTCGCGAAGCTCTGTATCGAACGGGTTCCCGGCACCGCCAGGGTTGGGGCCGGCTGCTGCGCCCAGGCCGTCCAGCCGGGCGCGGCTCTGCTCCACCGTGACGGCCAGGCGCAGCTCGGCCTGCGCCTTGACGAGGTCCGACAGCAGCTGGCGGACCTTTTCCCGGCGGGACCGGATTTCCTCCAGGTGCCCGGTGGCCATCTCGTGCCGGTCACTGGCCAGCGCATGCATGCGCCGGGCAGTTCCGGCGAGCGTGAGCACGGCCGGCGACGGGCCCGCCGGGAGGACGGATTCAACGGCTTCCCGCCGCAGCCGGTAGGCCTCGGCCACCGAAGCGAAGTGCGCCGCAGCTTCTCCCGCCACCCGTTCCTGTTCGTCCAGGGTCCGCCCCACGGCCCGGGCAGAGGCCATGGCACTGTCCAGCCGGGAATGGATTTCCTCATGGTTGGTCCGCGGGGGCGGAAGCGCACCACGGCGGGCACGCGTGCGGAAATTTCCGCTGAGGCGACGCAAATCGTGGAGGAATCGTTCCATGATTCTCCTCGGCCGGGGGTGGTGCCGGACTTCTGATGGCCCTCAGCCCACGGCCTGCAGCTTGCGGGTATCAGAAGGAAGTGTGCAGGAGTCTAGCAGTGGCCGGACGCCGCCGGGATGGGGTTGCGGAGATTAGTTGGTGCCGGGGGCCAACCGCGTCCTAGGCGTGAGTCCCGACACTTTTCGTGGGACTCGATTATCCTCATCTGCCGCTTGAACGCAACGCTACCGGCGGGTACGGCTCCGTAAACAGATCCAGAAATCCCATCTTCCTGAGTTATGCTCCCATATCATGGCTGCGCGTAAATCCCCCGTGTTCACCACGGCAACCACATTCGGACGCCTGCTCTCCTTCCTAGGGGTCAGTGTGCTCTGCGGAGTGCTCACCGCCGGGCTGTTCGTGCCCATGGCTGCGGGAGCCGGCTCCGCGGCGTCGGCGTCCATTTCCTTCTTCGACGGACTGCCCGCTGACCTGGAGCGTGCCACGCTGGCTACGCCCACCAAGATAGTCGCGGCAGATGACTCGCTGATCGCCACCCTGTATGAGGAGAACCGGCAGCCCGTCACCCTGGACCAGGTGTCCCCGCATATGGTGGACGCCCTGCTCTCAGTTGAGGACTACCGCTACTACGATCACGGCGGCGTGGACGTCCAGGGCATTTTCGGTGCCATCGCCAGCAACGTTTCCAGCGGCACCAACCGCGGCGCATCCACCATCACCCAGCAGTTCGTCACGAACGTGCTCATCAACTCGGCCAATGAGCGCGGTGAGGAAGCCACCTACAGCGGCAGCAAGGGTATCTCGGACAAGGTCCGCGAGATCCGGCTTGCGATCGCCGTTGAGAACGAGATGACCAAGGACGAGATCCTTGAGGGCTACTTCAACATTGTTCCGTTCACCGGCAACACGTACGGTGTGCAGGCGGCTGCGAAGTACTTTTTCAACAAGGATGCCAAGGACCTGAACATCCAGGAGTCCGCCCTGCTGGCGGGCCTGGTCAACGGCCCCGGCTACTACGATCCCCAGGTCTACCCCGAGCGGGCACTGGAACGCCGCAACCTGGTGCTGGGCACCATGCTGGAACACGGCAAGATTGACCAGGCGCAGTACGACGCCGCTGTGGCCTCCGGCCTGGACCTCACCATCACGCCCACCAGGCAGGGCTGCGTGGCTGCCGAGCAGGCACCGTACTTCTGCTCCTACGTGGAGCGCCTGATCCTGAACAGCGAAGAGTTCGGCGAAACCGAGGCGCAGCGCCGGTCCGTGCTCTACCGCTCCGGCCTCACCATCAAGACCACCCTGGACCCTGCCGTCCAGCAGGCTGCCCAGGACGCCGTCAACGAGACCGCGAACCCGGACACCACCGCCGGCCAGGTGGGCCACTCCATGGTCAGCCTGCAGCCGGGGACCGGCAACATCCTCTCCATGGCGCAGAACACCCGTTTCACGCCCGGGGAGAACCCCGGCGACTCCATGCTGAACTTCAACGTGGACCAGTACCAGGACGGTGACCCGGAGAAGAGCCTCGGCGGCATCGGCGGATTCCAGCCCGGCTCCACGTTTAAGCCGTTCACGGTGGCTGCCTGGGTGGATGCCGGCAAGTCCCTGGGCACCCAGCTGGACGGCCGCAAGAAGACCTATCCGCAGGGCGACCGCTGGACAGCGAGCTGCATGCCCGGCGGGGCTTTTGAGATCGGTGAGCCGGAGGGCTGGTCGCCGCAGAACTACGGCGACACCAACTACTATGACGCCACCGTGCTGCGCGGCCTGGCGCAGTCCCTCAACACCATCACCTTCTCCAGCGCCAAGCAGCTGGACCTCTGCCGCATCATGGAGATCGCGGAGTCCATGGGAATCCATGACGGCAAGAGTGACTCCGGCCAGGAAGAACCCCTGGACATCAAGCCCTCCGCGCTCATCGGCGGCGTGCAGGACGTCTCCCCGATGGTCATGGCGCAGGCCTTCGCCGGCTTCGCTGCCGAGGGCAACGTCTGCGAGCCGCGGGCCCTGCTGGAAGTCACTGCAGCCAACGGCAAGACCTACGAGGTGCCCGAACCGGAGTGTGAGCAGGTGATCTCCAAGGAGACTGCCCGCGGCGTGAACTACGCGACGCAGGAAGTCATGAAGTCCGGCTCGGGTTCGCAGCTGAGCTACGGCGGCCAGCCCATGGCCGGCAAGACCGGCACCAATGACTCCCGGTCCCAGACCTGGTTCATCGGCTACAACTCCGGCATGGCAACCGCCAGCTGGATCGGCAACTGGAAGGCCGGCACCGAGTCCCTCTCCGGCCTGGAGATTGGCGGCCGCGTCTACCCGGAGATTGACGGTTCGCTCATCGCTGCTCCGTCCTGGGCCAGGTTCATGCAGCAGGCAGGAAACCTGTACCCCGGCGAAGCCTTCGCCAACCCGCCCAGCAACCTGCTGATGAACCCCAACCCAAGCCCCAGCCCCTCCGAGTCGGAGGAAGCTGAGGAGGACGAGGAGAAGTCGACGCCGACGCCGTCGGCCACCCCGGTGCCCCGGCCCACCACTGCGCCGGCGCCCGAGCCCAGCGCCCCGGCTCCCACGGCCACCGTTCCGGTGATTCCGCCTACAGCTGTGCCGGGTCCGGAGGAGCCCGAGGCGCCTGAGGCCGGAGGCCAGTAGGCAGGCCTCACGCAGCGCCGAAAAATCGCCTGAAGGACGCAGGGCCCCCGGGTCGGATAATGTTTCTGCTCGGGGGCTTTTTGCTGCCCCGTCCGCCGGCGGAACGGCGGGGAACTCATCTGGAGGATGAAGTGACTCAGAACCAGCCGGCAATCTCGGTGCGCGGCCTGACCAAAAAGTACGGCTCCAAGACCGCCGTTGACGACATTTCCTTCGACGTCGAGGCAGGCAGCGTCTTCGCCTTCCTGGGTACCAACGGCGCCGGCAAATCGACCACCATTGGCTGCGTCACCACAGTCACCCCCTTCGACGCCGGCACGGTGGAGGTCTCCGGCCACAACGTGCGCAGCGCCGGCGAACTCGTGCGCCGGGACATCGGCGTCGTCTTCCAGGACTCCGTCCTGGACCCGCTGCTGACCGGGCGGGAGAACCTGCGCGTCCGCGCGCGGTTCTACTCATCCGACAAGGCGAAAAACGAGGCGCGGATTCGTGAACTGGCGGAGCTGGTGGAGCTTCAGGAGTTCGTGGACCGCCGGTACGGAACCTACTCGGGCGGGCAGCGGCGCCGTGTGGATATTGCCCGCGCCCTGCTGCATGCCCCACCCGTCATCTTCCTCGACGAACCCACCGCCGGGCTGGACCCCGCCAGCCGGGCGATCGTCTGGAAAACCATCCACGACCTGCGGGACCGGCACGGACTGACCGTCTTCCTCACTACGCACTACATGGAGGAGACAGAGGAAGCGGACCGGGTCTGCATCATCGACAACGGCCGCATCATTGCGGACGGGACGCCCACCCAGCTGCGCTCGAAGTACTCCGGCAGCATCCTCACCGTCACCACGCGCGACCGGCCGGGGCTTGAGGCCCTGGTCCGGGAGCACGGCGGGCACCTCAGGGGAGGCGACGGCGATGCCGTCAGGATCGGCGTCGAAACTGCAGACGCAGCCCGGCGCATCCTGGCACGGCACGGCGAAGACACCCTGGACTTCGAGTTCCGGCACGGCACCATGGATGACGTTTTCCTCGCACTGACCGGCAGGGAAGTTCCAGCGGAGACCGCAGCACCGGAAGGGGCCCAGAAGTGAACGTCGTCCTGGATATCACCACCCGAAATTTGAGGCTCTTCTTCCGGGACCGGCTGGGCGTGTTCTTCTCCCTGGTCTCCGCGCTGGTGGTGTTCCTGCTCTACACGCTGTTCCTGGGCAACCTGCAGACGGAGGGCCTGGGGGAGTCCTTCCCCCAGGCCACGGAGGATGAGATCCGCGGTTTTGTGGACAGCTGGATGTTCGCGGGGATCCTGGGCATCACCACCATTACGACGGCGCTGGGTGCCATGGTGGTGTTCGTGGAGGACTCCGGCTCCGGCCGTTTCCAGGACTTTCTGGTCTCGCCCATCCGGCGGGAGAGGCTGATCCTGGGCTACCTGCTCTCCGCCGTGCTGATTTCCATGATCATGACGGCCCTGGTGCTGGTGGTCAGCCTGGTGTACCTGTTTGTGGTCAGCGGTGTGACCATTGCGCTGGTTCCCCTGCTGAAGATCTGCGGTTACCTCGCGCTGGCATGCTTCGCCTTCTCCGCACTGAGTGCCTTTGCCGTCTCCTTCATCCGGACGGCCGGTGCCTACTCCGCGCTGTCCACGATTGTGGGTACGGTGCTGGGCTTCATTGCCGGCTCCTACATTCCCGTGGGCAACTTCCCCGAGGGCGTGCGCGAATTCGTGAGCGCCCTGCCGTTCCTCCAGTCCTCCATGCTGGTCCGGCAGGAAATGACGGCAGAAACCCTCCCGGCAATGACCGGGGACCAGCCAGCCGCCATCGAGGAGCTGCAGAGCGTCTTTGGCATTACGGCGCAGGTGGGGGACTGGCAGGTGGGAACCGGGTACGTGATCCTGGTGCTCACCGCCATGACCGTGGTGTTCACCCTCGTGGCGGCAGTCCGGATCCGCGGCCGGGTCCGCGCCTAGTCCGGCGCCCGGGCCCTTGCGGGCAGGCACCGGGGAGCGCGGCCGCGCTCTGGATAACTACCCGGGCCGGGATGCGCTTGCAAAGAACTGATTGCAAAGAAAGTGTTGCAAAGGAGTCTTTGCAACACTAAGCTCCTAAGCATGGAAGAGCAGTCAGCCCCGCACGACGCCACGGTCCTGGACGTCACCCGTCTGAAGGCACTGGCGCATCCGATCCGCATTGCACTGCTGGAGAGCCTCACCCGCTACGGGGCGCAGACAGCCTGCGGCGTCGCGGACCGCCTGGGTGAATCCAGCGGTTCCACCAGCTACCACCTGCGCCAGCTGGCGAAGCATGGCTTCGTCCGCGAGGTGGAGGGGAGGGGGACTGCACGGGAACGCTGGTGGGAACGGGTTCCCGAAGCGATCCAGACCACCTCCCAAATGGCTGAGTCCCCGGCCACCCGGGACGCCACCCGCATGCTCGCCAAGACAGTGACGGGCGGGCAGGCCCGTGCCGTGAACAGCTTTATCGACCACAGTGACGCCCTGCCGGATGGCTGGGCCGAAACCTCCATCCTCATGGGAGCCACCCTCCATCTGACCCTGGAAGAGGCGCAGGAGGTCTCCCGCCAGGTATCCGGGCACCTCGACAAACTGCTCTCCCCGTACCGCGGCCGCGACGCCGTCGACGGCACCCGGCCGGTGGAGATCTATCTGAACTACTTCCCGCTCACCGACCCCGGAGACCAGCCATGAATGCTGTCATGACCTACTCGTCCCTTCCCCCGCAAACACATCCGGCCAGGAACCCGCACGTCCGTCCCACCGGCGTCGGCCGCCTCTTTGTCACTACCGGAGAGCTGCTGATCAGCATCGGTGAACGCACAGCGCGGCGCCCGCATCCGGATCTGGAGCTGCTTGCCGCGCACGGTGAGGAGCGGCGGGACCTGGAAGCGCGCGCCCACTCCGCGCTCTGGCCCTAGCCTGCATCCGGTGCGGAACTAGCCGGCACCCGTGAAGGTCAGGTACAGCAGCACCACGTTGAGCGTGATGAGCAGCCCGGCCACCAGAACGCCCAGGGCGGTGGTCCACCAGCGGTTGCGGTGCTCGCCCATCAGATCCGCCCGTGTGGTGAGCCAGAGCAGCGGCACCAAGGCGAATGGAATGCCGAAGGACAGCACCACCTGGCTGAGCACCAGCGCCCAGGTGGGATCCACGCTCGCCGCCAGGATGGCCAGCGCCGGCAGCAGTGTGATCAGCCGCCGCAGCAGCATGGGAATGCGCACCCTGAGCAGTCCCTGCATGATCTCTGCACCGGCGTAGGCGCCCACCGACGTGGATGCCAGGCCGGAAGCCAGCAGCCCCAGGGCAAACAGGAGCGCGACGCCGCTGCCCAGTGCACCGCCGATGGCAGCATGGGCGCCCTCGAGGGTGTCGGTGCCTTCCACGCCCTGGAGGGAGGTTGCGGCCAGCAGCAGGATGGCGAGGTTGACGGTGCCGGCCACCGCGAGGGCAATGGTGACATCCCAGCGCGTGGCGCGGATGAGGGTAGAGGTGGTCAGCCCCGCGCTGCGCTGCGGGAACCGGTCCCGGGTCAGTGCAGAGTGCGCGTAGATTGCGTGCGGCATGACGGTTGCCCCCAGAATCGAGGCGGTCAGCAGCACTGATTCAGCGCCGTCGAACCGCGGAACCAGCCCTTCGGCCACGGCACCGGGATCCGGCGGCGCCACAAAGACGCCGGCGGTGAACCCGATTGCGATGATCGCCATCATGGAGACGATCACGTATTCGAAACTGCGGTGCCGTCCGCTGCCCTGGACGGCCAGCACTGTCATGGAGACGCCGCCGGTTATCAGGCCTCCCAGCAGGAGCGGAAGGTCAAAAAGCAGCCACAGTGCGACGGCGCCGCCGATCACCTCCGCAACGTCGGTGGCCATGGCCACCAGTTCCGCCTGCAGCCAGTACAGTCTCCGCCCGGCCGTTGAGCGTACCCGCGCGCCGAGCAG
>JBELYP010000114.1:0-9792 GCA_040273995.1 Arthrobacter sp.
GTGCCGTCGGCCGAGGTGATCAGCTCGGTGCCGAACTGCAGCACGCCGCCGCTCTTCGGGTCCTTCTTGATGACCTGGACACGCTGTCCGGCGGTGATCAGGTCCCAGCCTTCGGTGGTGGCCTCCGGGAAGAACTCGCGCAGCGCCTTCGTCTTGCCTTCGCGGGACTTCAGGACCTCGGTGACGAGGTACTTCACCAGGGACATGTTGTCCTTGGCGACCGCCAGCATCGGGACAAGGTTGTGCGGGCGTACGGAGAAAGGAAGGTCCGTCAGGGAACCGTTCTTCAGGAACTTCGGAGAGAAGCCGCCGTAGGGACCGAACAGCAGGGACTTCTTGCCGTCTACGAACCGGGTGTCCAGGTGGGGCACGGACATGGGCGGGGCGCCTACCGATGCCTGGCCGTAGACCTTGGCGTTGTGGGCGGAGATGATCGACTCGTCCGTGGAGCGCAGGAACTGGCCGGAGACGGGGAAGCCGCCGAAGCCCTTGCCCTCGGGGATGCCGGAGCGCTGCAGCAGGTGCAGGGCACCGCCTCCGCCGCCTATGAACACAAACCGTGCGGAGACGGTCTTGGAAGCCTTGGTTGCGCGGTTGCGGACAGCAACGTCCCAGCCGCCGCCCGAGTTGCGGGTGAGGTTGGTGACTTCGTGGCCGAAGTTGAGGTCCGCGCCGTTGGCTCCGAGGTAGTTGACCAGTTCGCGGGTGAGGGCACCGAAGTCGACGTCGGTGCCGCCGGCGACGCGGGAGGCAGCAACGCGCTGGCCGGAGTCGCGGCCCTGCATCAGCAGGGGAGCCCACTCGGCGATCTTGCTGTGGTCCTCGGAGAATTCCATGGTCTTGAAGAGCGGCTGGGCGCTGAGGGACTCGTAGCGCTTGCGCAGGTATTCCGAGTGTGCGTCGCCCCAGACGAAACTCATGTGGGGCAGCGGGTTGATGAAGCCGCCCGAGATGTCGCCCTTCTCCACCAGATGGGCCCAGAACTGGCGCGAGACCTGGAACTGCTCGTTGATGCCAATGGCCTTGGCAGGATCAACGCGGCCGTCCGGGCCGGCCGGGCTGTAGTTCAGCTCGCAGAGTGCGGCGTGGCCCGTGCCTGCGTTGTTCCATGGGTCGGAGCTTTCGGTTCCGGCGCGGTCCATCCGCTCATAGAGGGAAATGTCCCAGTCCGGGGCCAGCTGCTTCAGGAACGCCCCCAGGGTTGCGCTCATGATGCCGCCGCCAATCAGCAGTACATCAGTTCTGTTTGCGGACTTATCCGCCGGACTCTCAGCAGTCAACTCAATATCTCCAACTCACGTGGACGCTAGCCTTTGAAGCCTATCTCTCCCAGTGGCGCTTACTAAAATTCGGCGGAGTTATGAGCCCTGCCGCAGGTTACACGCTAGTCCGCGAGACGTACGTTGTTGAAGACCTCGTTCAGGACCGGGGAAGTGGGGTACTGCGTCACCCGGGCTGAAACGGTCAGGGTGGAGATGGGGAACGCCAGGGGGACTGCCGGCACCCGGGTGGAAATGCGGTCCGAAATGGACCGGTAGGCTTCGGCGCGCTCATCGGTGTCGGCCAGCGTGCGGGCCCGGTCCACTTTCGTGAAGAGCTGGGCGTCGTCGTAACCGAATTCCTCGGTGTAGGAGCCAAACAGCGGGCCTACGAAGTTGTCCGCATCCATGTAGCTGCCGGAGAGCCCTGACAGGTGGAGTGCGCGGTCTCCGTTTTTCGAGACGGCTTCGAGATAGCCTTCGGACCATTCCATTGGCACAGGCCGGATGTTGAAACCGGCAGCAGTCAGCTGCCGGCTGAGTTCGGCGTAGACCTTCTCGGGGTTGGGCAGGTAAGCGCGGGTGACGCGGCGCGGGTAGTAGAACGGCAGCTCTTCTCCCGCGTACCCCGCCTCCTGGAGCAGTTCCTGTGCGCGCTCCGGATTATGTCCGTAGTTGGTGACATTATCGGAGCGCAGTCCCAGCTTTTCCGGAAGGAACTGATTGGCTGACTTGGTGCCGTTCAGGAACAGGCCGTCCATCAGGGCGGGCTTGTCGATGGCATGGGCAATGGCCTGCCGCATCTTTGGCTCATCTAGCCCGGGGAAGTTCTGGTTGATGCCCAGGTAAAGGATGGAGTACGGGTCCCGCTGCAGGATCTGCATTCCAGCACGGGCCAGTTCGCTGACATCGGAAACGGTGACCAGGTCGTACCCGTCCACCTCGGAGTTCTTCAGCGCACGCAGCCGGGACTCGGGGCTGGTGATGGTGCGGAACACCAGATCGCGGATCTGCCCGCGGTCTCCCCAGTAGTCCGGGTAGGAAGCCAGCGTCACTTCGTCTTCCACCCAGCTGGAGAACATAAACGGACCGGTTCCCACCGGATGCTGGCCATAGGCAGACAGGCGTGTGCCGTTGCGCTCCTGGTCCAGGGTGTTGGCGTTCCCGCGTTCCAGGGCCTGCGGGGAGGAGATCGCGAACTCAGGTGATGCCATTGCCGGGATCAGCCCGGGCAGGCGGGTATTCAGTTCCAGCCGCACGGTGTATTCGCCGATGGGGGTGCAGGATTTGAAGGCGGACAGTTCAGGGGTGTCCGCGAAACCCTTGAAGACGGAGCTGAACATCAGGACTTCCGGCCCCCGGGCGGATTCCGGCAGGTTGTACCAGCGCTCAAAATTCGCGCACACGGCGTCGGCGTTGAAGGCAGTTCCGTCGTGGAAGGAGACACCGCGGCGGAGGGTGAACTCGTAGGTGCGGCCGTCCGCGGACTCTTCCCATTCTTCAGCCAGCGCGGGCACGGGAGCGGAGGTCAGGGGATCGACGCCCACCAGCGTCTCCAGGATCTGGCGCGTCACCCGGTGGGACTCGGTGTCCACGGCCAGGAAGGGATCAAGTCCGGAAGGGCGCGCTGCCGTGGCGAAGGTGAAGGCCGCAACCGGCCCCGCCGTCTGGGATGCGGAGGGCGACCCGCTCGGAGACTCTTCTTCCGGCCGGGCGGCGGTGCAGCCGCTCAGCGCGAGCGCGGCGGCAATGGCAGACGCTTTAAGCACGGAGCGCCGCGTGGCGGAAGTAGTCACAGCTGCAGGGTTCTCCTTGAGGCAGGCACCAACCCGGCCTGGGCGGTGGATTTCTTAGTCTAAATGATAAAAAACCGGTAAAGGCGGGTGAGAGTTGCCTCACAAGGGGGCTTTGGTAAGGCAGGATATGGAAATGACTGAAACCAGCCCTGAATCTCCGCTGCTCGAAGTGACCGATCTCGCCGTCGGCTTCCAGACCATGGACGGCCCCGTGCAGGCGGTACGCAACGCCGGGTTCAGCCTCGGTGCCGGGAAAACCCTGGCGATCGTGGGCGAATCCGGATCCGGAAAATCCACCACGGCCATGGCGGTAATTGGGCTGCTGCCCGGTAACGGCAAAATCTCATCCGGCAGCATCCGCTTCGACGGCCAGGAGCTGGTGGGACTTCCGGAGTCCAAGATGCGCGCCATCCGCGGCAGGTCTATTGGGCTGGTGCCCCAGGACCCCATGTCCAACCTCAACCCGGTAACGAAGATCGGCACCCAGGTGGCGGAGACCCTGCTGGTGCACGGAATGGCCACCACCAAGGACGTGGACCGCAAGGTCATCGAGGTTCTGACTGCCGCCGGCCTGCCCGACGCCGAGGAGCGTGCCAAGCAGTATCCCCACGAGTTTTCGGGGGGCATGCGCCAGCGTGCCCTGATCGCCATTGGCCTGGCCTGCCGTCCGCGCCTGCTGATCGCCGACGAGCCCACCAGTGCACTGGACGTCACAGTGCAGCGGACCATCCTGGACCAGATTGGCCGGATGACGGACGAGCTGGGCACCTCTGTCCTGCTTATCACCCACGATCTTGGCCTCGCCGCGGAACGCGCCTCCGACCTGGTGGTCATGCACCGGGGTGAGGTTGTGGAAACCGGCCCGGCACGCCAGCTCCTCGAAGATCCGCAGCACCCCTATACGCAGTCACTGGTCCGTGCGGCGCCCAGCGTCGCCGCAGTCCGGCTGAGCCCCGGAGCCTTCGCGGCCCCCGCCGCGGAGCGGCTCTCCGCGGTGGAGGACACGCCGTCGTCCTCCGAAGCCCCCGGCACGGGGACCGGGATCGAACAGGCGACGGACAACATCGTCGAGATCCGCGACCTCAACAAGGTGTACAAGATCCGCGGCAAGGCCGGGGACTTCCATGCCGTGAAAAACGTGAGCCTGGAGATTCCGCGCGGCAGCACGGTCGCCATTGTAGGGGAGTCCGGTTCCGGGAAGACCACCACCGCACGCATGCTGCTGAAGCTCATCGAACCGACCAGCGGTTCCATGACGTTCGACGGCGTGGACATCGCCTCCCTGCAGAAGGGCAGGCTCAGCGATTTCCGCCAGCGCGTCCAGCCGATTTTCCAGGACCCGTATTCCTCGCTGGACCCGATGTTCACCATCGAACGGATCCTGGACGAACCGCTGAAAACCTACAAGCGCGGTGACCGGGCCGAGCGGGCTGCCCGGGTCCGTGAACTGATGGAGCAGGTGGCCCTGCCGGCGTCGATGCTGCGCCGCTACCCGGCCGAACTTTCCGGCGGGCAGCGCCAGCGAGTCGCAATCGCCAGGGCGCTGGCTCTGAAGCCGGAGCTGATCATCTGCGACGAGCCCGTTTCTGCCCTCGATGTATTGGTGCAGGCACAGATCCTCAAACTGCTCGGAGACCTGCAGAAGGAACTGGGGCTGAGCTACCTGTTCATCAGCCACGACCTGGCCGTGGTGCGGCTTATCTCGGATTATGTGTGCGTGATGAAGGACGGCGAACTCGTGGAGGCGGCGACGTCGGAGGAAGTCTTCCAGAATCCGCGGCACCCCTACACGCGCAAACTGCTGGCTTCGATCCCGGGCAACGAGCTGAACATCCAGGACGAACTGGCGTCCTAGCCCGAAAGCAAAAAGGGTCCGCATCCTCTGTATGAGGAAGCGGACCCTTTTGCTGTCCCGGACTATTTCCGCCGGGTCTTGGGATCCAGCGCCTCGCGCAGTGATTCACCCAGCAGCGTGAAGCCCAGCGCCGTGACGGCGATGCAGATACCCGGCAGGAACGCCAGCTGCGGTGCCACGGCCAGCTCGTTCTGCGCGTAGGTGAGCATGCGGCCCCATTCGGCGCTTTCCGGGCGTCCGCCGCCCAGCCCCAGGAAGGATAGGGCAGCGGCGTCGATTACCGCAGTTGCCAGAGTCAGCGTCGCCTGGACAATCACGGGCCCTACGCTGTTGGGCAGCAGGTGGCTCATGGTGATGGTCCTGGTGCTCAGCCCCAGCGCCTGCGCGGACAGGACGTAGTCCGCTCCCCGCTGGCTGATCATCGACGAACGCAGGAGCCTGGCAAAGATGGGCACCTGGGACACACCGATGGCGATCATCACTGCAGTCGGGGTCTGTCCCAGTACCGCAGCGATGCTCACTGCCAGCAGCAGGTTCGGAACGGAGAGCAGGATGTCCACGAAGCGCATGATCACGTTGTCGATCCAGCCGCCGAAGCCGCCGGCGATGACGCCCAGCAGCATGCCGCCGGCCAGGCCGAGCGCCGTGGAGATGACACCGATCAGCAGGGAGGCCTGCGCTCCCCAGATGAGCTTGGAGAGCACGTCTCCGCCGAACCGGTCCAGGCCCAGCGGGTAGCCCTCGATGTCACCGGGGCCGGGAATCGACGTCGGCGTGATCTCGGTGCGGCCGGGCAGTTCCTCGCCGCCGTAGGGAGCAAGCACGGGAGCCAGGATGGCGACGAGCAGGAACAGGCCCACAATGACTGCACCGGCGATGGCGGCGGGGTTGCGGCGAAGCCTGCGGAAGGCATCACGCCACATCCCGCTGCCGCGGGTATCCGGTGCCGAGGGATCGTCGGGACGGACGGCGCCGCCGGCCGGCGGCGGAAGAACTGTACTCATTGCACCCTCACCCTCGGGTCGATGAAGCCGTACGAGACGTCAACCAGCAGGTTGATGAGCGAATACGCGACGGCAATAAAGATGATGAAGCCCTGCAGCACCGGATAGTCCAGGTTGAAGATGGCGTCCCGGAGGAACCTGCCCACCCCGCTGAAGGCGAACACTGTCTCGGTCAGCACGGCGCCGGAAATCAGCAGGCCCGTCTGCAGGCCCACCGTCGTGGTGACCGGCAGCATGGCGTTGCGCAGCACAAAACGGTTCCGGATGGTCCGCTCCATCAGGCCCTTAGCCCGTGCGGTGCGGACGTAGTCCGCGCCCTGGACCTCCAGCACGGAGGCACGGGTGATGCGCACGATGATGGCCAGCGGGATGGTGCCCAGCGCGATGCCGGGCAGCACCAGGTGCATCAGTGCATCCCAGGAAGCATCCCATTCCCGGGTCAGCAGCCCGTCCAGGACGTAGAAGTCGGTGACGTGCGTGGCGTTGATCCTGGGGTCCTGCCGCCCGTCCGTGGGGAAGAGCGGAATCTGGATGGCCAGGAGCCATTTGAGGATAAAGGCCAGGAAGAAGACCGGAACCGTGATGCCGATCAGGGACAGCACTACGGAGGAGTGGTCCCAGATGCGGCCGTAGTGGCGGGCCGCCAGGTAGCCGAGCGGAATGCCGATGCCGATGGCGAAGATGAGGGCGACGGCGGCGAGTTCCAAAGTGGCGGGGAAACGTGTGGCGAACTCCTCCAGCACCGGGCGGCCGGTGACGGTGGAGGTGCCGAAGTCACCCTGCAGGAGTTTGCCCACATAGGTGAAGTACTGCTCGATGAGCGGGCGGTCGAAGCCGTAGGCCTCGTTGATCCGTGCGATCGCCTCGGGGGTGGCCTTGTCGCCCAGGAGCGCGGTGGCCGGGCCGCCGGGAAGGCTGCGGACCCAGATGAACAGAAGGATGGACAAGCCGATCAGGGTCGGGATCAGCATTAACAGGCGCTTGCCTATAACTCGCAGCACGAGTGTCCTTTCTCAGCCGGTTGTGCGGCCGTGGAAAAGGTAAGGACAGAACGGACCGGGACCCAGCAGATGCTGGATCCCGGTCCGTTGAGCCGCTACTTGTTGAGCTTGATCTGGTTGAACACTTCGTCATTCACGGGCGAGGCCGGGTAGGAATCCACGCGGTCCGAGAAAGCGAGCGACGGCGCCGGGTGCGCAAGCGGCACGGCCGGGACGTACTTGGCGATGTCGTCGTTGATCTTCTCGTACATCGGGGTCTGCTCCTCCAGGCTGCTGACCTGGCGGGCGGCTTCGAGCTGGTCGAAGATCTCCTGGTTGGTGAAGCCGAATTCAGGCTTCTCCTGGCCGAAGAACACACCCACGAAGTTGTCCGTGTCGTTGTAGTCTCCGGTCCAGCCCAGCAGGTGGATGCCGTGGTCTTCAGTGGCCTGGACGCGGTCGAGGTAGTCCGGGGACCACTTGCTCGGCTGCGGGTTGACCTTGATGCCAACTTCTTCCAGCTGGGCGGAGATGTTGGAGAATACCTGCTCCGGCGTCGGCATGTACGGACGGGAGACACCGGTGGGGTAGTTGAAGTCCACGGTGAAGCCGTCCGGGTAGCCGGCCTCGGCCAGCAGTTCCTTGGCCTTCTCGGGGTCGTACTCGTACGTGGTGACGTCCTCGTTGTAGCCGTTGACCACGTCCGGAATGAACTGGGTGGCAACCTTGGTGCCCTCAGGGAGGGTCTGGTTGACCAGTGCTTCCTTGTCGATCGCGTGTGCGATTGCCTGCCGTACCAGGGGATCGGCAAGCTGCTCTACCTTCTGGTTCATGCCGAGGTAGAGGATGGTGAAGGGATCGCGCGGAATGACCTTGAAGCCGGCGTCGGCCAGTGCCTGGGTATCGGCCGGGGCCACCAGGTCGTAACCGTCAATGTCGCCGGACTGCAGGGACTGGCGGCGGGAGTTGGGGTCGTCAATGACACGGAAGATGATGTCCGTGACCTGTCCCTGGTCGCCCCAGTAATCCTCGTAGGCGGAGAGCGTGATCTGGTTGCCGACTTCCCAGCCTTCGAACTTGAAGGGACCGGTGCCGGTGGGGTGTTCCTTGGCGTAGGCGGTCAGCGTCGGGGCCTCGGCGGTGCCGGAAGCCTCGTCGGCCGCGTACTCTTCCATCGCCGTCGGGCTCTGCATGGAGAATGCCGGGAGTGAGAGCGCCGCGATGAAGCCGGCGAACGGCTTGGCCAGGGTGATAACTGCCTGGTTCTCGGCCGGAGCCTCGCAGGACTCGTAGGTGGCGTTCTCCGGGGTGTCGGCGAAGCCCTTGAACAGCTTGCTGTAGTAGTACGCCTGGCTTTCGGCCTGCTGGATGCCGGTGAAGTTGTACCAGCGGTCAAAGTTGGCGCAGACGGCTTCGGCGTTGAACGGAGTGCCGTCGTGGAAGGTGACGCCTTCTTCGAGGTCGAAGGTGTAGGTCAGGGCGTCCTCGGACGTTTCCCATGACTTGGCCAGCAGCGGTGCGGGGTCCGCAGTGCCGGGCTCTACGCCCACAAGGCCTTCGAAAATCTGTCGGCTGACCCGGAAGGACTCGCCGTCGGAGGCGAATGCGGGGTCGAGGGTCTTGGGGTCGGAAGACGCGGCGAAGACGAAGGTGCCGTCAACCTCGGAGGCTGTGGCGCCGTCGTCTGCTGCGTCCCGGTTGCTTTCGGCGCAGCCTGAGAGCACGAGCGCGCTCATGGCCAGTCCGGCGGTGAGGGCGGCAGCCCGTCGCCGGGTCTGCCGGCTGAGAGCGAATCTGCCAGCAAGGGTCATTTTTCTATCTCCTCTGGGCGTGAGGTGCGTTACCCGCCGGTTGGCCGGAAACGTCCGCTGTGTTGTGGAACACAGGTGTAGTCCCAGAGCCTAGCGGCACGGAGAGGATGCTTTGGCACGCTAACCGTGTCCGGGGCGGTCACAATTCGGTTACACAGTTGAGCCTGGATTTGGAGGCGGCGCATGGACACCCGCCCACCGCGGCCGTAGCGTCGAAAGGTGGGAACCTCCTCTGCCGGCAAGGGACATCCTGCCCTGACAGCGCTCGCTGCCGGGGCGGCTGTAGGTCTGACTGCGGCTGCTGCCGCGGCGGTAGTGGAGAAGCTGCGCAGGAATCCGGTGCTGTCCCGCAGCGGACGGTTCTTCCCGGATGAGGCGAACAAAAGTCCGGATGAGGCGAAGAATAGCGCCGCCGCCGTTCCAGTGAGCGCCCGCAAGGACCCGGACCTGCCCGGGTGGAAGCGCGGAATGCCGGGTTCAGCCGGGACGGTCACGGTGGAGGTCAGCTCGCTCGATGCCAGCACGGGAGGGCCGCGCCGCACCTGGATTGTCCATAACGGCCCTGAATGGCAGTCGCACCCGGGTGAACTCATGGTCCCCCCGGGCAGTGCACGGGGAACTGATTAGTCCTTCCGGCTGTGAATCAGCTCTCACTTGGCCGTTTTGGTTTTTATCTGCCGAAAAGTACTGGTAGAGTTTCATGTCGTTGCCGAGCGCAAAGAGCTGGATATCCAGTGATGATGCGCCTGGCAGCTGCCAGCACCTCTAGCTCAATTGGCAGAGCAATTGACTCTTAATCAATGGGTTCCGGGTTCAAGTCCCGGGGGGTGCACAGATAAGACCCGCTGTACCGGCCCGCCGGAACAGCGGGTCTTTTTTGTGCGTTTTTATGCTCCTGAAACTGCCACTGGGTGTGCCCGTGGACGCGTTTGGGACTGCAGGGAAAAGGGTGGTAGAGTATTTTCCCGGTGCTGATCGTCCGGCAGGTTTGCCGGAGAGGATCGCACCGCGCACCTCTAGCTCAATTGGCAGAGCAATTGACTCTTAATCAATGGGTTCCGGGTTCAAGTCCCGGGGGGTGCACAGA
>JBELYP010000115.1:0-9485 GCA_040273995.1 Arthrobacter sp.
ATGAAGGCCCAGTACCTGGACCGCATGGACATCGAACGCGAACGCGGAATCACCATCAAGTCCCAGGCAGTACGCATGCCGTGGGAACTCGATGACACCTCCTACGCCCTGAACATGATCGACACTCCGGGCCACGTGGACTTCACCTACGAGGTTTCCCGCTCCCTGGCTGCCTGCGAAGGCGCAGTGCTGCTGGTGGACGCCGCCCAGGGCATCGAAGCGCAGACCCTTGCCAACCTGTACCTGGCAATGGAAAACGACCTCACCATCATTCCGGTCCTCAACAAGATCGACCTTCCGGCAGCGCAGCCGGAAAAGTACGCAGAGGAACTGGCACACCTGATCGGGGGTGATCCGGCGGATGTGCTGAAGGTCTCCGGCAAAACCGGCGTGGGCGTCGAAGCCCTGCTGGACCAGATCGTCCGGGACATTCCCGCACCGGTCGGCGACCCCGACGCACCGGCTCGCGCCATGATCTTCGACTCCGTCTATGACACCTACCGCGGTGTGGTTACCTACGTCCGCGTAGTCGACGGCAAGCTTTCACCGCGTGAACGCGTGCAGATGATGTCCACCCGTGCCAGCCACGAACTGCTCGAAATCGGCGTCAGCTCACCCGAACCCACGCCCTCCAAGGGACTGGGCGTCGGCGAAGTGGGCTACCTGATCACCGGTGTGAAGGACGTCCGCCTGTCCAAGGTGGGCGACACAGTCACCAACCTGGCCAAGCCGGCTGCCGAATCCCTCCCCGGCTACGCCGACGCCAAACCCATGGTCTTCTCCGGTCTGTACCCGATCGACGGTGCGGACTACCCGGTGCTGCGCGATGCACTGGAAAAGCTCATGCTCAACGACGCCGCCCTCGTGTACGAACCCGAGACCTCGGCAGCACTGGGCTTCGGCTTCCGTGTTGGCTTCCTTGGCCTGCTGCACCTGGAAATCACCCGTGAACGCCTCGAGCGCGAGTACAACCTGGACCTGATCTCCACCGCCCCGAACGTGGAGTACGAGGTGACGCTCGAGGACAACAAGGTGGTCACCGTGACCAACCCGAGCGAGTACCCCGAAGGCAAGATCAAAGAGGTCCGCGAACCCATGGTCGCCGCTACCATCCTGGCGCCAAGTGAATTCGTCGGCGCCATCATGGAGCTGTGCCAAACCCGCCGCGGTGTCCTGGGCGGCATGGACTACCTTTCCGAAGACCGGGTTGAAATCCGCTACCGCCTGCCGCTGGCAGAGATCGTCTTCGACTTCTTCGATGTGCTGAAGTCCAAGACCCGCGGCTACGCTTCCCTTGACTGGAAGGCCGACGGCGAGCAGGTCTCCGACCTGGTCAAGGTGGACATCCTGCTCCAGGGCGAGCAGGTCGATGCTTTCAGCTCTATCACCCACAAGGACAAGGCTTACGCCTACGGCGTCATGATGACCGGAAAGCTGCGGGAACTGATCCCACGGCAGCAGTTCGAGGTGCCCATCCAGGCCGCCATCGGATCCCGCATCATCGCCCGCGAATCCATCCGCGCTATCCGCAAGGATGTGCTTGCCAAGTGCTACGGCGGCGACATCAGCCGTAAGCGCAAGCTGCTGGAAAAGCAGAAGGAAGGCAAGAAGCGCATGAAGATGGTTGGCCGCGTGGAAGTACCGCAGGAGGCCTTCGTGGCTGCCCTGTCCTCCGACGAGTCCAAGGACAAAGCCAAGAAGTGACACCCAGCGCGCTTCCGCTCGGGGATCCCGCCCCTAAGGACGGAATCCTTCCGGCCGACGCAGCCGCCGCGGCAGCAGAACGGAAATTTGGACTCTACGTCCACATTCCGTTCTGTGCCGTCCGCTGCGGCTACTGCGACTTCAACACCTACACCGCCACCGAGCTTGGCGGCGGTGCGTCGCAGGACGCCTACGCCGCGACAGCCCAGCAGGAAGTTCGGTTTGCCGCCAAGGCCCTGGCAGCCTCGGGCATCCCGCAACGTCCCATCGAAACGGTCTTCTTCGGCGGCGGCACACCGACTCTGCTCCCCGCGGCAGACCTGGCCGCCATTCTGGGCACCGCCGTCGGGCAGTGGGGCCTAGCCTCCGGCGCAGAGGTGACCACTGAGGCGAATCCTGACTCGGTGACCCCGGAATCGCTGCAGCTGCTGGCAGATGCCGGCTTTACCCGGGTTTCTTTCGGCATGCAGTCCGCAGTGCCACACGTGCTGGCAGTCCTGGACCGGACCCACACACCCTCACGGGTGCCGCAGGCCGTTCAATGGGCGCGCGACGCCGGACTGAAAGTCAGCGTGGACCTGATCTACGGCACGCCGGGCGAGTCCCTGGCGGACTGGAGACACTCGGTCGAGGAGGCCCTGAGCTACGCTCCCGACCACATTTCCGCCTACGCGCTGATCGTGGAGGAGGGTACCAAGCTGGCCGCACGCATGCGGCGCGGCGAAGTGCCGCCCATTGACGACGACGACCATGCGGACAAATACCTGCTCGCCGATGAGCTGTTCTCGGCTGCCGGACTGAACTGGTACGAAGTCAGCAACTGGGCCCGTACGCCGCAGGATGCCTGCCGCCACAACCTGGCCTACTGGCGCAGCGATGACTGGTGGGGAATCGGGCCCGGCGCGCATTCCCATGTTGGCGGCGTGCGCTGGTGGAACGCCAAGCATCCAACCGCTTATGCCCAGCGGATTGCAGCGGGGGAGTCACCCGCCGTCGGACGGGAAACCCTGGACGCTGACACACGCTACCTCGAAGACGTGATGCTGCGTACCAGGCTGGCCGAAGGCCTGCCGCGGGAACTGCTCCGGCCGGAGGGCCGGCACGAAATTGCCGGCCTGATCGCGGACGGACTGGTTGAGCCGAAGGCTGCCATTGCCGGCACCGTGCTGCTGACGCTGAAGGGCAGGCTGCTGGCCGACGCAGTTGTGCGCCGGCTGCTGCCGTGACACCGAAGGCCCGCGAAACAAACGAAAGACCCGCCGGATCCCTCAGGGGCGGCGGGTCTTTTCATGCAGCGGCGGGGCCGGCAGCGGGGCCTCTCAGCGGATCCGGCGGAGGTTGAAGCGGTAGCGGTAGGGCCGTCCGCGGTTGCATTCAATGCCGGCGATAACCGAGAACACGGCCACGGCGATCCAAATCAGTGCGTTGAGGATGGCAAAGTAGCCGCCCACTACAGGGATGAAGGACAGCAGCCAGGCCACCAGCGCCAGGATGGTGGGAGGTAGGGTGAAGTTCAGCGCTTCCTTGGATTCCTGCGCCGTGAACGGACCGCGGTCACGGAAGACCAGGTAGATGATGAGCGAAGGAACGAATCCCAGGATTCCGCCGAAGTGCGACAGCGTGGCCCACTGCCGGTCTTCTGAGGCAGTGAGCGGCAGTGCGTTGGCCGGGGAGCCCTGATAGTCCGGGCGCGCCGGCGAACCGTGGTGATCCGGCTGCGGGTGGTTCGGGCGTGGGTTGGACACGGTTGCTATTCCTTTAACTCTCAGATGACGCAGGGTAAGCCCCCCGCGGGTACCTGTTGTTAGACAAGGGTACTGGGTTCGGACGGCGGAGCAGGCAACGGGCAGGCCAGCGCGGCGCGGCGAAGGCGGCCCGTTCCTGCTACGGAACGGTCAGGAAATCAATGACTTCTTCCACGCGTCCCAGCAGTGACGGTTCCAGGTCCGCGTAGGTGCGCACCGAGCCCAGGAGCTTCTTCCAGCCGAGCGCCACATCCGTGTGGTCCCGGTGCGGCCAGCCCAGACCCTTGAGGATTCCGGTCTTCCAGTCCTCGTTGCGGGGCACCACGGGCCAGGCCTGCAGGCCAATGACATGGGGCTTGATGGCCTGCCACACGTCAACGTAGGGGTGGCCCACAATCAGCACATTGCCGGCCGCACCGGGAACGCGCATCGCTTCAGCGGCGATCCGTGACTCCTTGGAGCCTGCCACCAGGTGGTCAACGAGGATCCCGAGGCGGCGCCCCGGCCCGGGAGAGAATTCGCGTACCGCGCCGGCCAGGTCATCCACGCCATGGAGGGGCTCGACGACGATTCCTTCAATCCGCAGGTCATCTCCCCAGACCTTCTCCACCAGCTCGGCGTCGTGCTTGCCTTCCACCCAGATCCGGCTGGCACGCGCTGTCCGGGCCCGGACGTTTTCCACCGCCACTGATCCCGACGCCGTGCGCCGGGCCACCGGGGCTGCGGCCTTGACGGCGGGAACAACTTCAACCGGCTCGCCCTCCAGCAGGAAACCAAAGCCCAGCTCAAAGGAACGTGTGCGCCCGCGGTAATCCTCCAGCACCACAAGGTGCATGCCGCCGGACTTCTCGGTACGCAGTACTGCACCCACCCAGCCCGTCTGGACCTCCTCCAGGACCAGGCCCTTCTCTGCGCCGACCTTCCGAAGGGCCTTACGCGCCGGGGCGGTGATGTCCTGCGGCCCCCACTCGTAGCTGGGCATAAAACCTCGTTCCTGAAGACACTGCACAGCACCTGCGCGGGCCGCAGGCACGGAAGATTCAATGCTAGCAACGGCAGCAGATGGTATTAGACTTAGCACTTAGGTGCGCCGAGTGCTAACCGCGGCCTGCCGGGCCGCCCAGCGGACCACGGTGCCAGTGACAGTCCGTCAGCGAAGGAGGAAACCATTGAGCGAACCGCGCCGGCTCGAGGTGCTCCGGGCCATCGTCGAAGACTACGTGCATTCCCGCGAACCCGTGGGTTCCAAGGCGCTGGTGGAGCGCCACCATCTCGGCGTTTCCTCGGCAACCATCCGCAATGACATGGCGGTCCTCGAAGAAGAGGGCCTCATCGTCGCGCCGCACACTTCTGCCGGACGGATCCCCACGGACAAGGGCTACCGGCTCTTCGTTGACCAGCTCTCGGACCTGAAACCGCTTTCTGCCGCCGAGCGGCGGGCCATCCAGACCCTGCTGGAAGGTGCCGACAATATCGATGACATCCTGGACCGGACGGTACGGCTCCTGTCCCAGCTGACCAACCAGGTCGCCGTCGTGCAGTACCCCCACCTGGGCAATGCCAAGGTGCGGCACATTGAGTTTGTCCTGCTGGCACCGGCGCAGGTGCTGGTTGTCCTGATCTCCACTACGGGCCGGGTTGAACAGCGCGTCATCACCGTTCCTGCACCGGTCACGGAGCAGGACCTGCATGAACTCCGCCAGCATTTCCTGCAGACGCTGGCCGGAACCACTCTGACGCGGATCACCTCGCATCTGGCCGATGCCCAGGCCACCATTCCCGTTCACCTGCGCGGAACTGCCGCAGCACTGGGCCGAGCCCTGGAACAGCTTGCCGGGATCAACCGGGAAGACCGCATGGTCATGGCTGGAACGGCCAACCTGGCGCGGGCGACGGGAGACTTCCCGCTGACCATCGGGCCGATCCTGGAAGCTCTCGAAGAGCAGGTGGTCATGCTCCGGCTGCTCTCGGAAATGGAGCAGGACGCCAAGGGTGTCTCGGTCCGCATCGGGTCGGAGAACCCGTACGGTTCGCTCTCCGAGGCATCCGTCGTGGCCACTGGGTACGGGCCGGATGCTTCGGCTATGGTAGGAATCCTTGGTCCCACCCGGATGGACTATCCCAACACCATGGCCGCGGTTCGAGCCGTGGCCCGCTACCTTTCACGGGTCCTGAACAACTGACCCCCCCAAAGACCGGCAGCCGCTGGACGGCGGCGTCCGCAAGATTAATCCACCCGCGAGACGGGGACGCAACACAGGAAGCGATGTGCACGAGTGAGTGATCACTACCAGGTACTCGGCGTGAGCCGGGATGCCACCGGCGAGGAAATCAAAAAGGCCTACCGCAAGCTTGCCCGCAAGCTCCATCCGGACGTAAACACTGCGCCCGGTGCCGCGGACGAGTTCAAAGCCGTCACCCATGCCTACGAAGTCCTCTCTGATCCGCAGAAGCGCCGCGTCTACGACACCACCGGCCAGGAGAACGGCACGGACAACGGGTTCGGCGGGGGATTCGGCGGCCAGGGCTTCGGCTTCCAGGACATCTTCGACACCTTCTTCGGCGGCGGCGGCCCCGGCGGAGGGCGCGGCCCGGCGTCGCGCACCCGGCGTGGCCAGGATGCGCTCATCAACGTCCGGATCGACCTGAAGGATGCCGTCTTCGGCACCAACAAGAAGATCGACGTCGAGACCGCAGTTCTCTGCCCCACCTGCGAAGGCTCCTGCTGCCAGCCCGGGACCTCCCCGCGCACCTGCGACATCTGCCACGGCAGCGGCCAGGTGCAGCGCGCTGTACGCTCCATCCTCGGCCAGGTCATGACGACGGCGCCCTGCGGTTCGTGCCAGGGCTTCGGCACCGTCATTCCGGACCCGTGCCACGAATGTGCCGGCGAGGGCCGTGTCCGCAGCCGCCGCACCCTGACCATCAAGGTTCCCGCCGGCGTCGCCACCGGCACCCGGATCCAGCTCAGCGGGCAGGGCGAAGCCGGCACCGCCGGCGGCCCGCAGGGAGACCTGTACGTTGAGATCCGCGTCAACGCGGACCCGGTGTTCATGCGCGACGGCGACGACCTGCACGCCACGCTCACGGTACCCATGACTGCAGCCGCGCTGGGCACTGTCATCACCATGGAAACCTTCGACGGCGAACGCGAAATCAACATCAAGGCCGGTACCCAGTCCGGCGAAGTCACCACGCTCAAGGGCCTCGGCGTGACCCACCTGCGCGGCTACGGCCGCGGGGACCTGATGGTCCACGTCCAGGTTGAGACCCCGCAGAAGCTCGACGCGGCACAGGAAGACCTGCTGCGCCGTCTGGCTGAACTGCGCGGTGAGCAGTTCGCCGAGGGCCGGGTCAGCGGCAACACCAACAGCGGCGTCTTCGCGAAGCTGCGCGACCGCCTTGGCAACCACTAGGCGCCGGGACCCGGCATGACCAGCCCCATCTTCTTCGGCGACCCCGAACTGGTAGCGGCAGCGGCTCCGGGCAGCGTGTTCGCGCTGACCGGTCCCGAAGCCCGCCATGCCGTTACCGTGAAGCGGCTGGCACCTGGGGAGAATGTGGACATCGTCGACGGCGACGGAACGCGGCTGCGCGGAACTGTCCGGTCTGCGGAACCAGCGCTGCTGGAAATCGATGTCCTTGAAGTCGTGGCAGAGCCGGAGATCGACTGCGAATTCACCCTCGTGCAGGCATTGGCCAAGGGGGACCGGGACGAGCAGGCCATTGAAGCAGCCACCGAGCTTGGGGTGGACGCTGTCCTGCCCTGGCAGTCTGAACGCAGCATCGTGCGCTGGAAGGCCGAGAAGGCCGCAAAAGGCCAGGCCAAGTGGCGTGCCGTGGTCACCTCGGCCGCCAAGCAGTCCAGACGGTCGCGGATTCCCCGGGTGCGGGAGGTTACGGACAGCAAGGGACTGCCGGCACGCCTGGCAGACACCGATCTCGTCCTGGTGCTGCACGAAGATGCCCAGGTTCCGCTGCCCGCAGCGGTGGAACTGGCCTTGGCAAGGTCAGTCGGCTCCGGTGCCGAGCGCGGGATCAGGTCCATCGCTGTAGTCGTGGGGCCGGAAGGCGGCATCAGTCCCGCGGAACTGCAGGCACTGAGCGCCGCCGGTGCTGTCCCCGTGCGCCTGGGGCCGCATGTGCTGAGGTCCTCGAGCGCCGGACCGGCTGCCCTCGTGCTGCTGAACTACCTGCTGGGCCGCTGGAGCTGACGGGCTGCGTGCGGTGACGGGCCGCCGCCGGGCAGGGAGTGCGGCCCGCTAGTAGACCGTGAAGCGCTTCGAATCCTGGTTGTCGCCGTCGCCGTGGAAGACCCGCAGGTTGTAATCGCCGGGTTCGAGCTCAATTGCGACTTCGAACATCTCGGTTTCGCCGGCCGCAGCTTCGAGCTGGATCTCTCCGGTCTTGACCGGTGTGTTCTCCGGCCTCCCGTTGAGTACGCGCTCCACGCTCCAGGCGAGCCGGTCCTCACGGACTACGGCGGATCCCATCACTGTCAGGGACGTTTCGGTGCCGTCCTGTTCCTGCGGGCTGATAATCCAGATTGGCGCGGGAAGAGTCTTGTCCCGTTCCAGGGCGGGCTCCAGATCTTCATGGCCGAAGGCGTTGTAGCCGGCTTTCCCGTCCACCAGCACAACCACACTGGTGTTGTACCCGGCCGTGGTCAGCCCGGCGTTGGCTGCTGCCGCGGTGGCAGTGTAGACAAGCTGCTGAACCGCCCGGTGCGCCATGCCTGCATCCAGTGAAGGTTTGAAGGCGTCTGCGGTGATGTCCACCGTGATGATGTTCTTGCTGGAAATCGAGGCCGAGACCTTCGAGGCGGGCGCCCACGGCGTGAAGTAGTCGCTGTCTCGGGGGGTGTCGGTGGTCATCGCCATGACGGCTTCACCAATCGGATCTCCCGTGTTCTTGGAGGGGAGGAACTCCCGGTAAAGCTGCACGTCGGAGCCGTTCAGGCCGAGCCAGTACACCGGCATGACCACCTTGGAGGCGGTCGCCTCAGCCGGCGCGGACACCGCCATGGGACGGGACTCGGGTGAGGTTGCGGCGCTGAAGGAGCTGGGCATGCTGGTGGTGGGAAGCTCCGCGACCACGCCGCAGGAGGCCAGCAGGAGCGGGGCCGCTGCTGCTGCCATGAGGAGGCGGGTCCGGCCGGAGAGGCGTTGCTGCTGCCTGGTCATGACTATCCCTGCCTTCCGTGTTTGGTGCCCGCAGTCCGTGGAACGGGCGATGCGTGGGGGGTCCTGCCGGGGCGGATCCCGGCCGGAGCATGCCAACAAGCTTGGCACAGCCGTGCCCCCCAAAACCTGGGGTTGACGGTTCTGTGGCGGGACTGAAACCCGATTGAGACCCAGCCGATGCCAAGCCGAGACAATCTCCGTAATACAGCTCACAGAGATCCAGGCGCTTTACCTGTCCGGCAGGGTGCCCCGCACTGCCCGCTGAATCCGGTAAGTGCGTGCGGGCGCCTATCCAGTAGAATTAAGAAGGGTGTGCGCACCATGATTTTCAGCAGACTTCCAATCCATAGTTCAAAAAGGGGCGATGAGAGGCCGAGGGGCCGCATATATGACCGAATCTTCAGCAGGAATCGGCACCATCCGTGAGGACCAGCAGACGATTGTCTTTGACTCGACAGAGCACATGGTCCAGTCTTTGGGCGCCAACGATGAAGCCCTGAAAGTCATCGAGAACGCCTTCCCGGAGGTGAACCTCCACGTCCGCGGCAATGAACTCTCCGTCTCCGGTCCGGCACCGGCAGTGGACCGGACGGTCCGACTCGTCAACGAAGTCCGGGTCCTAGCCCGGCATCAGACCCGGGTGACTCCCCAGGTGCTGGAGCAGCTGATCACCATGCTGCGGGAGCAGAGCGCCGAACGTCCGGCCGAAGTGCTGACGCAGAACATCCTCTCCACCCGCGGGCGCACGATCCGGCCCAAGACGCTGAACCAGAAGAACTACGTCGATGCGATCGACCGCAACACCGTGGTCTTCGGAATTGGTCCGGCCGGCACCGGCAAGACCTACCTCGCC
>JBELYP010000116.1:0-9306 GCA_040273995.1 Arthrobacter sp.
CGGACCGGGCGGCCAGTCCGTCAACACCACGGACTCCGCCGTGCGCATCACCCACCTGCCTACCGGCATTGTGGTAGCCATGCAGAACGAGAAGTCCCAGCTGCAGAACCGTGAAGCGGCCATGCGCGTGCTCCGCTCGCGTATCCTTGCCCACGAGCAGGAAAAGATCGACGCCGCGAACTCGGACATCCGCAAGTCCCAGATCCGCACCATGGACCGATCCGAGCGCATCCGCACCTACAACTACCCGGAAAACCGGATTGCGGACCACCGCACCGGTTACAAGGCCTACAACCTGGACACCGTCATGAACGGTGACCTGGAAGCCGTTGTCCAGGCTGCCATCGAAATGGATGAGCAGGCCCGTCTGGACGCAATCGGCGACGAAGCCTAGGCAAGGCAGTGCCCTCCCTCGAAACGGCCCTGCGGAGCGCGGCGGCGGAGCTCGCAGCGGCCGGCGTGCCAAGCCCGCGGGTGGACGCCGAGCTGCTGGCGGCGCACCTGCTCGGCGAGAGCGTTGGCAGGGTGAAGGCGCTTGCCTTCACGGACGCCGAGGCGCCGGACGGCTACGCGGAACTGGTTGCCGAACGCGCCCGCCGCATTCCGCTGCAGCACCTGACCGGGAAGGCGTACTTCCGCCGCCTGGAACTTGCCGTGGGTCCAGGGGTTTTTGTGCCGCGGCCGGAAACGGAAACCGTGGCGCAGCTGGCAATTGACCGGGCCCTGCTGGTGCCCGCCCCCGCCAGGGTGGCCGACCTTGGCACCGGCTCCGGAGCCATCGCAGGGTCAATTGCCGCGGAGGTGCCCGGCTCGCAGGTCTATGCCGTGGAACTCAGTCCGCTGGCACTGGCCTGGGCCCGGAAGAACCTGGAACCTCTCGGCGTCCACGTGCTCGAAGGCGATCTGCGGACCGCCCTGGCCGGGGAGGAGGGGGCGTTCGACGTGGTTGCGTCCAACCCGCCCTACATTCCGGCCGGTGCCGTTCCCAACGAACCCGAAGCTGCGGACCATGATCCCGCCATGGCCCTTTACGGCGGGGGAGAGGACGGCATGGAACTTCCCGACGCCGCCGCCCGCACGTCCGCGCGGCTGCTGCGTCCGGGAGGCTACTTCGTGATGGAACATGCCGAGGTCCAGGCCGGCACCATCGCCGAGAGGCTGGCAGCGGATCCAGTCTGGCAGGAAGTCTGCTCCCATAAGGACCTCAACGGCCGCCCCCGGGCGACGTCCGCGGTTAGGTCGGCAGCCGCACTACCCACCCCTGACGTGAAAGAATAACTCCCGTGACCACCAGCTTTGACTGCTCAGATACCAATGCCCGCAGCGCCGGCCTGGCTGCTGCCCAGCAGGCCATCGCCAACCGCCAGTGCATCGTGCTGCCTACCGACACCGTGTACGGGATCGGCGCCGATGCATTCTCTCCCCAGGCGGTAGCAACCCTGCTGGCAGCCAAGGGCCGGGGACGGTCCATGCCGCCGCCCGTGCTGGTGCCGCGGCTGCAGACCATGGACGGGCTGGCCGTAGACGTGATGCCGGAAGCGCGTGCGCTGGCCGAAGCGTTCTGGCCCGGCGGCCTCACCCTGATTTTCCATGCCCAGCCGTCCCTCACCTGGGACCTGGGGGATACCAAGGGAACCGTTGCGCTGCGGATGCCCGATGACGAGGTTGCCCTGGACCTGCTGGCCCTGACCGGGCCGATGGCCGTTTCCTCCGCCAACCGCACGGGACATCCCGCGGCTCAGACCGCAGCGGAAGCACAGGCGCAGCTTGCTGAGTCCGTGGAGGTTTACCTGGAGGCAGGCCCGCGTCCGGCCGAAGGCAGCGAAGGAATTCCATCCACAATCGTGGATGCAACAGACTTCCCGCTGCGGGTAGTCCGCGACGGGGCGGTCAGTCTGGAGCAGCTGCGGGCCGTGGTGCCCTCTGTCCTGGGGCTGGGCGAAGAACCCGCCGGTGCCGCCGCCGGTTCGGGGTCCCCGGAAGCAGAGGCTCCCGCGGCAGAGGCAGCCGGGGAAGGGACAGCCGGCGAAGCCGCGGCACCTGCCGCCGGAACTCCTACGCAGCCGTAGCGGTTCGGGCCGCGCGGAGGACCTGCTCCACGCGCGGCTCGGGCACGTTGCCAGTCGTCTCGGCCCAGCCGGGTTCCTGCCGCTGGCCGAACCACATCATTTCCACGCGGCGCAGCGTGCCGTGCAGCCGTTCCCCCAGCAGCCCGGAAACCAGATAACCCGCCTGCAGGGCGGCGCGGCACAGCCACACCGGGAGCCGCAGCGGATGCCGCCCGCCGGCGGCCAGCAGGACCGAACCCACCGTAGCCCCTTCCCACGGCTGCAGGATGACCGGCGGAACTTCGCCCTCGTAACGTCCGGCGGCCAGCACAAAGCTGCACAGCGCATCCACCGAGCTGACCACGGTAGGTGAATCGCCGCGGCCTGCCACCGAGGACAGGGGAGAGGAGGCAACGCGGACCAGGGCCGCCGTCGTCTGGCGTGCGGCACCCTGCACGGACGTGGCACGCAGCGAAGTCACCGGGCACGCTCCCGGCCGGCGTGCAGCAAGCGCTGCCTCGCCGAGGGCCTTGGAGCGCGAGTAGGCGGAGAACGGTTCTGTATCCGGGCTCTCATCCAGCACCGGCCGGTGGCCCTGCACGGCTGCGCTGCTCAGGTGAAGAAAACGCCGGGCCCCGGCCTCGTCCGCGGCGTCGGCAGCCAGCACCGGCAGCAGGGCATTGGCACCGCGCAGTTCGGGTGAGTCCGCACCGGTGGGGGTGGCCAGGCCTGCGGCGTTGATAACGACGTCGGCGCCTGCCAGCTGACCGGCGAGGTCCTGCCGGACGTCCCGGAGCTGTGCAGCCTCGGCCAGGATGCCGTCTGCGGTCCCGGACTGGGCGCTGAGCCGGGGAGCTTTCACAAACCGGACCGAGATGCCGTCCCGCGTGAGGACCTCCCGCAGGGAGCTTCCGATGAATCCGCTGGCTCCCAGGACAGCCCAGACGGGTTCGGGGGCGTTGCTGAATGATGTGTTGCTGCTGTTCAAGGTTAAAAAGGTCCTACTCGGGGGAGGTTGTGGAATTCCCGGTTTCCGGGCCGGTACCTGCCGGTACGCCAGCCAGCGGCGGCATGGGTTCCCAGCCGGAATCCCTGAGGATGGAGCGTGATTCGCGCCAGCCGCGCCAGAGGCTGCCGGCGCCGCGGAGACGGTGTTCGACGGCGGCCAGGCGGAGCAGTTCCTTGGCGGCGGTCAGTGCGGTTCCCGCAGCAAAGCCCGCGCGGTTGAACATTCCGTGAGCACGCAGGTAACCGGCAGTATGGCCGCGGTTGCGCATGGCGCAGAAACGGCTGAGGTCGCTGGAGTCATTCAAATGCCGGATGCCAAGATCGATCTGCTTCTGCGGCCGGACCTTCTGCAGGACGAAATCATTGACGTAGGCAACCCGGTGGTTCAGGGAGGCCAGCCAGCCGTAGATCTCATCATCACCGTTAATGAAGAACCGGGGATCGGGAAGCCCGATCCGGCGTACCGTTGCAGCACTGATGAGCATGCCCTCAAAGCATCCCACGTTGGTGCTGAACACCGGGCTGTCACGGAAGACGTTTCCGCGGACCGGCACATGCACGCCAAGCAGCGGAATGAACCGGTGCTGCCAGAAGAAGGGCCGCCCGGCCTCATCGAACCGGCGCCCGTGGATGCAGTCGTATTCCCCGGTCCACTTGCCCAGGGCAGCCAGCGCGCCCGGAAGCGCAACGACGTCGTCGTCCATAAGCCAGAGCCACTGCGCGTCCAGTTCGAGTGCTGCGCTGATGCCGGCGGCGAACCCGCCGGACCCGCCGGTGTTTTCAGTCAGCGTGCAGACGGTCAGGGGAAGGGGGAAGGTGCCGGCGAGAGCGTCCAGGTAGTCCGCCGTGTCATCGGTGCTGGCATTGTTCACCACCACCACCCGGGCCGGCGCCGGGTCCAGGGCGGCTACGGAATCCAGCAGTCCGCGCAGGTAGCCGGACCTGTTGAAGGTCACAATGACCAGGGCCAGGCCGTCGACCCCTGCTCCCTTCCCGGACATGGCTAGAAGCCCTGGTCCGAGGGCGGGCCGAACATGCTGCCGCGGAAGCCGCCGGCGTAGGCACGCAGCCATGACCGGAACCCGCGCAGGTCACGGGTCCGAGCGAAGTGGACCGGGTAGCCAACGGTGTCCGCGGCGAGGGAGCGCAGGCGCTTGTATTTCCAGGTGAGATGGCCGCGGTTGCGGTAGAAGTAGAAACGCTTGAACTCGGTGTCCGGAACCAGCACATGCAGGCGGCCGCCCAGGATCTCCTGGACCTCGGACCAGGCCGCCGGGTGGCTCAGTGCCACTGAAGTCAGGGTGCCGAAGGGGATGCCGGCACGGCGCAGCCGGATCATGAAGTCTGTCTCGTCCCCGCGGATGAACAGGCGGAGATCCGGCAGGCCCACCCGGAAGAAAACGTCACGGCGAATCAGCGCGCCGTTGAAGAAGTGCCCGACGCCGGGCAGGAAACCTGCCTTGGCAACCTCGGCGCGGTTGTGGGTCAGGCGTCCGTCCACCCGGAAATGGAAGGAGAGGGTGTCCGGCTTGCCGGGGGCGACCACCAGCGGCAGGATCACATCCAGTCCGCGTTCGTTGGCGCCGTCGAGCAGGGCCTGCAGGCAGTCAGGATTTTCCGGATGCGCGTCGTCATCCATGATCCAGATCCAGTCGGCGCCGGAAGCCATCGCGGTGAGGATGGCGAGGGAGAAACCGCCTGCGCCGCCCAGGTTTGTCTCCGAGCGCACGTACGTGACGTTCGCTTCAGAGGACTCAACGATGTCCCTAACCGGGCTCTTTCCCGAGTCCACCAGCGCCACCGATGAGATGGGGACAGACTGTGCTGCCAGGGCTCCGAGCAAGGTCTTGACGTCGTCGGGGCGGTCAAAGGTCACCGCGGCTACAGCCACTGATTCCGGCAAGACGATCCTTTCAGGGCACCGCCCGGTACGCGGCTATTGCCGGACGTTCAAGGGGGTGCAGTTAGTATGCTGAGTAGAATTCAGTCTATTACACCGGATTGGACGCCCTGCCGTGCCTGCAGCACAGAGGGCAGCTAACAACCTAGACACGAACCGGGCGCAGGCCCGCTGAGGACTATGAACGATTCAAGCAGGGACAGAACCACCCCGGCCAGGGACGAGAAGCCGGCACTCTGGCTCTGGTCCCAATACGTGCTGGACTCTCTGGCCTGGGTGGTGGCCATTGTCCTGGCGCTGATCCTGCGCTACGAGCTTTCAGTTGATGAGATCAACGTGGCGGGCCTCGCCGTGTTCTGCGGCGTTGCCGTAGTGACACAGCTCGCTGTGGGCTATTCCTTTGCGCTGTACCGGGGCCGGTACAGTTTCGGAAGCTTCCACGAGATGCGCCTGCTGGCCGTGGTCACGATTGTGGTCTCCGCGATCCTGGTACTCGTCAGCGCCCTCTTTGGCCTGGCGATCGACATCCCCAGAAGCACCGGTGTGCTGGCCTTCCCGTTCGCCTGCCTGTTCATGGCAGCAATCCGCTACATGAAGCGCATGTACGTCGAGAGCAAGGTGCGTCCGGGTGACGAAGCCCAGCGGACCCTGATCTACGGCGCGGGCTTCCTGGGCAACTCCCTGGTGACCCGGATGATGAACGATCCGGATTCCCCGTACTTCCCGGTGGGCCTGATTGACGACGATCCGGCCAAGAAGCACCTGCGGCTCGGCACCGTCCCGGTGATGGGACGGCTGGCAGATCTCCCGGACGTGGTCCAGCGCACCCGGGCCAAAGTGCTGATCATTGCAATCGCCGACGTCGACGCCGCCCAGGTGCGGGAGGTAACGGACCGCGCGGAGGGCCTGGACCTGAGGGTCATGGTGATGCCCCCGCTGCGGGACATGCTGGCCAAGGGGTCCGGGGCCGGGCTGACTGACTTCCGTGAAGTTGCGGTGGAAGACCTGATCGGCCGCAGGCCCGTGGATATCCACGTGGACGAAGTAGCCGGCTACCTCACCGGAAAGAAGGTACTGGTCACCGGTGCAGGCGGGTCCATCGGGTCCGAGCTCTGCCGGCAGATCACCGCGTTCGAGCCCAGCGAGCTGATCATGGTGGACCGGGACGAAACCGGCCTGCAGCTGACCCAGCTGTCCATTACCGGCCAGGGCCTGCTCAACGGCAGGGACACCGTCCTCGCGGACATCCGCGACGCCAGGGCACTGGATGAGATCTTCGCCCAGCGCCAGCCCGACGTCGTCTTCCACGCCGCCGCGCTCAAGCATGTTTCGCTGCTGGAGCAGTACCCGCTTGAAGCCTGGAAAACCAATGTGCTGGGCACAGCGAACGTCCTGCGTTCGGCGCAGAAGGCCGGCGTGAGCCACTTCGTGAACATCTCCACCGACAAGGCAGCTAACCCCACTACCGTCCTGGGCCATTCCAAGCGCGTGGCGGAAAAGCTCACAGCGTGGATGGCGGGGCGCAGCGGACGCCGGTTCGTCTCCGTGCGCTTCGGCAACGTCATCGGCAGCCGCGGTTCCATGCTTCCGCTCTTCACCGAGCAGATCCGCCAGGGGGGACCGGTCACGGTCACTGACCCGGAAGTCACCCGGTTCTTTATGACCATCCCCGAAGCCTGCCAGCTGGTCATCCAGGCCGGGGCAATTGGCCGCGGGGGAGAGGTGCTCATCCTGGACATGGGCGAGCCCGTGAAGATCCTGGACGTTGCACGGCGCATGATCGCGATGTCCGGCAAGGATGTGGACATTGTCTTCACCGGCCTGCGCAAGGGCGAGAAGCTGCACGAAATCCTGGTGGGCACCGGTGAGGACGATTCCCGTCCGCTCCATCCGAAGATTTCCCACGCTTCAGTAGACGTGCTGGATCCGGAAGGGCTCGACGCCGAGGATTGGCTGCGCCGCTGCGGGTTCGACTCCTCGGGCACAGCAGAGCCGGTTGGAGGCGCTGCTGCCGCCCTGTTCCCGCTGCCGGACACAGCCGCGCTCCGCCTGGCGGATATCCAGGACTCCAGCCCCTCTGCCGGGCAGAGCGAGCGGCGGACCGGCTGATGGCCCTGGCAGCATCGGCAGCGGCGGCGTTCCTCGCGAGCCTGCTGCTGCCCTTCGGGTTTATTCCGCTGCTGCGCCGGCTCGGAGTGGTGGACGTCCCCAACGAGCGTTCCTCCCACACCAAGACCGTCATCCGCGGGGTAGGCGCCACCATCGCGGCGGGTTTGCTGCTGGGCCTGGGCACGTCCCTGGCAACCGGCTACGTGGCCGTGGACCGGTCGCTGGTGCTGCTCCTAATCGGCATCATCACCGCGGCATCGCTGCTGGGCTGGGTGGAGGATTTCCGCGGGCTTTCCGTCAAGGTCCGCTTTGGCCTCCAGCTGGCCATCGGCGCCGCAGGGACAGCGGCGCTGGCTGCCACGCTGGGCCAGAGCTTCTGGTGGGTTCCCGTGGGCACCCTGGTGATTGCCGGCTACATCAACGTGGCCAACTTCATGGACGGAGTGAACGGCATTTCCGGCCTCCACGGACTCGCGGTGGGTGTCCTGTACGCCGTGGCCGGAGCGCTCTCCGACCAGGTGTGGATGATCGCAGCAGGAACCGTAATAGCGGCCGCGTTTGCCGCGTTCCTGCCCTGGAACCTGGGCCGGGGCTCAGTCTTTATGGGCGACGTCGGCAGCTACCTGCTCGGCGCCGCGGTTGCGGGCACTGCTGTTGCCGCCTTCCTGGCCGGGGTCTACGTGGAGTACCTGCTGTTCCCGATCCTGATCTACCTGCTGGATGCCTTTACCACGCTGGTGCGCCGGATCTGGCGGGGGGAGCGCTGGTACGCCGCGCACCGCCAGCATGTCTACCAGCGGCTCACGGACGCCGGACTATCCCACCTGCAGTCGGCGGGCGTGGTTACCGTAGCCACCCTCCTGGTGGGCGGCACCGGACTGGTCACCGGAGGCTCGGGATGGGGAGCCACAGCTGCCGGCACTGTGTTCGTCGCAGCGGTGGCAGGGCTGTACCTGGCCTCACCGCGGATCATCGTCCGGCTGCGCACGAGGACACGTGCCTGAGGCCGGTACCGGCAACCCACCGGCAGTCATGCTGGGACACCGATGTCACGGTGTAGTTCTATGTACTGTAGAATTCAAGTATTGCGACGTGAAGAGCCGCGTCCGCTATATCTTTCCCCCACAGCACAAGGATGATCCCGCAGCCATGAGCCAAGCCAACGGCGCACGCGCTATGCGGATTAGTGCTTCCGGGCCCACGGACGGCCCCTGGCTGCGAATTCTCAAAGCATCCCTGCTGTGGACCGCCGTACCCGCTGCCGCCGCTGCCGGAGCAGCCCTCCTGGGCCCCGGTGTTACCGGAGCGGCCAGCGTTGCGGCGGGCTGGGGCCTCATTGCACTCTTCTTCGGCATCAGCCTGCTGGTTGGGCATGTCATGGGCCGGCGGAATCCTTCCGGAGCCATAGGGATGTTCGCCGTAACGTATGCCGTCAAAGTGGTCGGCTTCGCGGTGGCGCTCTGGAGCGTGGGCGTGCCTGAATGGCTCGAGCGCCCGTGGTTCGCCTTCGCTGCTCTTGGCACCGTGGTGATTTGGCAGGTTGCGGAAATCCGGGCGTTCTCCCGCACCCGCCAGCTGATTTATTCCGATGCGCCAGCGCATCCAGACAACGAAGTGAAAGGAGCCTGAGGTGGCAGCCAAATCAAAGAAGAATGCAGCCGGCCAGGTTCCCCCTGCGTTTGAAGCGCCGCTGAGCAAGCGCCGCGCAATCCTCCAATATGTCCTGTCCGGAATCATTGCCCTTGGTTTGATAGGGTGGGGGCTGGACAGTCTTCTGGGGACCCGCTGGATTCTTTTTGCAGGTATCGCCCTGGGCGGTCTGAGCGGATTTTACGTAGCCGCCGCCCACGGGCTCACTTCCACTAAGCCAAAACCACCTGCGGGTGGAGAACGGCCGGATGAGGGTTAGACGAAGCAATGTCACACAACTTAGTAAACGGATGCATGCCACATGCCCCCGCCAATGAAATGCCCAACGATGGACAAAGCAGAGAGGAAACGCGTTGATCGCGCTTGCGCTTCCCGCCGCCAATGAAGAGGGGTTTGTTGCACCAACCCTCGATGAAATGCACCTCCCTGAGATCCTTCCCTGGGGCGCCGAATACGGCGAGGGCTTTGGAAAGCAGATGCTGCTTATCCTGCTGTCCGTTGCCCTGATTAGCTGGTTCTTTATTGCTGCCGCACGGAAACGGCAGCTTGTTCCGGGACGGCTGCAGTTCCTGGGCGAGTTCAGCTACAACC
>JBELYP010000117.1:0-9113 GCA_040273995.1 Arthrobacter sp.
TGGTTAGCCTTTGAGCTCGGCCAGGATGGCGTCAACCAGTTGCCCGCCGGCGGCCGCGGCTCCCGCAGCATCAGCGGGATCCGTCATGCTGACGGTAATGACCGTTGTGCCGGAGAACCCAGCCACCTGAATCACCTCGGTGCTGACTCCCTCACCGGTGGTCACGACGCTGAAGGCCTGGGTGGTGTCCGCGCTGCTGCTCGCGGGAACTTCCTGGCCGGTGGTGGAAAAGGTCTGGCCGCCGGCTTCCATCTGGAACTCGGCGCACTCTGCCACCTGCTTCTCATTGCTCGCGATCTGTCCCTCGATGAAGGACTCGTCCTCGTAGCTGATCAGGGTCACGGTGTCCGTCGCGCTGAGCTGCATGATCGCAAAGTTGCCGGTTTCAAGTTTCTCGGCCAGCCTGTCGGTCGCGAGCTCGGCGCAGGCCTCGGGCGTAATCGTGATGCCGTCCAAGGCGTCCGTTGCCGCGGGAAGCTGGGCGCGCACCGCTGCGTCGTCTGCAATGGCACCGGTGAGGCCTTCTTTGTCCTTGACCGCGGCCAGCGCGGCCTGCAGTTCCGCCGGTGTGTACTGGCCTTGGCTGTTCCCGTCGGCCGCTGAAGTGGATTCGACGGCCGTCGGTGCTGCCTGGGCCTGTGTGGCCGCGGTGTCCGCGCCGTCGTCCGCGGCACCTTCGGAGCCGCAGCCCGCAAGGACAAGAGCTCCCGCGACGAAAACTGCGCCGACCATCATGTTCTTTTTCATTTTCCCCCATAAGTCGCTGTTTTGCGGCCGCCGGCGCCAGCACCGGCGACTCCGCCGCACCTCCCCAAAAGGAAGCTTGCTGATGATCTTAGCCTCGGGTGGCGCGTCGTAAAAATCGGCCGGCAGCGGTTCGGATAATGGTCCCTGCGCAGCAGCGGGAGCCATCCCTTCGGACGGCTCCCGCTGCGATCCGCGCTAACGCCGGCAGATCTCCTGAAGATTGATGGCTGACGCCATGGCCGCATAGCCGGCGTCGTTGGGATGGAGATGGTCTCCCGGGTCGAACCGGGTCTGGAGGCGCTCGGAAAGCATGCTGTGGGTCCTTGTAGTCCCACGGAAAAACCCCTCCTGATCGGGCGTTTACCTGATCAAGAGGGGTTTCACGGAGCCCCCTGCCGGATTCGAACCGGCGACCCCCTGTTTACAAGACAGGTGCTCTGGCCAACTGAGCTAAGGAGGCGTGGGCCGTTGCCGGCCACGCGGCGTCGTACTGGCAGTACAACAGCGCTAGACAAGATTAGCCCAGCACACCCGCCGGAACGAAACCAGGGATGGTTCCGTTCCGGCGGGCAGCCGGACTACGGCAGAACTAGGAGGAAGCCTCAGCCTTGTTGGCGTCGATGGCGCTCTGAACCGTCTCCACGAAGGAGTTCAGGTCCGCTTCGGCACCGTTGACGTAAACGGTGGGTGTGCCGCCCACTTCGGCCGCGCGGGCCAGCGCGTCAGCATACTTGACGTAGGTGCGGAAACCATCGTTCTCAATGCAGTCGGCTGCATCGTTGGCACCCACGGACTTGGCCATGTCCACCAGACCGGCGTTGTTGACCTCACCGGCAGCGTGCTGGGCGAAGATCGCCTTCATGAAGTCCCAGTAGGACTCGGGGTTGGTGTCGGCTACGCAGGCAGCGGCGTTGGCGCCGCGGGAGGAGTAGTTGGTCGGCGAGTTCCGGTCAAGGAAAGCAACAGTGCGGTATTCCAGGGTGACCTCACCTGCGTCGAGCCAGGTCTTCACTTGGTCCGAGTAGGTGGAGGAGAAGTCGGCACAGTGGACACAGTTAATGTCCACGTACTCCACGATCTGGATCGGCTCGCCGGGGCCGGCGGCTTCGACACCGGCGGGCACGGTCTCGCCGGCCTCGTTGGTGGTGGTCGCCTCGGGGAGGTTGTTCACATCCACCTCGCCGGTGTCCGCGGGCTCGAGCGACGTCGTGGAGGTCAGAGTGAACCCGCCGTTGACGTTGCCGTTGGCCGGTGCAGGCCCGGCATCAGGGATTCCGCCGCGGACACTGTTGATAACAATCACAGCGACGATCACAATAACGGCAACGATTCCAGCGACGATGCCCCAGCGGGTCAGCAGCTTGTTGCGGCGCTCTTTCTTCAGCTGTGCCTCGCGCAGGGCCCGTGCCTTCTCGCGGGCCGCGGCCTGGCGCTCGGCCTTAGTGACCTTGGGATTCCGGTCGGTCATAGTTCCTTCTGTCTCTCAAACGGCCACCGTTGGGCGGCATCAGGTACACGGTCTTCAGGGACAACGATAATCCCTGCACCTCACCGTCAACGCCCGAAGTGGGTACAAAGGTTCCCCCGTTGGATAGAGTGGCGAACAAACAAGTCAACTGAGGAGTGCATAACGTGAACGCTGTTGCCGCTGAATCGAGAACTGAGATTTCAACGGACGGGTACGGCGATTACGACTTCATTGTGGTCTCCAACCGCCTGCCCGTGGACCGGGTGGCGGACAACGGGTCCGACGGCGACAAGTGGCGCCGTTCCCCCGGCGGCCTCGTGACGGCGCTGGCGCCGGTCATGGCCAAGGCCGACGGCGCGTGGGTGGGCTGGCACGGTGCCCCGGACGAAACACTGGAACCGTTCGACCATGACAACATGCACCTGCGCCCGGTGCCGCTGAGCGCTTCCGAGGTGGAGCTCTACTACGAAGGCTTCTCCAACGCCACGCTCTGGCCGCTGTACCACGATGTCATTGCACCGCCGGAGTTCCACCGAACCTGGTGGGACTCCTACCGCACGGTCAACCGCCGCTTCGCCGAAGCCGCCGCCGAGGTAGCCGCCGAAGGCGCCACCGTGTGGGTGCAGGACTACCAGCTCCAGCTGGTTCCGCAGATGCTGCGCAAGGCCCGTCCGGACCTGAAGATCGGTTTCTTCAACCACATTCCCTTCCCTCCGCTGGAAATCTTTGCCCAGCTTCCGTGGCGGCGGGACATCATTGCCGGCCTGCTCGGGGCAGATCTGATCGGTTTCCAGCGGCCCAGCGACACCGCCAATTTCCTGCGCTGCGTCCGCCGCTTCGCCGGGCATTCCGTGCGCCAGCAGCAGGTGCACATCACCGACGACGAGGGCAACGCCTACATCTCCCGGGCTGAAGCCTTTCCCATCTCCATCGACGTGGATCAGATCACCGAACTGGCCAAGCGCGAGGACATCATTGAGCGTTCCAAGCAGATCCGCCGCGAACTGGGCAACCCGAAGGTCATCCTGCTCGGTGTCGACCGCCTGGACTACACCAAGGGCATCAGCCACCGGCTCAAGGCCTACGGCGAACTCCTGGAGGACGGCCGGATCAGCGTGGAGGACGCAGCCCTGATCCAGGTGGCCAGCCCCTCCCGCGAGCGCGTGGAACAGTACCGGCTGCTGCGCGAAGAGGTTGAGGGCACGGTCGGCCGGATCAACGGCACTTACGACACCATGTCCAACACCGCCATCCGGTACCTGCACCACTCCTATCCGGTGGAGGAAATGGTGGCCCTGTACCTGGCCTCGGACGTCATGCTGGTGACCGCCCTGCGGGACGGCATGAACCTGGTGGCCAAGGAGTACGTAGCTGCCCGCACGGAGAACACCGGAGCACTGGTACTCAGCGAGTTTGCCGGCGCTGCGGACCAGCTCCGCCAGGCGGTACTGGTCAACCCGCACGACATCGACCGGCTCAAGGACGCGATTGTCTCCGCCATACAGATGCAGCCGCGCGAGGCCCAGCGCCGCATGCGGCTGATGCGCCGGCAGGTGCTGCAGAACGACGTCGAACGCTGGTCGCAGAACTTCCTCACCGCCCTTCGCACGGAAGGAGAACCGCAGTGATCCCCCTCGAGCTGCGTTCTGCGCTGGCCACGCTGGCAGCCACCGACCACCTGCTGGTTGCCGTGGACTTTGACGGCACCCTGGCTCCGCTGGTGGAGCACGCCGACGACGCACGGCCGCTTCCTGCCGCGGCTGCGGCGCTGCGCTCCCTGGCCGGGTTGCCGGGCACCGCGACGGCGCTGATCTCCGGCCGGGCGCTGGAGAGCCTGCGTGCCGTGGCCACGCCCGAACCGGAGACCCTGCTGGTCGGCAGCCACGGCGCTGAAACGTGGACCGGCCCCAATGCCGAGCCCCTCCAGCTGACTCCGGAGCAGGCGGACCTGCTGGCCCGGGCCCGCGCGGCTGTTGCCGAGGTGGCCGAGGCATGCGCCGGCTGCCGCATCGAAGACAAGCCCGCCGGCGTCGTCCTGCACACCCGCAGCGCGTCCGACGGCGATGCGTCCGCAGCGGTCGAGGCCGTCCGCGCACGGCTGGGGGAACTGGACGGCGTGCAGGTGACCGACGGCAAGCGGGTCCTGGAGGCCTCCGTGGTCCATGCGAACAAGGGCGAGGGCATCCTCGCCCTCCGGGAACTGACCGGCGCCACCGCGGTACTGTTCGCGGGGGACGACGTCACGGATGAGACAGGTTTCGCGGTGCTGCTGCCGGAAGACGTGGGGATCAAGGTGGGACCGGGCGAGACGGCTGCACCCTTTCGGGTCGAATCACCGGAAGAGTTTTCCGCCGTCCTGGAACACCTGCACGAACTTCGGCTGGCCGCCGTCGGAAATTAACCCTCCGGCCACCAGTTTTCCTTCTGTCTGCTTGACGGACGTGGCATACTTGCCACCAGCGGACGCTTTCCGTGGCGCCCGTCACTGTTTTAACGCTGATTTACAACTGAACATCCACCCATTCACAACGGATCGTCGGGCACGTACCTGCCCGTGAAGGGAAATATCATGGCAACGGTAACGTTTGACCACGCAACACGGCTGTACCCGGGAACCGAGCGCCCGGCAGTCGATAACCTCAACCTCGAAATCGCCGACGGCGAGTTCCTGGTGCTCGTGGGTCCCTCCGGCTGCGGCAAGTCGACCTCCCTGCGTATGCTCGCCGGTCTGGAAGACGTCAACTCCGGGCGCATCCTCATCGGGGACCGCGACGTCACCGACGTTCCGCCCAAGGACCGGGACATTGCCATGGTGTTCCAGAACTACGCCCTGTACCCGCACATGTCCGTGGCGGACAACATGGGCTTCGCACTGAAGATTGCCGGGGTTCCGAAGGAGGAACGCCTGGAGCGCGTGCGCGAGGCCGCAAAGCTCCTGGATCTCGAGGACTACCTGGACCGCAAGCCCAAGGCTCTTTCCGGCGGCCAGCGCCAGCGTGTTGCCATGGGCCGCGCGATCGTGCGGAACCCGCAGGTCTTCCTCATGGACGAGCCGCTCTCCAACCTCGACGCCAAGCTGCGTGTGCAGACCCGCACCCAGATTGCTTCGCTCACCCGGCGCCTCGGCGTCACCACCGTTTACGTCACGCATGACCAGGTGGAAGCCATGACCATGGGCGACCGCGTGGCCGTACTCAAGGACGGCGTGCTGCAGCAGGTGGACACGCCCCGCAACCTCTATGACAAGCCGATGAACGTTTTTGTTGCAGGCTTCATGGGATCCCCGGCAATGAACCTGCTGGAACTGCCCGTCACCGAGGGCGGCGTAACCTTCGGCGGTACCGTCTACCCGGTTCCGCGCAGCATCCTTGATGCGGCTGCCGGCAACACGGTCACCTTCGGTGTCCGTCCGGAGGACATGGACGTTGCAGCCGAAGGCGAGGGGCTGAAGGTGGAAGTTGACGTCGTCGAGGAACTCGGCGCTGACGCCTTCGTGTACGGCCACACCTTCCTGGACGGCCAGGAGCACGAAATCACGGCCCGCGTGGATGCCCGGAAGCCTCCGGCCAAGGGAGACACGCTGTTCGTGAAGCCGAAGGCCGGCCATGTGCACCTGTTTGACACCAGCACCGGTAAGCGACTTGCTGACGAAGCGTAGGCGTCAGTAACACTGCGCGCGTGCGGTGGCCCTTCTCCCTGAACTAAACTTCTGGAGGAAGGCCACCGCTCTGGTTTAACCCCCATCCCAGCGCTGATAGAAGGCATCAATGCCAATGACTGAAGCTCCACTCGCCAACTGGCGTGATGAACCAACCAACTGGGAGCAGCCCGGCAAGCTCCCGCGCAGCCACAGCGAGGCGACCCAGGAACCACTCGGTTCGCTGAATATCACTGCCGCTTCCATGGACCCGGCCCTCCTGGACCTTCCCTGGTCCATTCCGCTGGAAGAGTGGCCCAAGGAAAACCTCGCCGCCCTGCCCCGCGGCATTTCACGTCACGTTGTACGGTTCGCGCGAATGGGTGTTTCCCTAATCGCCATTAAGGAAACCAGCGAGCACGTGGCGCGGCAGGAATACCACATGCTGCGCAAGCTGCGTCGGCTGAACATCCCCAGCGTTGCTCCGGTAGCTGTCATCACCGGTCGCCAGGACGCCGAAGGCAATGAGCTGGCCCCGGTGCTGGTGACGCGCCACCTGCGCTTTTCGCTGCCCTACCGGGCCGTGTTTTCCCAGACCCTGCGCGAAGTCACGCTGACCCGCCTGATCGATGCGCAGGCACTGCTGCTGGTGCGGCTGCACCTGGCCGGCTTCTACTGGGGCGATGTGTCCCTCTCCAACACCTTGTTCCGCCGGGATGCCGGTGCTTTCGCGGCTTACCTGGTCGATGCCGAAACCGGTGAACTGTACCCGGAACTCTCCCGCGGCCAGCGCGAGTACGACCTCGAAATTGCCCGTGTGAACATCGCCGGTGAACTGATGGATCTGGCCGAGGGCGGCCTCATCGAAGAGAACGTTGACCCGCTGGCTACCAGCGAACGCATCATGGACAGCTACCGCAATCTATGGGCAGAGCTCACCGAGCAGGAGTCCTTTGAACTTGGGGAACGCTGGCGTGTGAACGCGCGCATCCGCCGCCTGAATGAACTGGGGTTCGACGTCGACGAACTCACCATCCGCACCACCCCGGATGGCTCGCAGGTGCAGCTGCAGCCCAAGGTGGTCGACGCCGGCCATCACCAGCGCCGTATCCTCCGGCTCACCGGCCTGGACGCCCAGGAGAACCAGGCCCGCCGGCTGCTCAATGACCTGGATTCCTACCGGGCAGACAACCACCCGGACCTGGACGAAGAGCTGAGCGCCCATCTTTGGGTCACGCAGATCTTCGAACCGATTGTGAAGGCGGTGCCCCGGGAGCTGGGCAGCAAGCTGGAGCAGGCGGAAGTGGTGCACGAGGTCCTGGAACACCGCTGGTACATGTCCGAGAAGGAAAACCGCTACGTCCCCATGGCCGAGGCAGTGCAGTCGTATCTGGACAATGTGCTCCGCCATCGCCGGGATGAGGCTGCGATCCTGCTCAATCCGGACACCACCACCATGCGGATCCTGGAGAGCGGCGCGTCGCCTGGCCAGAACTAAAAAAAACGGCAGGCCGGGCGCTGTGCCCGGCCTGCCGTCTTTTTAGGACCGTTTAGAGCGACTGCTCGAACTCGACGAAGTCACTGCAGTCAACCTGCTCGCCGTCGACGAACACGACTCCCGCTCCCGGCTCCGTGCAGACGTCGTAGATGGTGCTGGCTGCATCCACCGCGAAGAAGAAGATCGCAATGGTGGCAAGCGTCGTCAGCACGAACACGACGGCGCCAATGATGATGCCTGCCAGTGCCGGCCCGTTGCTCAACTTGGCCTTGCGCGACTGGACAAAGGCCACGATGCTCAGGATCACGCCTACCAGTGAGGCGAAGGGGATGAAGAACAGGCAGGACAGAATGAGGCCACCAATGCCCATGGTCTTGCCCGGCTGGGCTGCCGGGGCAGGCGCGTAACCGCCCGGGTAACCGTAGGGCGAGGGCGCAGCGCCGTAGCCGGAGTTTGCGGCAGAACCGTAGCCCGGCTGCTGGGGCTGGCCGTAGGACTGCTCGGGGGACTGCTGCGGCTGGCTCCAGGGACTCTGGCTGCTGGAGTACGCCGGGGCGGGCTCCCCGCTGCCTGCCTGGGCGGCGTCAGGACCCTGCGCTGATCCGTTGGAAAACGAGGCTTCCTGAGACGAGCCCTGAACTGAGTCCTGCTTGGCTTCCTGCGTGGCTTCCTGGGCTGCGTCCGGAGCGTAGCGGCCGTACAGCGGCTGCGTCGGGGCATCGGCGTCGGCGGTGTTCCCGGAAGGCTGCTCCCAGGGCTGTGCCTGCGGGTCTTTGGCGGGCTCGCCCGGGACCTCACTGCGGTTCTCTGACATGGTTCTCCCGAAAATGGCTGATGGGGCTGGCGCCGGCTTGCCGCACGGGCACTGCCAGCAGTAGCCGTAAGTCTATCCTGACCAGCGTTAACGTTTCGGGAGCGGCGGCTGATGGCGGCCCGTCCGGATGCTAATGCCGGGTTTGTGTGAGGCATCACGGCGCTCCGAAGGCACACGTTCCGTTCTATCCTCGTTAAAGAGGACGTATCCAGACTGCACACTACAAAAGGGATGATTCTTCGGATGGACAACGCTCCCGGCGTACCTGTCACTCAACACGGAGAACTCCGCCTGGTTCCGGTTCATGAAGCCTCCTCCGAGCGTGAGAGGCAGTGGTGGCGTTCCTCGGTGATCTACCAGATCTACCCCCGCTCCTTCCGCGACCTGCGCGGAGACGGCATCGGGGACCTGCCCGGCATCACCGCCGAAATCCCCCAGCTCGCCGAACTGGACATCGACGCCGTCTGGCTCTCCCCCTTCTACGTCTCCCCGCAGAAAGACGCCGGCTACGACGTCGCCGACTACTGCGACGTCGACCCCCTCTTCGGCACCCTGCACGACTTCGACACCCTCGTCACCACCGCCACAAACCACGGCATCCGCGTCATCGTCGACCTCGTGCCCAACCACTGCTCCGACCAGCACGCACTCTTCCAGGCAGCCCTCGCCGCCCCCGACAACTCCCCCGCCCGCGACATGTTCATCTTCCGCGACGGCACCGGCGAAAACGGCCAAAACCCGCCGAACAACTGGCAGTCCCACTTCGGCGGACCCGCCTGGACCCGCACCACACGCCCCGACGGCACCCCCGGACAGTGGTACCTGCACCTCTTCGACTCCACCCAGCCCGACTTCAACTGGGACAACCCCGCCGTCCACGACGAATTCGAACGCATCCTGCGCTTCTGGCTCGACCGCGGCGTCGGCGGATTCCGCGTCGACGTCGCCC
>JBELYP010000118.1:0-9084 GCA_040273995.1 Arthrobacter sp.
GGCGTAGTCGCTGTCCTGCTTGCGGCGGGCGCGGCCGTGCTCACCCGGGGGGTAAGGCCGGCGCTCGAAGTACTTTGCTGCCTTGGGGGTCAAAGCAATGCCGAGGGCGCGCGAAGCGCGGGCCTGACGGCGTGCACGTGTGTTGTTAGCCACGTTCACCTTTCACTGTTTTGGCGGTCTCGCCGTACGCGCCGGGCAAACCCGCCATGTACGGCTAATACGTAGTCACTGGCCTCCATTAGGGAGAGCTCCGGCCAACCGCTGCCTTCTGCTGCAACACAGTTACCGGACATGGTTCCACCGCATCCGGAAGCTAATCCGGGGAAGAAGTGGGATTGTCCGGCAGTGCGCTTGCCAGTCAACCATCAATCCTAGCATGCACCGGCTCCCGGCGGACGGGCCGGGCGCACCGGGCTTGCCGGGTGGACGCGTTTGCCGGGCCGCCGCGTCTATTGTCCGCGGATGATTCCGCGCAGTCGCTCCAGCCGGGCTGAAATGTCCCGTTCGACGCCGTTGGCGGTGGGTTTGTAGTAGTCCTTGCCAACCAGGTCATCCGGGGCGTACTGCTGTTTGGCGATGCCGTGGGGCGCGTCGTGGGAGTAGATGTAGCCCTTGCCGTGGCCCAGCTGTTTGGCCCCCGGGTAGTGGGCATCGCGCAGGTGCGCAGGCACGCCCTTGCCGTATCCCGCCCTCACGTCAGCCGTCGCGGCGCCGATCGCCTTGTAGGAGGCATTGGACTTCGGGGCGGTGGCGATGTGGACCACGGCCTCGGCCAGGATCAGCCGTCCCTCCGGCATACCGATCATCTGCACTGCCTGCGCGGCTGCCACTGCCGTCTGCAGCGCCGTCGGGTCCGCCATGCCCACGTCTTCCGCCGCGGAAATCATCAGCCGGCGGGAAATGAACCGCGGGTCCTCCCCCGCTTCGAGCATCTTGGCCAGGTAGTGCAGGGCTGCGTCCACGTCAGAACCCCGCAGGGACTTGATGAAGGCGCTGGTTACGTCATAGTGCTGGTCCCCCGCCCGGTCGTAGCGGAGAGCGGCAACATCCAGTGCCTGCTCGGCATGGGCGAGTTGCACGACGGGCACGGTGACGTCCGGGTCTCGTTCGGAATAGGCGACGCCGGCGGCGGCTTCAAGGGCCGTCAGGCCGCGGCGGGCGTCCCCGGCGGCCAGGCGCACCAGATGCTCGAGGGCTTCCTCGCTCAGCTCCACCCTGCCGGCCAGGCCACGTTCATCTTCGACGGCGCGCTGCAGCAGACCGGAAATGTCCGCTTCGGTGAGTGGCTTGAGGGTCAGCAGCAGGGACCGGGAGAGCAGAGGGGAAACCACGGAGAAGGACGGGTTCTCGGTGGTCGCGGCAATCAGGACAACCCACCGGTTCTCCACCCCTGGAAGCAGCGCATCCTGCTGGGCTTTGTTGAAGCGGTGGATCTCGTCGAGGAACAGCACGGTGGTGATGCCGTGCAGATCCCGGGCGGTGAGAGCCTCATCCATGACCCGGCGGACATCCTTAACGCCGGAGGTGATCGCGGAGAGTTCTACGAACTTCCGGCCGGGACCGCGGGCCACCACATGGGCCAGAGTGGTCTTTCCCGTTCCGGGCGGGCCCCAGAGCATCACGGAGGAAGGGCCGGCCGGGCCGCCCTGAGGCGCTTCGGCCAGGGTGCGCAGCGGCGATCCGGGCGCCAGCAGATGCTGCTGGCCCACCACTTCATCCAGGCTGCGCGGGCGCATACGTACCGCCAGCGGGCTGCGCGGGCGCTGCCGTGCGTCGCCCGCCGTGGCGTCGCCGTCGTGGTCCTGCTGGTCCTGGTCCTCGCCGCTGTTGAACAAGTCATTCACGCTTCAAGGCTACCCGCGCCCTCTCCCCTGCCGTTCCGCCCGTCCCAGGCGCCCCGGAACCCGGTCCGGTGCCATCGAGAGGCCAGTTGCGGCTCTTTTCAGCCCCCAAAAGAGCCGTAACTGGCCTCTCGATGGGGGGTTAGAGGGAAACGGAGCCGTCGATGCAGGTGACCGACTCCCCGCCGATCCAGATCCGGCCCTCGCGGGTGAAGACCCGGACCAGGCCGGAGCGGTGGACGGCGGTGCCCTGAGTGACGGTGTAGCGCTCTTCCGCGATGCCGTCGCCGATCAGCCACTGGGCGAGACCGGCATTGAGGCTTCCGGTGACCGGATCCTCGGAGACGCCTAGACCTGGGGCGAACGCCCGCACTTCGAAGTCCGTTTCGGCAGATTCGGGCTGCGGGCCTATGACGCCGACCCGGAGGTCGCCAATTGCGGCGTGGTCCGGACGCAGCGAGAGTACGGTCTCCGCATCCGGGAGCAGCAGGCCCAGCCACCCCGGCCCGTTGTCCGCCCACTGGTGGCCGCGGACCTGGTCCGGAGTGAGCCCCAAGGCTGCGGTTACGCGCGCCAGTGTCCCTTCCTCCACCGGCCCGGTACGGATCAGCCGGGGCGCGGCAAACGCCGCCAGACCGGCATTGACCCGCAGCGGGACCAGCCCGATTCCGCATTCCTGGACCACCAGCCCCGGCTTGATCGGCGTGTTGCCGGCCTCGGTCCACGCGTGGCAGGTTCCCAGTGTGGGGTGCCCGGCGAACGGAATCTCGCCGCCGGGTGTGAAGATCCGCACCCGGTAGTCGGCTTCGTCCTGTGTAGCGGGAAGGACAAAAGTGGTTTCGGAAAGGTTCGTCCAGCGGGCGAACTGCAGCATCGCGTCGTCGTCGATGTCCTCCCCGTCCAGGACCACGGCCAGAGGGTTGCCCTGATATGGCTTGCTGCCGAAGACGTCTACCTGTTTGAACCAGCGTTGTCTCATGCGGACACTGTAATGGCTGGCCGTTGATCAGCCGGTTAAGACCCGTTACGAAGTGTTGCCCGGCATGGCCGGAATGTGACGGATGTTTGCCCCGAACCATCCCGGCTCCTAGATTGGTAGCCAGAATCAAGAGTTCCAGCCACGGGCCCTGGCCGGCTGGACGGCAACCCTCTCGCCGTAGCGGGGTGCTCCAGGTGACGATTCGGCCGTTCCGGTGGATCTCCCGGTCCGGCAAGTACAGCGTTGGTCTTTCAGCGGTTCAGGCCGCAGGCTGCGCGTCAGGCAGAGGAATCTCCATGACACTTGAAACCGACCTCCAGCCAAACGCCCTCCGCCAGGCCTTTGGGCGCTTCCCGTCCGGAATCGCAGCACTCTGCGCGGAAGTTGACGGCGCGCCGCAGGGAATCGTGGCTTCCTCCTTCACCGTCGGCGTCTCGATGGATCCGCCCCTGGTCATGTTCGCGGTGCAGAACACTTCCCGCACCTGGCCGCTGCTTCGGACTGCGGGCCGGGTTGGTGTGTCCGTCCTGGGCACGGGGCACGACGGCGTCTGCCGCCAGATCGCTTCCCGCGACGGCGACCGCTTCGCCGGGCTGAGCCTGCACGAAGCGGAGACCGGCGCCCTGTTCCTGGACAAGGCCGCGCTCTGGCTTGAAACGTCGGTTGAGAACGAGGTACCTGCCGGGGACCACGCCGTCGTCCTGCTGCGCGTTCACGGCTACTCAACCCACGCCGGCGCACATGAGCCGCTGGTCTTCCACGGCTCCGCCTTCCGGAATCTCGCGGTTCCGGCATTCGTCTGACCACTGAACTCACAGAACTCATATAGACTCATCGAGCTCGCGTAAATCCTCGGCCGGGGCGGCCTGGATGAGTTCCAGTACGGACTCCATTTGGGGTCCGGCGCCCCCGGCCTGCTGACGATCTTCACCGGTGCCCGGGGCATCGGCAAGACCGTCATGCTCGGAGCCGCCCACGATCTAGCCCGCGAAAGCGGCTGGGCCGTCATTTCCGAGACAGCCACACCCGGATTCGTCGGCCGGATCGGTGAATCGATGCGCCGTCTGGCCGAGGACCTAGGGGACGGGCCCAAGACCCGCCGCATCACAGCCATCGCAGCTGCCGGTTTCAGCATCACGACCCAGTTGCCGCCCGAACGGCAGGTCGCGTGGCGCGGCGTCGGGGAGGAACTGCTGAACGAGGGCGTCGCGACGTTCCTGCGCCGGGCCGACAAGATCGACCTGCATGCCGCCGCCGTCCGGGAAGTTGAAGAGTCCTATGCCGCAACCTTCGCCGGCGCCGGCTTCCAGATCAGTCCCGAACTGGTGAGCCGCGCTGCCCTGGCCGGCGACATCGGCCGCCGCCTCGGAGCGAAAACCAACCTGGTGGCCAACTACCGGTCACGGCTGCTGGCCGCAGGACTGATCGAATCCACCGGCCACGGCAAAGTGGACTTCGCCATCCCGGGTCTCCGCCAGCACTTGCGCCGCCATGCTGGTTTGGGCTCTCCTCCCGCGGGCGCCTAAGCACCGGCGCTTAAAGCACAGTGCCCGGCACACCTTTCGGTGGCCGGGCACTGCTAGCTGCCGTTATGCGTCAGCCGGCTTGTCCTGTTTCTTCTCCGGCTTGAAGTCCACGCCGGCTTCCTTGCGCTGCTGGGCGCTGATCGGAGCCGGAGCGGAGGTCAGCGGATCGTAGCCGCCGCCGGACTTCGGGAAGGCGATGACGTCGCGGATCGATTCGGCGCCGGCCAGCAGGGCCACTACACGGTCCCAGCCGAAGGCAATGCCGCCGTGCGGCGGAGCGCCGTACTTGAAGCCTTCGAGCAGGAAGCCGAACTGCTCCTGGGCGGTCTCCTCGGAGATGCCCATGACCTTAAAGACGCGTTCCTGCACGTCGCGGCGGTGGATACGGATTGAACCGCCGCCGATTTCGTTGCCGTTGCAGACGATGTCGTAGGCGTAGGCCAGGGCGGAGCCGGGATCGGTGTCGAAGGTGTCCAGGAATTCCGGCTTCGGGGATGTGAACGCGTGGTGCACTGCGGTCCACTCGCCTTCGCCCGCGGCCACGTCGCCTGCCGCCACTGCTGCGGCGGCGGGCTCGAACATCGGGGCGTCAACAATCCAGACGAACGCCCAGTCCTTCGGGTCGATCAGGCCGGTGCGGTGGCCGATCTCAACACGGGCCGCGCCGAGCAGAGCGCGGGCCTCATTGGTCTGGCCGGCAGCGAAGAAGATGCAGTCGCCGGGCTTGGCGCCGACCTTCTCTGCCAGGTTTTCGCGCTCGAAGTCGGTGAGGTTCTTGGCGACCGGACCGGTGAGGGTGCCGTCTTCCTGGACCAGCACGTAGGCCAGCCCCTTGGCACCGCGCTGCTTGGCCCATTCCTGCCAGGCATCGAGGGTGCGGCGGGCCTGCGAGGCACCGCCGGGCATCACGACGGCCCCGACGTAGGGCGCCTGGAAAACGCGGAAGGTGGTGTCCTTGAAGAACTCCGTCAGCTCAGTCAGTTCCAGGCCGAAGCGCAGGTCCGGCTTGTCCGAGCCGTAGCGGGCCATGGCGTCGGCGTAGGTCATGCGGGCGATCGGGGTCTGGATCTCGACGCCGATCAGCTTCCAGAGCGACTTCACGATCTGCTCGCCGAGGGCAATGATGTCGTCCTCTTCGACGAAGCTCGCTTCGATGTCCAGCTGGGTGAACTCCGGCTGGCGGTCAGCGCGGAAGTCTTCGTCGCGGTAGCAGCGGGCAATCTGGTAGTACTTCTCGAAGCCGCCCACCTGCAGGAGCTGCTTGAACAGCTGCGGGGACTGGGGCAGCGCGTACCAGGAGCCGGGGGCCAGGCGTGCCGGGACCACGAAGTCGCGGGCGCCTTCGGGGGTGGAGCGCGTCAGGGTGGGGGTTTCGATTTCCACGAAGCCCTCGTCGTGGAGCAGTTCCCGCGCCACGCGGTTCGCTTCGGAGCGCAGGCGCATGGCAGCAGCGGGAGCCGGACGGCGCAGGTCCAGGTAGCGGTGCTTCAGGCGGGCTTCCTCGCCCACTTCCACGTGCTCGTCGATCTGGAACGGCAGCGGATCGGAAGTGTTGAGGATGACGACGTCGTCCGCAATGACCTCCACCTCGCCGGTGGCCAGGGCGGGGTTCTCGTTGCCCTCGGGACGGCGCTCGACCTTGCCGGTGATCTGCAGGACGTACTCATTGCGCAGGCCGTGGAAAACGTCCTCTTCACGGACAACAACCTGGGCAACGCCGGAGGCATCACGCAGGTCAAGGAAGGCCACGCCTCCGTGGTCCCGGCGGCGGGCAACCCAGCCGGCCAGGGTGACAGTCTGTCCAATATGCTCGGCCCTCAGGGAACCAAGGGCATGTGTGCGCAGCACAGCAGTCCTTTCAACTTCGATTGGTTGCGGAAACCACCTGTTTCCGCCCATGGTGAGTAGAGATCTTCTTTGAGTTTACCGGTGTTCCCCGCGCTTCCCGGCCAAGGGCTGACCGATTGGAGGCCCGTTTGTCCGGCAATGCCGCCACTGCACGCCCGCTGGGCGGGTTCGATGCAACCACTGCCGGCATCGGTTCGATCATCGGCGCGGGCGTGTTCATTGTCTTCCCGGCCGCGGTGAGCGCGGACGGCGGGTCGCTCGCACTGCCCCTGGTGATCGCCGCCGTCGTCGCCTACGCCTGCGGCGTCGCAATTTACCAGATCAGTTCCGCCCTGAACGAAGGGCAGGCCAATTACGACGACGGCGGCTCCCGGGCTGCGCGGGTGATCCTGGGGCCGACGGCGGCATTCGTGACCGGCTGGATCTTCCTGTGTTCCCGGCTGGCGGCCGCCGCGGTGGCAGCGCTGATGCTGGGCACCTATCTGGCGCCGGACTATGCGGAGGCCGTGGCAGTCGCGGCCGTAGCGGTAACTGCAGTCCTCAACCTGTTTGGGGCGACGCGCAGCGACTGGGTGTCCCGGTTCATCGTCGCCTTCGTCATTGCCGTGCTTGCCTTTGTTGCGGTGGTGGCCGCCAATTCAGACCTGCCCGCGGACAACCCGAAGCTCGCAACCCTTCCCGAGCCGGGTGTCGCCGGAATCCTCGAATCCTCGGCGCTGCTCTATTTTGCCTTTATTGGCTACGGGTACCTGGCCTCGCTCGGACCCCACGTCCGCTCCCCCGCACGCAACATTCCGCTGGCGCTCCCGGCGGCCGTCGCCGTCGTACTGGTCTTGTATCTGGTGCTCGGCCAGTCGCTGCTCAGTTTCTTCGGGCCGGCGTCGCTCGCGGCGGAGCCTGCTCCCCTACTGGTCCCGGCGGCTGAGCTGAGCGGCGGAGTGGGCACCGGAGCGGTGCTGATCGCCGCAGCTGCGGCCGGGCTGGGCGCATTATCGGCCCTGAACGCAGGCTGCGCGCGGATCGGTGCGGCGATGGCGGCGGAGGGCGAGCTGCCATCCTTCTTCGGACGCAGGCGCGCCCTCCTACCCAACCGCCCCGCAGTACCGTGGCTCGGCATGGCGTCCGGCGCCGCCGTCGTCATTGCCCTGGTGCTGGCGTTCCCGCTGTCCACGCTGCTGGGCGTTGCCGCGTTCACCGGCCTGCTGTACGCCGGCGGCACCGCGGTGATCGCGTTTACCCTGCGTAAACGGCGCTGGTACACGCCGCGGGTGCTGAATGTGCTGGGTATCGCCGGGGCCCTGCTGCTGGCGCTGTCGCTTCCGCTGCTGGACATCTCCCTGGGACTGATGGCCGTTGTTGCCGGTGCCGTGGTGCGGCTGACATTCCGGCGCGGCCGCGGTGATACCGGCGGCGCGGCCCGGCCGCGGAAACAGGGTACTTAGGCAATCCCCTCCGCCAGGAGCCATGCCTCAATTTCCGCCAGCAGCTCGGCCTTGCGCTCCGCGGAGGCGAACGACGCCGTCACGGAGTTCTCGGCAAGCCTGGCCAGCTGGGCGGGGTTGAGGTCGAAGGTCTCGCGGAGAACGGCGAAGTTGTCATCAACGTAACCGCCGAAATACGCCGGGTCATCGGAATTCACCGATACGTTCAGGCCCTGTTCCAGCAGCAGCGGCAGCGGGTGGCTCTCCAGCGAATCAACTGCCTGCAGGCGCACGTTGGACAGCGGGCAGATGGTCAGCGGAACCTGCTCACGCTCCAGCCGTGTCACCAGTTCCGGGTCATCCATGCACCGGATACCGTGGTCGATCCGGTCCACCAGCAGCAGGTCCAGGGCCTGCTCGATGTAGTGCGAAGGCCCCTCCTCCCCCGCGTGCGCCACCAGTTTGAGACCGGCGGCGCGGGCCTGCTCGTAGAGCGGCACGAAATTCTCCGGCGGGTTGCCCAGTTCGGCTGAGTCCAGGCCAATGCCGATGATGGGCGCGTTCATGGCGAGCAGGCCGGCTAGGGCCCTGGAGGCCTCTTCCTGCGGGCGGTCGCGCAGGAATGCTGCGATCAGCGCCGTCGATATCCCGAACTCCTCCTCGGAGGTTTTCAGCACGGAGGCCACACCGTGAATGCAGGTTTCAAGTGCGACGCCGCGGGCCAGGTGGGCCTGCGGGTCCACCATCATTTCAACGTGCTTCACGCCGGCCGCCGCGGCCCGGACCAGGTAGGCGCGGGTCATGGCGGCGAAGTCGGCTTCGGTGCGCAGTACGTCCATGTTGGCGTAGTAGAGGTCCAGGAAGGACTGCAGGTCCGTGAACTCGTAGCGGGCACGGAGCTCGTCCAGGTCCGCATAGGGCAGTTCGATGCCGTTGCGGGCAGCCAGTTCAAAGATCAGCTCCGGCTCCAGCGTTCCTTCAATGTGCAGGTGGAGTTCGGCGCAGGGCAGCTTGCTCAAGACGGTCCTCTCAAAGGTTTCGGGCGGCCGCGGCGAGCCGCGTCCTTGCTTCCAGCCTAGGATGCCCGAAGAGCTTCGAGCGTTCCGGAACGGCTCTGCTGCCGCGTGAGATTGGCTACTGAACGGCGTTTTCCATCCCCGACAGCCACTCGATGATCTCTGCTGCCGGAAGCCTGGGTGCGTTTCGCCAGCCAGTTCCGGCCCACAGATGGAGGGTATCGGCGTCGCCCGCTTTGCCGGCAGCCTGGCGCAGCTCCCGGGTGAGGTGGTGGACGGCGGGATAGGCGGTTGGTGCGTGGGGGCCGTGCCGGTCCGCGAATCCGTTGCGCAGCGCCCGCGCCGGCCGGCCGGTGAACGCGCGGGTCAGCACAGTCTCGGAGAACTTACCGCCGGTCAGCGCGGCCCGGTGGGTTGGCGAGGTTCCTGCTTCGTCGGCGAGCAGCAGCAGGG
>JBELYP010000119.1:0-8891 GCA_040273995.1 Arthrobacter sp.
ACCCCAGCCGAGCGAATGCGTGACTTACTATTGACCACCTAGCCACCAGGTGTTGCAACGACCCCCAGAATCCAAGAACCGGGTACAGGGCCTTTTGCTTATGCGTTCTTAGCGTCCGCGGCGTTCGTTCGACGCCGGGGCTGTGGCGCGGCGGGGACCGGCGGAGCGGGCCGGGCGTCCACTGGAGGCCGGAGCAGCCGAGCGGGCGCCGCCGGAACGGTGTGTGCCTGCTGCGGCTACGTCGCCGGCGCGCTGGCCGGTGGCAGGACGGCGGTTGCGGCCCTGGGAGGTGGCTGCAGCAGCCGCACCGCGGCGGCCTTCGGGGCTGCGCTGGGCGCGGGGCGCATCGGAGGACGCAGTGCGCTCGGCGGAGACGCGTCCGCGGCCGCCTGCACCGCCGCGGCCACCGGCGCGGGCGCCGGAGCCGGAACGGGCCGCGCGCTTGCGCTGGGCGTTCGCCCCCGTGGACCGGCCGCCGCCCTGCTGCGGAGACTTCGCTGCCAGCTGCGCTGCACGGACGTGCGGCTCCACTACCGCTGCACGTTCGCCCACCAGCTTGGCAATGGACGGGGAGTTGTGGGAGACCTTCTCCATGGAGACGTCGACGCCGGCAGCCTTCATCAGCTTGGACACCTCGCCCTTCTGTTCGGGCAGGGTCAACGTAACCACGGTTCCGTCCGATCCGGCACGCGCGGTGCGGCCCGAGCGGTGCAGGTACGCCTTGTGCTCCGTGGGCGGGTCGATGTGGACAACCAGCTCGACGTCGTTCACGTGGACGCCGCGGGCGGCGACGTCGGTGGCGACCAGGACGCGGACGTCACCGGAGGCGAACTCAGCCAGGTTCCGGTCGCGGGCGTTCTGCGAAAGGTTGCCGTGCAGGTCCACGGCGGGAATGCCGCTGTCCGTGAGGAACTTGGCCATCTTGCGGGCGTGGTGCTTGGTGCGCATGAACATGATGCGGCGGCCCTGGCCGGAGGCCAGTTCCTTGACCAGCAGCTTCTTGGCAGTCTGGTCCTGGACCAGCAGCACGTGGTGTTCCATGGTGCTGACTGCCGCCTGCGGCTCATCCACGGAGTGGGTCAGCGGGTTGGAGAGGTAGCGGCGGACCAGCTTGTCCACGCCGTTGTCCAGGGTGGCGGAGAACAGCAGGCGCTGGCCCTTTTCCGGGGTGCGGTCCAGCAGGCGCTGGACAACCGGGAGGAAACCCAGGTCCGCCATGTGGTCGGCCTCGTCCAGGATGGTGATTTCAACGGATTCAAGGCTGATGATCTTCTGCTTCATCAGGTCCTCGAGGCGGCCCGGGCAGGCGATGACAATGTCCACGCCGGCGGCCAGTGCCTTTTCCTGGCGCTGCTGGGAAACGCCGCCGTAGATCACGGTGGTGTTGAGGCCCAGCTCAGCTGCCAGGGGCTCAATCACGTTGTTGATCTGCGTTGCGAGTTCGCGGGTCGGTGCCAGCACCAGGCCCAGCGGGCGGTTCGGCCGGCGGCGGTAGGCGGCTTCGCCCCCGGCCAGGCGGGCAACGAGCGGAAGCGAGAAGGCCAGGGTCTTGCCGGAACCGGTGCGTCCGCGGCCCAGGACATCCCGGCCCTTGAGGGTGTCCGGCAGGGTCTGCACCTGAATGGGGAACGGCTCAGCGATTCCCTGGGCAGAGAGAACAGAAACAAGCGCCTTGGGTACGCCAAGGGCAGCAAAAGTAGTCACGAAAAGACAGGCAACTTTCGGTAAGTGGCCCCCAGTGCCGTATGGCGCAGAGGGTTCGCCGAAGAAAAGTCAGACAGTGTCCACCGCCCCGTAGCGAACGGGCGGGACAAAAGAAAGCGTTCATCGACGCAGGTTGCGCTGCTTACACACGCGGCTTTTAGGCGCGGCAGTCGCAACAACTTCCCCCAGTTTACCGGATTGGTGCCAGTAACCTAATTAGGGGTGCTTAGGAAGGACACCGTCCGGCACCGGCACACGGTTAGCATTAACAGTGATGACTACTGACCCAGCCCTGCCCGTTTCCGACGCCGACGACGGGACCGAGAACCCTGATTCCGCGCACTTCCGGGCTCCGGTGTCCTTTGTCCGCCGGGGCTCGCGCCTGCAGGGGCGGCGCCAGCAGGCCTGGGATGAGTTCTCGGATGTCTTCGTCATTGACGTTCCGCGCGTGCACTCGGACACCTCGGTGGACCCGGATTACGTGTTCGACGCCGAAGCCGCCTTTGGGCGCAAAGCGCCCCTCGTCGTCGAAATCGGTTCGGGCCTGGGCGAGGCAATAACGCACGCAGCGGAGCAGAACCCGGAGAAGAACTTCCTCGCCGTGGAGGTGTACCTGCCCGGCCTTGCCCAGACGCTGCAGCGCATCGGGCAGAAGAACCTGACCAACGTCCGTGTGGTGCAGGCGAACGCCCCCGAGGTCCTCACCACCATGCTCCCGGCCGGTTCCGTCGACGAACTGTGGGTTTTCTTCCCGGACCCGTGGCACAAGACCCGGCACCACAAGCGGCGCATGGTCAAGGACACCTTTGCCGAGCTCGCCGCCCGCGCACTGGCTCCCGGCGGTCTCTGGCGCCTGGCCACCGACTGGTCCGACTACGCCGTCCAGATGCGGGAAGTCCTGGATGCCTCCCCCTCCTTCGAGAACCTGCACCCCGGCGAGCGCTCCGGCACCGAGAGCCCGCTAACCCAAGTTCGTGCTCAGGGACTGGAAGGCAAGGAAGCCAGCGATGACCCCGACACCCTGGGAGGCTGGGCACCGCGCTTCGAGGGCCGGACCCTCACCAGCTTCGAGAACAAGGCCCACCAGGCCGGCCGGCTCATATTCGACCTGACCTACCGGCGCCTCTGAGCCTCCAACGAATTCGAACCCCGCACCGCCTGACGGTGCGGGGTTTCGTCGTCGCAGGCTGTTCCTGCGACGGATTCCTTTTGAAACAGTTCGAAAAAAACACCTAAACGAAACAAACCCCGACTAGGTTTTCTGCCATGACGGCAGATCTCATCATCCACAACGCCCTGGTCCGTACCATGGAGCACGCTTCGCCGCAGGAGGCTGAAAGCGGCCCTGTTCCCACTGCTGTGGCGGTCTCCGGGGACCGGATCTCCGCGGCAGGCTCCGACGCGGAGATACTGGCGCTGGCAGGCCCCGGCACCCGGGTCATCGACGCCGGCGGCGCCGCCCTTGTCCCCGGGCTCATCGACTCCCACATGCACCCCATCTGGGGCATTGAGCTGACCCGCGGCGTGGACCTCTACGGCCTGGACTTCGAGGGCGTCCGTTCCGCACTGGCCCGGGAGGCCGAACGGTTGCCGGAAGGCGCCTGGGTCTGCGCCTGGAACCTCGACCACAACATCTTCGATTCCCCGATGCGCGGAGATGCCTTCGACGACGTCCTCGGCGGCCGCCCGCTCGCCGTCGTGCTCTATGATCTCCACACCGGACTGGGCAACCCGGCCGCACTGGCCGCAGCCGGCATCACGGGCGCGGAAACGTTCGACGACGCGAGCCTGGTGGTTCTGGACGAGGAGGGTGTCCCCACCGGAGAGCTCCGTGAGATCCCCGCCTACCTGCTGCTCCTCGATGCCGTTCCGCCCATCCCGCAGGAGGAATACATTGCCCGGCTGCATGCCCTGTTCAGCACCCTGAACGGCGTTGGCATCACGTCGGCCGTGGTGATGGACGGGCGGGACAAGCACCTGGACCTGCTCGCCGAAATGGAAGAGGGCGGGGACCTCTCCGTCCAGCTGCACATCGCCATGTGGCACCAGCCCGGCGACGGCGATGACCGGGTGGCGCAGATCATCTCCCAGCTGGGGCGCAGCGGCCGCGGGTACCGGGTGCAGCTGATCAAGATGTTCCTGGACGGTGTGATCGAATCCGGAACCGCCTGGCTGAACGAACCGGACACCTGCGGCACCGGCACCCATTCCTTCTGGAAGGACCTGGACCGGTACGAGGAAGTCACCGGCCGGTACATCGAGGCGGGCTACCAGATCGCCACCCATTCAGTGGGCGACGCCGGTGTAGGACAAATCCTCGAAGCCTACAAGCGGGTAGGCACAGCCTCACCCGCCGGTGCGCCCAACCGGATTGAACACCTCGAGGTCCTGACCGATCCGGACATTTCCAACCTGGCGGAGACCGGCGTCGTCGCTTCAATGCAGCCGCTGCACATGCAGTGGCGGGCCGGCGACGGCAGCGACGCATGGGCTTCCCGGCTCGGACCCCACCGTTCCCGCCACGGCGCGTTCCGGGTCAAGGACGTGCTGGCCGCCGGCGGCCGGGTCACCCTCGGCTCCGACTGGCCCGTTGCCCAGTACGATCCCCGGCTGGGCATGGCCTGGGCACGGCTGCGCCGCACACCGGGCTGCCCGGCCGCGCCGGTCTTCGAACCCGAACAGCGGCTTACCGGCTACGAAGCGCTGCTCGGCTACACCCGCTGGGCCGCCGAAGCCCTGGGCCGCGATGACCTGGGTGTCATCCGCTCCGGGGCCAAAGCAAATCTGGTGCTCTTCGCCGGGGATCCGGCGGGAACCGACGGCGATGCCCTCCCCGAACTGCCCGTGCTCCTGACAGTGGTGGATGGAAAACCCGTCCATTCAGCTCTGGCGTAACGCAGACCGCCTCACTTAGGCTCATCCTCCCCCTGCCAGCCTGCTGGCCCCCACAGAAACGGAAACCGGATGGCAAATCCCCAAACCGCACCCGCGGGAATCCGTAAACCACAGCTCAAGCGCACCCTGGGCCTGCCTTCAGTGGTGTTCTTCGGACTCGCCTACATGGTGCCGCTGACGGTCTTTACCACTTACGGCATCGTCACCGAGCTCACCAGCGGGCACCTGCCCGCTGCGTACGTGGTGACCATGGTGGCCATGATTTTCACTGCCATCGCCTACGCGAACATGGTGCGGGCCTACCCCGTTGCCGGAAGCGCGTACACCTACGTGCAGCAGTCCTTTGGTGCCTCAACGGGCTTCCTTGCCGGCTGGGCACTGCTCCTGGACTACCTGTTCCTGCCGATGCTGAACTACATGGTGATCGGGATCTACATGGGCGTCGCCTTCCCGGCGATCCCCGCGTGGATCTGGGTGGTCGCCGCGATTGCCATCGTCACCACGTTCAATGTGATCGGCATCCGGCTGGTGGCCAGCGCCAACATGATCCTGATCGCTGCCCAGGCGGTGTTCATCCTCGTGTTCCTGGTGATGTCCCTGGGTACTTACGCCGGCTACGCCGAGCCGATCAGCCCGCTGGCGCCGTTCTACAGTGACGGCTTCGACGCGAGTACCATTTTCGCCGGTGCGGCCATCCTCTGCCTGTCCTTCCTGGGTTTCGACGCCGTTTCCACGCTGGCCGAGGAAACCCGGGATCCGCGCCGGATCATTCCGCGCGCCATCCTGCTGTGCACGGTGCTTTCCGGCTCCATCTACCTGTGCCTGTCCTGGCTGGGCCACGTCGCGTTCCCGGACTGGATGTCCTTCACGGACGCCGACTCCGCCGCCGTTGACGTGATGGTCCATGTGGGCGGCAACTTCCTGAGCACGTTCTTCACCGCCGCCTACGTGGCCGGCTGCATCGCCTCCGCCATGGCTTCCCAGGTCTCGGTGTCCCGCATCCTGCTCTCCATGGGCCGGGACGGGACCCTGCCCCGGGGCCTGTTCGGCCGGATCCACCCGCGTTTCAAGACCCCCTACGCTGCATCCCTCATCGTGGGGGCTGTTTCCCTGGTGGCCCTGGTGATCAGCCTGGAACTGGCGTCATCGATGATCAGCTTCGGCGCGCTGATTGCGTTCACCTTCGTGAACCTGTCCGTGATCAAGCACTATGCCGTGGACAACGGCCGCCGTACCGGGACCGACGCGGTGAAGTACATCCTGGTGCCCCTGATCGGTGTGGCCCTGTGCCTGTGGCTGTGGACGTCGCTCTCCGCCACAACCTTCGTGGTGGGACTCGTCTGGGTGGGTCTGGGGCTGCTGCACCTGATCTACCTCACCCGCCTGTTCCGGCGTCCCACTCCCACACTGGACTTCAGCGAAACCTCCGAGGTGCCGGAGGAATCCCGGAGCTAACCCGGCTGCCCGTCCCCGGGCTTCGGTCCGGGGACGGGCAGGCGCTAGTTGCTAGTTGGTGTGGAAGAAGTCGCCGCGGTCTGCGGTGTAGCCGAGTTCGGTCTCTACTGCCGCGCCCTTGCCGGCGGGCAGCGCCATCACCCGGCGGCTGCGGGCCATCAGCGCTGCGAGGCCGTTGCGTGTAGGTGTACGGGCGGCAGGGGGACGCTGGCCCCGGGTAAGCGTGACGACGTCCCCGGCCAGTCCCGCGGCGAAAACGCGCCCCATGTCGGAGCTGCGCTGCTGGATCTGGTCCAGCTCGGCGGAGAGCTGGTCTACCCGTTCGCGCAGCCCGGTAACCTGCTGCTGCAGCTGCATGATGCGTTTGATGCCTTCCAGGGAGACACCCTCCTGGGAGAGTCGCTGCACTTCCCGCAGCATCTCAATGTCCCGCTGGGAGTACCTTCGGGAACGTCCCGGCGCACGGCTGGGACTCACGATGCCCAGCCGGTCATACTGCCGCAGGGTCTGCGGATGCATGTCGGCAAGCTCTGCGGCAACCGAGATCACGAAGATTGGCGCATTGACGTCTATGCCCACTGCACTCTCCTTCGTTCCTTGCGTGTTGTCGTTATAGTAACCCGGCCCCGACAGGCCGCAGGCGATACCCTACAGGCGCGCCTTGGCAGCCAGACCCGCCCGCGGATCTTCGCCCTTGGTCGCTTCGGCGAAGGCCTCCACTGCTGCCTTGGCGTCCTTGTTCAGGTGGGAGGGAACCGCGACGTCGACTGTCACCAGCAGGTCCCCGTTGCCCTTGGAAGTGTGCACGCCGCGGCCTTTGACCCGCAGGGTGCGCCCGGAAGGTGTACCTGCAGGAACCTTGAGCTTCACCTTGTCCGAGGTGAGCGTGGGCACCTCGATAGTGGCGCCGAGGGCTGCTTCCGGGAACGTGATGGGAACATGGATACGGATGTTGTTCCCGTCGCGGACAAAGAAGTCATGCGGAGTGACGTGCACCGTGACCATGAGGTCGCCGTTGCCGGCAGCACCCGGCATTCCCTTCCCGCGCACCCGGATCCGCTGCCCGTCCTTGACGCCGGCGGGAACCCGGACTTCAACCACTTCGCCGCTGGGTTCACGCAGCCCGATCACTGTTCCGTTGATGGAACCAGCGAAGGAGATGGTGGTGCTGGCGGTGCGGTCTGCGCCTTTCTGGGGCGGGGCGGTGCCGAAGCCGCCGCTGCCGCCGAAACCGCCGCCGCCAAAGAGATCGGCGAATTCCGGCGGGATGTTGCTGCCTCCGGTGCTGTACGTGGTGCGGCGTGAACGGCCTGACGGCTGGCCGAACAGGCCTCCGAAAATGTCCTCGAATCCTCCGCCGGCGCCGCCAGCGGGGCCTCCGCCCCCGGCAGAGAACCGGGCGCCGCTGCCCATGGCACGGATGGCGTCATACTGCTGGCGTTCCTCGGCGTCGGAAAGCACCGCATAGGCCTCGGAAACGTCCTTGAACATCTTCTCCGCGGACGGATCATTCTGGTTCTGGTCCGGATGGTATTTGCGGGCGAGCTTCCGGTAGGACTTCTTGATGTCTGCGTCGGAAGCGTCCTTGGGAACACCCAGAATCTTATAGAAATCCTTGTCGACCCAATCCTGGCTAGCCAATTGGTGTCCCCTTCCTGTGTCTTGCTCAAAACTACGCTTAGGCCGGCTCCGATGCGGAGCCGCCAGGGACCGCCGCGCGGCGGTCCCTGGCGCAAAGTGCTACTGCTCCGGAACGGAGACGATCACCTGTGCCGCACGCAGCACCCGTTCGTTCGCCTTGTATCCGGTACGCAGGATCTGCGTGACGGTGTCGAAGGTGACGTCCGGGCTCTGCTGCTGGATCAGTGCTTCATGGACGTTCGGGTCGAACTCCACACCGGTCTCGTCGATCCGGGTCAGGCCGTAGCCCTTGAGCGTGTTTTCCAGCTTGACCGCAATCGAAGCGAACGGCCCCTCAGCGAGGTCGCCGTGCTGGCGTGCTGCCTCGATGTCGTCCAGGACCGGCAGGATGGAATTGAGCATTCCGATTACTGCCATTTCCCGGGCGACGTCGCGGTCACGTTCCACGCGGCGGCGGTAGTTCACGTACTCAGCCTGCAGCCGCAGGAGATCGTTGCGCAGTTCCACCGCCTCGGGAGATCCCGCAGCTGCCGGTGCCTCGGCGCCGGCGCTGTTCAGGATTTCCTCGGCCTGGGAGAGGGCATCGCCCTCGGCGCCGCCCTCCGGGGCGGGCTGGTCGCCTGCCCCGGAGGATCCTGCCTGCTGTGACTGGGGATCCAGGTTTTCCTCCGGCTCGTTGCCCGGAGTCTGGTTTCCGTTGGCGTCCTCAGCAGCCATGGCTACTTCTTTTCTTCGTCATCGACGACTTCGGCATCCACGATGTCTTCATCGCCTGCAGAAGATCCGTCGGCGCCTTCACCTGCGGCGGAGCCGCCGGCTGCGCCGGCACCCGAATCCCCGGCAGCCTGTGTCTGGGAGTAGATGGCCTCGCCGAGCTTGGTCTGGGAGGCCTGCAGCTTCTCAAACGCCGTCTTCACTTCATCGTCGTTGTCGGTGCCTTCCAGCGCCTTCTTCAGTGCATCGACGTCGCCCTTGACCTCGGACTTGACGTCCTCGGGCAGCTTGTCGTCGTTGTCCGTGAGGAGCTTGTCCACGGAGTAGGCCAGCTGCTCGGCCGAGTTGCGGACGTCTGCGGCCTCGCGGCGCTTCTTGTCCTCGGCAGCGTGCTCTTCCGCCTCGCGGACCATGCGGTCGATGTCTTCCTTGGAGAGGGAGGAACCGCCGGTGATGGTCATGGACTGCTCAGCGCCGGTGCC
>JBELYP010000120.1:0-8693 GCA_040273995.1 Arthrobacter sp.
CCCCGCACCGCTGGTCTGCTGCGCAGGCTTTCCTGGGTGAACGGAACCGCGAAGCCATGCTCCGCGTCTGCCCCACCATCGATATGGCCGGCAGGGACATCGCACCGCAGTTCAACCTCGAGTTCAGGGCGGGAGATGCCGCAGGCAACCCCTGGCTGACCATGGGCGCCCTAATCCGTGCAGGCTTGGAAGGCATCCGTGCCGGCCTGCCGACACCGGTGGTCGTGGACAGGGATGTGGAGGAGCTCAGCGACCAGGAACGCGGTGCCGCAGGTGTCAGCGATCTTCCTTCTTCCCTGGCGGAAGCCCTGGAGGCGCTGGAAGCTGACGCAACAGTGCGCGGCTGGTTTGCACCGGACCTGATGGACATCCACCGTGCCATCAAGCGCGACGAAATCAATCAGCTCGTTGGCCTCTCAGAGGCTGAGAAGTGCAGGAGGTACACCGGTGTCTACTAATGGCCCCAACCAGGTGCTGGGCATGTTCGGCGCCCCGCTGATCGACCATCACTGCCACGGAGTCATGGCACGGCCCCTGCAGCGTGCAGAATTCGAGGACCTTGCCACCGAGTCCAGCTGGCCCGGTCCGGCGGGGACTACGTTCTTCGACACCCAGCTGGGTTTCGCCATCCGGCGCTGGTGCGCTCCCGTGCTGGGGCTGAAGCCCCATGCTGCGCCCGAGGAGTATCTCGAACGCCGTACGGAGCTGGGGGCGGAAACCGTCAATTCCCTGCTGCTCACTGCCGCCGGGTTGGACACCGTCCTCGTTGAAACCGGTTACCGCGGGGACGAGATCACTTCTCCTGCCCAGACAGCGGCACTGGCCCGTGCCGAGCACGGGGAGGTTGTCCGGCTGGAGCGGATTGCCGAGGAAGTCGCCGCGGCAGGAACCGAACCGGGCACATTTGCCGCCGATTTCGCGACTGCCCTGAAGGAACGTTCCGTTGATGCGGTCGGTGTGAAGTCGATCATGGCCTACCGCTACGGTCTGGACTTCGACCCTGAGCGGCCCAGCGACCGGGACGTCGAGGCGGCCGCCGCGCAATGGCTCTCCGCTGCCGGATCCGAACCGCGCATGGACCACCCGGTCCTCCTGCGCCACCTGCTCTGGGCCGCAGTGGATCTGGGTAAACCCATCCAGTTCCACGTTGGGTACGGTGACGCGGACGTTGACCTGCACCGCTGCAATCCGCTGAACATGACCTCGTGGCTGCGTGCGGTGCGCACCAGGGACGTACCTGTGATGCTGCTCCACTGCTATCCGTTCCAGCGGGAGGCAGGCTATCTTGCGCATGTGTTCCCGCATGTTTACGCCGATGTGGGCCTTGCTGTGAACTACACGGGAAGCCGGTCTGATGCAGTCATCGCTGAATCCCTGGAACTGACCCCGTTCCACAAGACCGTCTTCTCCACCGACGCCTTCGGCCTGCCCGAGCTTTATTTTCTGGGAGCGCACCTCTTCCGCCGGGGTTTTGACCGGGTGGTTGGGCGCTGGGTGGAGGCCGGTGAATGGTCGGTGGAGGACGCTGAACGTGTTGCCCACCTGATCGGCCACGCTAATGCGGAGCGTGCCTACCGTTTGGAGCCCCGGTGATGTCCGATGGCAGCCTGGTGGCGGAAAACAGGCTGGACGCGGCAGACCAGGTCGCCGCTGAGCTCTTCGCCCAGCTGAACAGGGCACTGGACAGGGAACTTCCGGCGGCAGTGGACTTCCGTCATGAGCTGCACGCATTTCCCTGCCTCTCCGGGCAGGAGCAGCCCGCGGCAGACAAGCTAGAGGACTTCATCGGCCTGCCCGCCGTCAAGGCCGCGTCCACCGGGTTTTACGTGCGCACCGGCCCGGCGGAAGGACCCTCGGTCGCTGTCCGAACCGAGCTTGACGGGCTCCCGCTGACCGAGGAGAACAATGTTCCGTTCGCATCCGTCAACGGTGCCATGCATGCCTGCGGCCATGATGTGCATCAGGCCGCCTTCGCTGCCTTTGTCCGTGCCGCCACCAGAGTGGAGCTGCCGGTCGCTGTAACGGCCATCGCGCAGCCCCGGGAAGAGACCTACCCGTCCGGTGCCCTCGACGTCATTAATGACGGGATTCTAACCCGCGAGGACGTAGCGGCGGCGCTGGCTGTCCACGTCCATCCCGGAATCCCGGAAGGCGCCGTGGCGACAGGGAGCGGAGCAATCAACGCTGCCGCTGATGAGTTCGAAATCGTGGTTCGGGGCCGTGGCGGACACGGCGCCTATCCACACTCGAGCGTAGACCCGGTTCCTGTGGCTGCACGGATTTGCCTGTCTGCCTATGACCTGATTCGGAACACTGTGAGCCCGGTCAGCCCTGCGGCTCTGACGGTTGGTGAGCTGAAGACGGGCACCGCCTCCAACGTCATCCCGGACCACGCGCTCATCCGAGGCACCCTGCGGACCATGGACAAGCACGAGCAGCAGTTGCTGCACGAGGCATTGCGCCGGTGCGCGGAGCACACCGCAGAGGCCTTCGGTGCGAGCGCCGAAGTACGCATCACGGTGGGCGAACCGGTCCTGCACAACGACGGCGCATTGTCCTCGCGGGCTCAGCCGTGGCTGGGCCTCCAGGGCCTGGGAACGGCGGAGCCGCTGCGCAGCTGCGGTGCCGATGACTTCTCGTTCTTCACCGAAGCCGTCCCGGGGGTGATGGCGTTTCTGGGAGTCCGCAGCCCGGAGCCCGCTCCGCAGAGCCCATTGCACTCGGCAACGTTCCTCCCCCCGGACAGCGCAGTGGAGGACTGCGCACGGACACTGATCGCCTTGTACGTCGCCGCAGTCCAGGAGCTTGACGTCCAGGGTTAACTCGGGGCTTTGGAAGGATGCCTGTATCCGTGAGGCAGCCGCACGGTAAAAACCGTCCGCCCCGGCCTGCTGTCCACCCGGATACGGCCCGCATGGGCCTTCACGATGGCGGCCACGATGGCCAGTCCCAGGCCCGTTGACCCGGACCGGCTGCTGCGCACTGTGTCCGCCCGGGCGAACCGGGAGAACATGCTGGCCTGGAACTCCTCCGGTATCCCCGGGCCGTCGTCCGCCACGGTGAGAACGGCGTCGTCGTTCTCTGACGCGAGGCTCAGGTGAACGGTGGTGCCGGGGCCGGTGTGCTTGCCGGCGTTGGAGAGCAGGTTGATCATCACCTGGCGCAGCTGGCCGGGGTCGCCCTGCACCAGGACGGGTTCTTCCGGGAGGGACAGCACCCAGTGATGGTCGGGTGTGGAAACCTGCGCGTCGGAAAGGGATTCAACGGCCAGCTGGGTCAGGTCCACCTCGGTGTATTCCCGCGTGCGGCCTTCATCCAGGCGCGCCAGCAGCAGCAGGTCCTCCACCAGGGTGCTCATCCGCAGGGATTCGGCCTCAACGCGTCCCAGGGACTGCTGCGCCTCCGGGCTGAGGTCCTCGGTCAGCCGGACCATCTCCGTATAGCCGCGGATGGACGTGAGCGGGGTGCGCAGCTCATGGCTGGCGTCCGCCACGAAGCGGCGGACCTGCATCTCGCTGCGCTGCCGCTCTCCCAGCGCATAGGACACGTTGTCCAGCATCCGGTTGAAGGCCAGTCCCACGCTTCCCACTTCCGTGCCTGGGTGGGCCAGCGATTCGGGCACCCGCGCCGGGAGCTCGACGTCGCCGGCCTCCAGCGGCATGCCGGCCACCTGGGTGGCAATCTCTGAAACCTCCTCAAGCGGCTCCAGGGACCGGCGGATAATCACGTAGCCCAGCACGCCGGTCAGGGCCAGTCCGGCGGCGGAAACCCCGGCGATGGTCAGTCCGAGGGAAAAGAGCGTGTTGTTCGTTTCTGCCAGTGGCAGGCCGGAGACCACTACGGTGCTCTCAGTGCCCGGCTGCAGCTGCGCCACCAGGCGGTAATCGCCAATCGAAAGCTCCCGGGTGACCGGTTCCCGGTCCGCCGGCAGCCCCACCAACTGGGCGGCATCAGCCTCTGAAAGCGCAGCACGGGTGCCGTCCGGCAGCAGCACTGACGCGCTGGCCACGCTTCCGCCGGTGATCCGTGCACCCAGCGTCCCGATCCCGCCCTGCCCCGGGGCGTCCAGCGGATCCGGGGCCATCCCCGGCAGGTGCAGCGGTGCGCCGGGCGGCGGCTGGAAGCTGACGGCCCGGTCCGAGGCTCCAAGCAGCTCCGTGTCCAGCTGCCGCAGCAGGAAGACGTTCATGACCGCGTGGCTGAAGAACCCGATGGTGAGGCAGGTCAGCAGCAGGAGCGCGAGGGTGGCCGCCAGCAGCTTGCTGCGCAGCCGCCACTCGCGCGGCCGCCAGATTACCCGGCCGCGCAGCTTCCGCATCCGGTCCGCAGTCCTCATGTGGCGGGCTTGAGCACGTACCCCGCACCGCGGACAGTGTGGATCATGGGCGCCCTCCCGGCGTCGATCTTCTTGCGCAGATAGGAGATGTAGAGCTCCACGATGTTGGCCTGGCCGCCGAAGTCGTAGTCCCACACCCGGTCCAGGATCTGGGATTTGCTGACTACCCGCCGGGGGTTCTCCATGAGGAAGCGCAGCAGGTCGAACTGGGTGGCGGTCAGGGCAATGTCCTCGCCGCCCCGGGTCACTTCCCGGGTGTCAAGGTTCAGCACGAGGTCACCGACCACCAGCTCCGCGCTGTCGGCGGAGGCCGCGCCGGAGCGCTGCACCAGCCGGTGCAGGCGCAGCAGCACCTCCTGCATGCTGAAGGGTTTGGTCACGTAGTCATCCCCGCCCGCTGCCAGTCCCGTGATCCGGTCCTCCACCGAGTCCTTGGCGGTGAGGAACAGGGCGGGAACCTCCGGGTCGAAGCTGCGGATCTTGGTGAGGACTTCGACGCCGTCGAATTCCGGGAGCATGATGTCCAGCACCAGCACGTCGGGACGGAACTCACGTGCGCGTGCGACGGCGGATCGCCCGTCTCCGGCCACGGCCACCTCCCAGCCGGCCATCCGCAGTCCCATCCGGATCAGGTCCGCGAGGTTCGGCTCGTCGTCCACCACCAGCGCACGGATGGGGGTTCCGTCCGGATGGGACAGCCGGGGCAGATCCGCCATGAAGTTCTTCGGTGCTTCAGTCAACGTGCGCCTTTCCCTTGGGTGCCGCCTGCGGAACGTGTCCGGCGGGCCGGACTATGCGGGCTGCGCGGGATTGGAGGTTCCGGCCGCTGCCCTTCCGGTTCCATCATCCCCTTCGCGGCTTTCGCCGTCCTGATCCGGTGCTGTGCGGGAGCTGTGAGAGACGGATCCGTCACTCCCCCGGGCGTCGCCCAGCCGGCGGTAGGCCAGCCCCACCAGCACGCAGACCAGGTAGGCGCTGCCGATGAAGAGCCACCCGTCCAGGAACCCGCCGGAGAACTGCAGGAGCAGGCCCATAACCAGTGGCCCGGACGCGAACCCGGCGTACATTCCCAGCGACACGGCTCCGGAGGCCGCGCCCACGCGCTCCTTTGGCACTTCCCGGAGGACACCGGCCATCACCACCACGTTCACGCCCAGAACGGACGCTCCGTGGAACAGCACTCCGGCCCAGAGCAGTGCCGGAGTGCCGGTCTCCCCCGCCGTCAGCAGCAGGCCTGCGCCGCAGATCGCCCCGGCGGCAAGAATCAGCAGCAGCGTGGACGCCCGGACACCTTCTGCCATGCGGCGGCCCCACAGGATCCGGGAGGCCACGCCTACGACGCCGGCTGCCGCGGCCGTAGTGCCGGCCAGCAGCAGGGAGAATCCCAGTTCCCGCTGGGCAAACAGCGGCAGATACACGTTGGTGGCCTGCATGCCGGCACCGGAGAAAAGCGCGAATGCGGCCAGGAGCCAGATGGCGGCCGGAAACCCGCGCTCGGAGCGGGGACGGTCCGCCTGCTTCACGGCGCTGCTGCGCGGTTCGGCCGGCAGCCGGTGCCAGGAGTAGGCCAGCAGCAGGCCCAGGACCACGGCAGCGCCGACGGCGGCGCCCCGCCATCCGGCAAGCAGCGCTGCGGCGGGGAAGAACAGGCTGGAGAACAGCTGGCTCGCCTGGACACCGGACTGCTTGATTCCCATCCAGCCGGGCCGTTTGCGCGGCGGCACGGCGTGGATGATGATGCGGTTGGTGGTGGGATTGGAGATGGCCTGGGCCGGCCCGGACAGCAGCACGGCGGCGAGCAGCCACAGGTAATTCCCTGAAACGGCCATCAGCACCAGTGCCAGGGCAGTGCCGCCGAAGATGATCAGCATCTGGGACCGGGCACTGATGCGGTCACTCAGCCGGCCCAGGGACATGGAGGACAGCGCGGCGCTGGCGAAACAGGTGGCAGCCAGCAGGCCGAACTGGGCCTCACTGATGCCCAGGTCCGCCATGATGAGCGTGCTGGTGGCAGAGATCCCGTAGTTCATGACCGGTCCGGCTGCCATGGCACAGACCAGCACAAACAACAGGCCGGGGCCGGGGGTGGTGCGCAAGGTTTTCCTCTCTTGGAACGACACAGACCATTGTTGCCTGTGTATGCCAGAGTTACGCACCAAAAGGGACTAATATCAGCGATAGGGTCCTTTGTCTTGGGCCCATGTAGCTGGGGGAGAACCAAATGGGCACTGAGTCTCAGGCAAGCGCGCCTTCGGCACGCCGTCGCTCCGTTATGCTCTTCCGCCGTGCCCGAACCGCCCTGGTCCTGGTCGGCGTCTTCTGGCTGTGGCTGCTCCTGGGCAGTGCCGGGTTTGTGGCTTCCCTGTTCGACCGGCCGTTCTACGCCATGCTTGCAATGTACGGTGTGGGCACGCTGACGCTGATTTCCCTGCTGATCGCCCCCGTTGCCCTGGCCTACCTGCTGATGAACCGCCCGGCCAGCACCAGCCGGCAGCCGGCCGCTGCCGAACAACCGCACAAATCCGTGCGCTCCGAACTGGCTCCGGTAATTCGGATGATCCCCCGGAAGGTCAAGGACAGCAGCACCTCCCTGGGCACCAAGGCCGCTGCCAAATGGCGGGATCTGGCGTCCTAGCCCTGCCTGCCTGAGCCCCGGGAGACGGCTCCGCCGCCGCAGTGTCAGTGCCGTCGGCGACAGTAGGCACATGACTCTTACCGCCCAGCCTGCCGCACTCCGCAGCCCCGCAGCTCCCCGTCCCCGCGTCACCCATGCCCCGTACCGGCAGGAACCGTATGTGCGGTGTTCCTTCGAGGAGCTCAAGGCAGACGGAAAGGCCGTGGCGTGGACGCGCAGCCAGGTGCTGGTGCACTGGATTGACGACGACGGCCGCGCACACAACCGCTGGGTACCGGCTTCCGCCGTCGTGCGCCTTGCGCGGGATGAATCAGCCTGGCGGGACCCGTATGACGATTTTGAGTTCTACTATCCGTGTGCCGCCGGCGCCGCCGTCCGCTGAGCGCCGCGGACGGCATTTACCAGCACCGCCACGGTTGCCATGAGCGTGGAGATGCCAAAGGGGTTGGCGAGCGCCGCCGAGTAGCCGAGCACTTCCGGTCCCGCCAGTGCAGAGAAGACCGAGCCCGCGTCCGGCTCGCCAAAATCCGGGACGAAGAAGCCGAACGCCCCGGCCAGCACGTAGTTCGCCAGCAGCAGCACCGAGGTGCGCAGCGGCGCACCGAACGGCCTGCGGCCGGCTGCTGCCATGGTGATTTTCACCGCCGCGGTGAGCATCAGCACGGCAAGGACCGGACCGGCGGTGAGGGCAAAGACAGTCACCAGCCGGCCGTCCGCTCCCACCAGCACGCGGCCCGCGGTGATCCAGAGCGGAACCAGCAGCGCCATCGGAATGCTCACTGCCGCCATGACGGCGCAAAACCCGCGCGCCGTTGCGGATGAGGGCGCGGAAGGCGGACGGACTGGCATGTTCCAACCTTAATCTCCGGCATGCTCCGGGCCGGAATTCCGGTATGAGGCCGAACCGCCAAAAGTCATCTTTGAGGATGACGACGCAGGCTGCTGCCGGGCCGTAGGCTGGTTCCGCACTGGCCAAAAGCGCTCCGGCACAGTGACCCCCGCAGTTGATGATCCAACTCCCATTGACCTGCCTGAAAGTGCCTGAACGCCATGTCCGTAGACCTCCTCATGTGGATTCCAGCCTGTGTGCTGCTCACCCTGCTGGTCCTCACCCTGACGGCCGGCGCTCTGGTGAGCCTGTTTCGGACCTCTGAAGTCACCGGCACCAGGCGCGCACTGTGGTTTGCCGCTGTGCTGCTGGTTCCGGTTGCCGGTGCGCTGGCGTGGCTGGCCGTGCTTCAGCACAGCACCCGGGCGGCGGCAGCTGCGGCCCCGGAGACGGAGCCCCCGGTGTAGCAGGATCTTGTGGCCCGGGGAACTAATCCCCGAGTTGTTGCGCACACCTGCGGGAAACAGTTAGGCAGGCCGAACTCGCGGTGTTACGTTGGCCGTATGCTCCCCAAAGCAGCCCCCTCGGACCCTGCTCCCCCGGCCTCCCGGCCCGGGGCAGCTACCCGCCTGCCGTGGCTCCTCGGCCCGGCGCTGGTAGCCGGAGTCGCCTACCTGGACCCCGGCAACGTAGCCAGCAACATGACCGCCGGTGCACGCTTCGGCTATCTGCTCGTGTGGGTGGTTGTGGCCGGAAACGTGATGGCGTGGCTGGTGCAGTACCTTTCCGCGAAACTGGGGCTGGCCACCGGACGGAGCCTGCCGGAGCTGCTCGGCGCGCGGGTACGCTCAACGGCCGGGCGGAGACTGTACTGGCTGCAGGCGGAACTGGTG
>JBELYP010000121.1:0-8677 GCA_040273995.1 Arthrobacter sp.
ACCCCTTCAAGCGCAGAGAAGACGAGGTACCGGCATGAGCACCCTGAACCGTATTTCCACCCCGCTGACTGAACTCACCGGCGTCGAGCATCCGATTGTCCAGACCGGCATGGGCTGGGTGGCCGGACCGCGCCTGGTCACGGCCACGGCGGAGGCCGGAGCCCTGGGCATCCTGGCGTCCGCGACCATGAGCCTGCGCGAGCTGGAAGACGCCATCACTGAGGTGAAGAGCCGCACGGACAAGCCTTTCGGCGTCAATCTGCGCGCCGACGCGGCCGATGCCGAGCAGCGCGTCAACCTCCTGACGAAGTACGAGGTGAAGGTCGCCTCGTTTGCGCTGGCGCCGAAGCCGGAGCTGATCAGCAGGCTCAAAGAGCACGGAGCGGTGGTGATCCCCTCCATCGGTTCGGTGCGGCATGCTGAAAAGGTCGCTGCCTGGGGTGCAGATGCCGTGCTGATCCAGGGCGGGGAGGGCGGCGGACACACCGGTGCCATTCCGACGTCGCTGCTGCTGCCCACGGTGGCCGCGGCTGTGGACATCCCGGTGATCGCGGCCGGCGGCTTCTTTGACGGCCGCGGCCTGGCGGCTGCGCTGGCCTACGGCGCCGTCGGAATCGGCATGGGCACACGTTTCCTGCTGACCAGCGACAGCGCCGTTCCGGAGGAAATCAAGCGGCGCTACCTTGAGTTCGGGCTGGACGGAACGGTGGTGACGGCGAAGGCCGACGGCATGCCGCACAGGCTGCTGCGCACCGAGTTCGTGCAGGGCCTCGAGGGCGCCGGCAAGCTGGCGCAGCTGCTGCCCACCCTCCGCCGCACGGTGCAGTTCAAGAACATGGCAGGGCAGTCCTGGCTGGAACTGGCCCGTGACGGACTGGCGATGAAGCGAAGCTCTGGCCGATCCTGGAACCAGATGATGCTGGCAGCCAACACGCCGATGCTGCTCAAGGCCGGCCTGGTCGACGGCGATACTGAAGCCGGGATGCTGGCCTCCGGGCAGGTGGTGGGTGTCATCGATGAACTGCCCAGCTGCCAGGAACTCGTGGACCGGATAGTGGATGAGGCGGTGCTGCAGCTGAGGGCCGCTGCGGCCACCGTTCGTTCCGCCTAACCCCCGACCCCGCTTAGACCCAGCGCGCACGGTTTCCCAGTCCTCCCCGGCACCCAGCACCAGCAAAAAGGGCCCGCCCCGCGAAAAACCGCGGGCAGGCCCTTCCCGTGCTCAGCTTCCGCCTAGAGCCGTTCGATGATGGTGACGTTGGCCTGGCCGCCGCCTTCACACATGACCTGCAGGCCGTAGCGTCCCTGCGTGCGCTCGAGTTCGTTCAGCAGCGTCGCCATGATGCGGGTGCCGGTGGCGCCGATCGGATGGCCAAGGGCGATTCCACCGCCGTTGACGTTGACCTTCGCCAGGTCGATGCCCAGTTCCTGCGCCCAGGCGAGGACCACAGAGGCGAAGGCTTCGTTGCACTCGAACAGGTCGATGTCATCCACGCTCATGCCGGCCCGCCCCAAGGCATAGGCTGTGGCCCGGATGGGGCCGGTGAGCATCCACACCGGATCGTCGGCGCGGACGGAGATGTGGTGGATGCGCGCCCGCGGAGTGAGGCCGTGGGCTGCGACGGCGCTTTCGGAAGCGATCAGAAGCGCGCTGGCGGCGTCGGAAATCTGTGAAGCGACGGCTGCGGTAATCCGCCCGCCTTCGGTGAGCGGAGCCAGGCCGGCCATCTTCTCCAGCGAGGTATCCCGCCGCGGCCCTTCGTCCTGGTTCAGGCCTGCCACGGGGACAATTTCGTTCTCGAAGCGGCCCTCGTCCATGGCCCGCAGGGCGCGCTGATGGCTCTGCAGCGCGAACTCCTCCATCTGTTCCCGCGGAATGGCCCACTTCTCGGCGATCATTTCAGCAGAACGGAACTGGGAAACTTCCTGGTCCCCGTAGCGGGCCACCCAGCCCGGGGACTGGGCAAACGGCGTCGTAAAACCGTACTGGCTGCCCTGGAGCATGGCGGCGGAGATGGGAATGGCAGACATGTTCTGCACTCCCCCGGCCACAATCAGGTCAGCGGTACCGGACATCACGCCCTGCGCGGCGAAGTGCACGGCCTGCTGGCTGGAGCCGCACTGCCGGTCGATGGTGACGCCGGGAACGTGGTCCGGCAGGCCGGCCACCAGCCAGGCGGTGCGGGCAATGTCTCCGGCCTGGGACCCGATGGTGTCGGTGCAGCCGAAAATCACGTCGTCCACGGTGCCGGGGTCCACGCCGGTGCGTTCCATCAGGGCGGAAATGACGTGGCCGCCGAGGTCCGCGGAGTGGATGCCGGCCAGCGAGCCGCGGCGGCGCCCTCCCGGAGTGCGGACGGCGTCGATGATGTAGGCGGTAGTCATGGGCGTGTCCTTAGGCTTGCTGGCTGCTGACGGAGACGACTTCGCCCGTCATGTAGGAGGAGTACCCGCTGGCGAGGAACACCATCACGTTGGCGATCTCCCAGGGTTCGGCGGCCCGGCCAAAGGCTTCCCGCGAGGTGAGCTGCTCGAGCAGTTCTTCGGAGGTGACCTTCGCCAGGAACGGATGCATCGCCAGGCTCGGGGAGACCGCATTGACGCGGATCCCGTGCGGCGCCAGGTCCAGTGCCGCGGAGCGGGTCAGGGCCATGACTCCGGCCTTGGCTGCCGCGTAGTGCGCCTGGCCCTCCTGGGCACGCCAGCCAATCACGGAGGCATTGTTGATGATGTTGCCGCGGACCTGGTTCTTCACCATGCGGCGTCCGGCAGCCCGCACGCTGCGGAAGGTGCCGGTCAGCGTGACGTCCAGGACCTTGCCCCACTGTTCGTCGGTCATTTCCAGGATGGAGGCGGTTCCGCCGAGGCCGGCGTTGTTGATCATGACGTCAACGCCTCCGGCGTCCTCGGCGAGGTCCAACAGGGCTTCGATCTGCTCGTCGACGGTGACGTCGCAGACGGCCCAGCGGACGCGTTCGACGCCGAATTCGGCATCCAGCTCGGCGGCGGCGCTTTCCAGGCGGCCGGCGTGGGTGTCCCCCAGGACCACCAGGGCCGCACCCTCTTCCAGGCAGCGCCGGGCAGCGGCGGCACCGATTCCGGCGCCGGCGGCGGCGGTGACCACTACCCGCCTGCCGGCCAGCAGGCCATGGGCGGGAACGTAGTCGGGGACAGGCTGTGCAGCGCGCGCGGGATTCATGCCCGGGCCTCCTTCGGCAGGCCGAGCACACGCTCGGCAATAACGTTTCGCTGGATTTCGTCCGAACCGCCGTAGAGCGTGTCCGCCCGGCTGAACAGGAACAGGGTCTGCAGGGCGTCCAGTTCGTACGGTTCCCCCGCTGCGGTGAGTGCGCTGGCGCCGGCAACTTCCATGGCCAGCTCACCGAGCGAGCGGTGCCAGGGCGCCCAGAGCAGCTTGGTAATGGACGCTTCAATGCCCTGCTCGCCGCTGAGCGTGCGCAGCCCGTGGAGCCGGAGCATCTCCAGGCCCATGTGCGCTGAGACCAGGCGGTCCTGGATAAGCGGGTCATCGATGGCTCCGTTGCTGCGGGCCAGTTCGACGACGGCGTCCAGTTCCCGCTGGAAGGCAATCTGCTGGGCGAGGGTGGAGACGCCGCGCTCGAACCCGAGGGTGCCCATGGCCACCGACCAGCCCGCTCCGGGCTCGCCGACCACCAGGTCCTCCTCCGTGACGGCGCCGTCGAAGAAGACTTCGTTGAATTCCGAGGTGCCCGTCAGCTGGAGGATGGGACGGACCTCGACGCCGTCCTGGTCCATGGGCACCAGGAGGTAGGACAGTCCCTGGTGCTTGCGCTCTCCGGTGCCGGTCCGGGCGATCACAAAGCACCAGTCGGCGTGGTGGGCCAGGGAGGTCCAGACTTTCTGCCCGTCAATCACCCAGCGCCCGTCTTCCAGCCGGGCCTTGGTGGCCACGTTGGCGAGGTCCGATCCGGCGCCAGGCTCCGAGTAGCCCTGGCACCACAGTTCCTCCACAGCCACGATCCTGGGCAGGAACCGGGCCTGCTGCTCGGGAGTGCCGAATGCGATCAGGGTGGGGCCAATGAGCTCCTCGCCGAAGTGGTTCACGCGTGCGGGGGCATCAGCGCGGGCGTACTCCTCGTGGAAAATCACCTGCTGCAGCAGGCTGAGTCCCCGGCCGCCGTGCTCCACGGGCCAGCCGACGCAGCTCCAGCCGTGTGCAGCCAGGTGCCGGTTCCATTCCAGGCGTTCCTCGAAGGCCTCATGTTCACGGCCGGATCCGCCCTTACCGCGCAGGTGGGCAAACCGGCCGGAGAGGTTGGACTCCAGCCACTCCCTGACCTCCCGGCGGAACTCCTCATCTTCTGCTGCATAGTTCAGATCCACGAAACACCTTTCGTTGCCCACCGCCACTGTTCACAAAGTCGAGCATCGCCTATGCTAGCAAAACAAGCACTTGTTTGGTAGACATGTTTTTCAGGAAGTCCAGGGAGGAACCACGATGCAGAACGACGACGCCGTCGAGGTTGTGACGTACGAAGTGCGCGAGACCGTCGCAGTCGTGCGGCTCAATCGCCCGGAGTACCGCAACGCCCAGAATTCGAAGGTCACCTACGCGCTGGACGCTGCCTTCACCCGCGCGGTGAATGACGACGCCGTCAAGGTGATTGTGCTGGCGGGCAACGGCAAGCACTTCTCCGCCGGGCATGACATCGGTACCCCTGAGCGGGACATCGACCAGAGTTTTGAACGCAAGGCCGTGATCTGGTGGGACCACGTAGGCGCCGAGGGGGTGGACTCCCGTTTTGCCCGGGAATCTGAGGTGTACCTGGGCATGTGCCGGCGCTGGCGGGAAATCCCGAAGCCGGTGATCGCCATGGTGCAGGGTGCCTGCATAGCCGGCGGACTCATGCTCGCGTGGTCCTGCGACTTCATTGTTGCCTCCGACGACGCCTTCTTCTCCGATCCAGTGGTCCGCATGGGCATTCCGGGCGTGGAGTACTTCGCCCACCCCTGGGTGATGAACCCGCGGGCCGCCAAAGAATTCCTGTTCACGGGCGACCGGTTCCCGGCCACCCGCGCCCGGGACCTGGGCATGGTGAACCAGGTGGTGCCGGCAGCCGAACTCGAAAGCACCGTGATGGCCATGGCCGAACGGATCTCCGCCATGCCCCGCCTGGGGCTGGCCCTGGCCAAGAAGGCCGTCAACCAGGCCGAGGACCTGCAGGGGCTCCGCGCCGGCATGGACTCGGTCTTCGGGCTGCACCACGCAGCCCATGCCCACAACGCAGAGGTCGGCGCGGATTCGCTGGCCGGAATGGGAGTCAAGAGCATGCGCAGCGCGGCGGTTACGCCATGAACCTGGACCTGACAGAAGAACAGCTGGCCTTCGCGGCCGAGGCACGCGCCTGGCTGGCCGAACACGTGCCGGCCACACCGCTGCCCTCCATGGATACCGCGGAGGGCTTCGCCGCCCACCGCGAGTGGGAAGCCGAGCTGGCCCGCGGCGGCTGGTCGGTGGTTTCCTGGCCCGAGGAATTCGGCGGACGCGGTGCCGGACTCATTGAATGGGTCCTGTTCGAGGAAGAGTATTACCGTGCCGGCGCACCCACGCGGGTGGCCCAGAACGGCATTTCGCTGCTGGCTCCGATCCTCTTTGAGCACGGCACCGACGACCAGCGGAACCGCTACCTGCGAGACATGACCGACGGTTCGCTGATCTGGGCGCAGGCCTGGTCCGAGCCGGGTGCCGGCAGCGACCTGGCAGCAATCCGCAGCACCGCCAAACGGGACGAGGAACGCGGCGGCTGGCTGCTCAGCGGACAGAAGACCTGGAGCTCCCGGGCCGTCTGGGCGGACCGAGGTTTTGGCCTGTTCCGCACAGACCCGGCCGCCCAGCGCCACCGCGGCCTCACCTACTTCCTGTTCCCGATGGACGCCCCCGGGCTGAGTATCCGGCCCATCACCCAGCTGGACGGCTCAACCGGCTTCGCGGAGCTGTTCTTCGACGACGTTTTTGTTCCCGACAGCGACGTCCTAGGCGCCCCCGGGGACGGCTGGCGGGTAGCGATGAGCACGGCGGGCAACGAGCGCGGGCTCTCCCTGCGCTCCCCGGGCCGCTTCTGTGCCGCCGCCGACCGCCTGATCGGCCTGTGGAAATCCCGTCCGGAACCGGACCTCTTTACCCAGGACGCCGTCGTCGACGCCTGGATCAAGTCCGAGGCCTACCGGCTTTACACCTGGGGCACGGTCAGCACCATGCAGCAGGGCGGGGACATCGGCGCCGAGGGCAGCGTCAACAAGGTGTTCTGGTCCGAGCTGGACATTGCCATCCAGGAAACCGGCCTCACCCTGCTGGGCGCGGAAGCCGAGCTGCGCGGCACCGGAGCCGAGGCGGACGGGCGCTGGGTGGAGGACTACCTCTTCGCCGTCGCCGGTCCGATCTATGCGGGCACCAACGAAATCCAGCGCAACATCATCGCAGAACGCCTGCTCGGTCTTCCCCGCGGCGGCGACGGCAGGAGGACCTCATGAAGTTCGTGCTCAGTGAAGAACAGCACTCCCTCGCCGAGGCCCTCGACGAGATCATCGAAAGCTCCGGCGGCACCAAGATTGCCCGCACCTGGGCGGACGGTGACACTGCGCTGGGCCAGGTGCTCTGGTGCCAGCTCGCCGAGCTGGGCCTGTTCGGGCTCTGCGTCCCGGAGGACGACGGCGGCATGGGCGGCACTGCCGTGGACCTCGCGGTGGCGTTCGTACGCCTGGGCTACCACGGCGTTCCCGGCCCGTACATTGAATCCGCCGCCCTGCTGCCGGACCTGGTGGATGCCGGGACGCGCGGTGGCATCCTGGACGGATCCGCCGTCGCCACCGCGGCTGTTCCCGGGCTCGCGCCGTACGCGCTCGACGCGGCCTCCTCAACGCACAGCTTCCTGCTCACCTCCGATTCCCTGACCCCTGCTGTGCCGGGCACGGCACTGGGCTCCATGGACCGGACCCGTTCTCTGAGCGCGCTGAGCGCCGACGGCGAACCGCTGGCCATCGATCCGGCCGCCGCCGCCACCGCGCTGGACCGTGCCGCCCTGGCCTGCGCCGCGATGCTCCTGGGCGCCGGGGAACGGCTGCTGGAGGAATCCGTTTCCTACGCGAAAATCCGCGAACAGTTCGGCCGCCCCGTCGGTGAATACCAGGGACTGAAGCACCAGCTTGCCAACGTCCGCGTGGCCCTGACGTTCGCCCGCCCCCTGCTGTACGGTGCGGCCCTGGACCTCGGTGCACCGGACGGACCGCGCAGCGTATCCGCTGCCAAGGTTGCTGCCGCCGACGCCGCGGACCTGGCCGCCCGCACAGCGCTTCAGGTGCACGGCGCCATCGGCTACACCGAGGAACATGACCTTGGCCTGTGGTTCACCAAGGTCCGCGCCCTCATCGGGGCATGGGGCACACCGCGGCACCACCGTTCCCGTCTGGCTTCCCTGCTTTTGACCACCGGCATCTGAGGACATGATGGACTTTTCCCTGACTGAAGAGCAGAACGAACTCGTCAAGACGCTCCGGGCACTGCTTGCCCGCCATGCCACACCGGCCGCGGTCCGCGCGGCTGCGGCGGACGGTTACGACGGCAAGCTGTGGCAGGTCCTGGCTGAGGAAGTCGGCGTCGCATCCCTGGCCATTCCCGAGGAGTACGGCGGCGCCGGTTTCACCTGGTTCGAAACCGGGCTGGTGCTGGAAACCCTTGGGTACCATCTGGCGCCCAGCCCAATGCTTTCCTCTGCCGTCCTGGCCGCTGCAGCCGTTCTACATGCCGGAGACGAGGCGGACCGGGAGCGCCTGCTTCCCGGCATCGCCGAAGGCAGCACCCTCGCCACCCTGGCGTGGGCTGATCCCTTGGGCAAATGGAACACCACGGGATCGGGCATCACCACAGCCGGCTCGGACGGGCAGTGGACGCTCAGCGGCACTGCCACGCTGGTGCTCGACGGCGGTACTGCAGACACGCTCCTGGCCGTCGCCACCACCCCGGAAGGCACCGGCATCTTCGAGGTGCTGGATCCAGCCGGCGTGGACCGCACCGAGATTCCGGCAGTCGATCCCACGCTGCGTTTTGCCACCCTGTCGTTTCGCGATGTTCCGGCACGGCCGCTGTCTCTGGACGCATCCGCTGCCTTGGAAAAGATTCGCGACATCGCCCTGGTGGCCGTGAGCTGCCTGCAGGTGGGCACCGCGCAGCGCGGACTGGACATGACCGTGGAGTACGCCGGGCAGCGGGTGCAGTTCAGCCGCCCGATCGGCTCATTCCAGGCCCTGAAGCACCGCATGGCGGACATGCTGCTGAAGGTTGAAACCTCGCGCACCACCGCCTGGGCGGCCGCCTGGTCTGCCGGAACCAATGCGCCGGACCTGTCCGAACGGGCCGCGGCAGCCAAGGCATGGTGCTCGGAGGCGCTCGACTACGTGGCCTCCGAAACCGTCCAGCTGCACGGCGGCATTGCCATCACCTGGGAACATGACGCCCAGCTGGTGTTCAAGCGCGCCCATGCCGCCAGCCAGCTCTTCGGTCCGGCGCGTGAGCACCGGCGCCGCCTGGGCCGTTCCCTGGGTCTCGTTCCGGCCTAGCCAAGGAATGCCCACTGGGCATGGCTCTGGCCCGGGACACCGTCCCGGGCCAGAGCCCTCACATCATCCGGCGGCACACACC
>JBELYP010000122.1:0-8591 GCA_040273995.1 Arthrobacter sp.
CACCGAGTTCACTCCCTTCGCCCGACAGCTGATCGACGCCGCACCGGATATGGCCTTCGTGGCGTGGGCCGGAGCAACGTCGGGCTCGATGTGGCAGGCGCTGGACCAGCAGGGTGCGTTCGATGCCGCCCCGATTGTCACCGGACTGGGGGACGCCGCAACCTTCGGTGCCTACGGCGCCGCCGGCACCAAGATCTCCTTCCTGAACCACTATTTCCCGGGCGCCGGGGACAACGAGGTGGAGAAGGCCATGATCGAGTCCGTTGAAGCGGCCGGCAAGAAGGCCGACCTGTTCACCCCGGACGGTTTCGTGGCCGGGCAGATGATTGTGCAGGCTGTCCGCGAAGGCGGCAGCGACGTCGATGCGATGGTTTCCGCGCTGGAAGGCTGGAGCTTCGAGGGGCCCAAGGGCACCACCACGGTCCGCGCCTCGGACCACGCGCTGCTCCAGGACATGTACCAGGTCACGCTGAATGACCAGGGCGGCACCTGGGTTCCCACCCTCGTCGAAACGGTCGCGGCGGACTCCGTCGCGCCGCCGGAAGCCGCAAAGTAGGCCGTGGACCCCATGGACGCTCCCACTGCACTGGAACTCACCGGCGTCGGACTCAGCATTGGCGGGGCCCGGATCCTCGACGACGTGAACCTGCCCGTTCACCGCGGGGAAATGCTCGGGGTAATCGGCCCCAACGGCGCCGGCAAAACCACCCTGTTCAACGTCATCTCAGGGCTGCTGCGCCCTACCGAGGGCACCGTGGCTGTCTCGGGGAACGACGTCGGGCGGCTGGCAGTGCACCGGCGGGCGGCGGCTGGACTGGGCCGGACCTTCCAAACCTCCAGCCTGTTCCCGCAGCTGAGCGTTCTCGAAAACGTGCGGCTGGCCGCCCAGGCCAAACTGGGCGGCAGCCTGTCACTGCTGCGCTTCCCGCGCAGCGGTGACGAGGCCACCCGGATTGCGGCCGGCTGCATCGGGGAAGTGGGGCTCGGAGCCAAAGCCGAAGCCGTTGCCGGCGGCCTGTCCCACGGGGACAAGCGCAAGGTGGAAATCGCCATGCTGCTGGCCGCGGACCCGGCAGTGATCCTCCTCGACGAGCCCATGGCCGGGGTGGGATCCGGGGACGTCGCCGGACTCTCCGAAGTTATCCGCCGGATGCACCGGGACTCCGGGCGCACGGTGCTGATGGTGGAGCACCATATGGAAGTGGTCCTGGGGCTGGTGGACCGGGTCGCCGTGATGCACCACGGATCCCTGCTCGCCGTCGATACCCCCGAAGCAGTCATGGCCAACCCGCTGGTCCAGAGCGCCTACCTGGGAGAACCCGTCTGATGAACACCGAAACTGCACCCATTCTGCGGGTGCACCGTCTCTCCGCCTCCATCGGCGGCCAGCAGGTCGTCGAGGACGTCAGCTTCGAGGTTCCGGCCTCAGGCGTCACCGCGCTGCTCGGCCGCAACGGTGTGGGGAAAACCAGCACCATCAAGGCGATCATCGGGCTCATTCCCCGCACCGGGGAGGTGGAGCTCGACGGCGAGCGCATCGACGGCGCCGAGACGCACCGGATCATCGCCCGCGGCGTTGGCTTCGTCCCGGAGGACCGGGAAGTGTTCTCCCGGCTCACTGTTGCGGAGAATCTCCGCCTGGCCGAGCGGGACGAGCACCCCAGGCGGCAGCTCGTCGAGGACCTCTTCCCGGACCTGGTGGAGCGTGCCGCGCAGATGGCGGGGACACTCAGCGGCGGCCAGCAGCAAATGGTCTCCTTGGCCCGTGCCCTGCTGAACACCAATAAGGTGCTGCTCGTGGACGAACCGACCAAGGGCCTGGCTCCGAAGATCGTGCAGGAAGTTGCTGAGGCACTGGCCGAAGCGGCCCGGACGGTGCCAATCCTGCTGGTGGAGCAGAATCTGACGGTCGTGCGCCAGCTCGCTGCCACAGTCACGGTCCTTTCCGGCGGAAAAGTGGCGCTGACAGGCATGGACGCCGGGGAGTTCCTCGATGACACGGAGCTCAATCACCGGCTGCTGGGCGTCCACACCGGTGCCGCGGAGAATTCCAGCTCCACCGGCAATCCTGACCCCGCCCGCATCGCCGCACCGAAGGAGGTCTAGGGCATGAGCACCATCATCCTGCTCACTGTCACCGGCCTTGGCCTGGGGGCACTCTATTTCCTGGTCGCCTCGGGCCTGTCCCTGATCTACGGACTGATGGGCGTGCTGAACTTCGCCCACGGCTCCTTCCTGACCCTTGGCGCGTTCATCGGCTGGCAGGCGGCGCAGGCACTCGGGGCCGGCGGCTGGGGAGTCTTCCTTATTTCACTGGCCGTCGGGGCCGCCACAGGTGCGGTGTTCGCGGCGCTGACCGAGCGGATCCTTATCCGGCCGCTGTACCAGCGCCACATTGAGCAGGTGCTCGTGACCGTGGGCCTGTCCCTGGCCTCGGTGGCCCTGTTCGAAGGCATCTGGGGAACCGACCCGTCCTTCATCACCGGACCGGCCTGGCTGAAGGAAACCACGGACATTCTCGGCGCCCGGATCCCGAATGACCGGTTCGTGGCCATTCTCGCCGCAGCCCTGGTCCTCGGCGGACTGCTGCTGTTCCTGAAGAAAACCCGGTATGGCATGATCATCCGCGCCGGCGTCGAAAACCGGTCCATGGTCACCGCCCTGGGCATCGACGTCCGCAAAGCCTTCACCCTCGTCTTCACCATTGGCGGGGCAGCGGCGGGCATGGGGGGCGTGCTGGCCAGCCACTACTTCGGCTACGTGTCACCGCTGCTGGGCGGTTCGCTGCTGATCTTCGCGTTCATCGTCACGGTGATCGGCGGCCTTGGGTCGCTGACCGGTGCCGCGCTGGCCTCCGTGGCAGTGGGGATCCTGCAGCAGTTCGCAAACTTCTACTGGGGCGTGGGGGACTTTGTGGTGGTCCTGCTCCTCGCTGCAGTCCTGCTGGCCAGGCCGGCAGGACTGATGGGAAAGGCGGTTACGGCATGAGCACAGCACAGGTCCGGGAGGACACCAAGGCGCCACCTCCGGTAAAGCAGCAGGGCAAAGCACGACGGCGTCCTGCCGCCTGGGTCGCGGGCGCGGCAGGAGTGCTCGTCCTCGCGGTGCTGCCGCTGTTCAATCTGTCGCTGCCCGGACTGCTGCCCGGACCCACCTACACCCCGGGCTCGCTGCAGCTGATGGCACTGTGCATGCTGATGGCGGCCGCAGCGCTCACCTACCACCTGCTGCTCGGCGTCGCGGGCATGCTGTCCTTCGGGCACGCACTGTACTTCGGAGCCGGCGTGTACGGGCTGGCGATCATCCTGGACCGGACCGGCCTGCCGCTGCTGCCGGCCATGGCCCTGACCCTGGTGGTGGTGGTCGTGCTGGCCAACCTGACCGGCGCCGTCGCGCTCCGGGTCACCGGCATACCGTTCGCCATGGTGACGCTGGCGTTCGCCCAGGCCGGGTCCGTGATGGTGCGGCGGAACCCGGACGGTGCCACCGGGGGAGAGGAAGGACTGAGTCTGGCCACCGAGCACGTGCCGTCCTTCCTGGTCGGCGTGGCGAACACCCGCAACCTGTACTGGCTGGCGCTCGCAGCCCTCGTGGCGGTGTTCCTGGTGACGGCCTGGATCCAGCGCAGCCGTGCCGGGCACGTTGCAGCTGCCGTGCGGGAGAACGAAATGCGGGTGCGGGTGCTGGGGCTGCAGCCCTATCTGGCTAAGCTCCTGATCTTCGTCGTCGCCGCGACGCTGGCCGGGGTGGTGGGCATGACCTACCTGCTGCTGCAGTCCGGTGCCGTTCCGCGGGCCGTGTCATCGGACTTCACCATCACCCTGCTGGTCATGGTGGTCCTGGGCGGTGTCGGCTCACGCTGGGGGGCTGTGCTGGGCGGGGTGGTCTATACCCTGCTGGACCAGCGCCTGACCGCGCTCGCCAACTCGGACGCCATTGACGGCCTGCCCCGGATCCTGCAGATTCCGCTCTCCGAGCCCATGTTCATCCTCGGTACCCTGTTCATCCTGATGGTGCTCTTTATGCCGGGAGGACTAGCCGGCGCCGCAGCGCGCCTGCGCAGCCGCGAAGCCGCCCGCCGGCCGCAGCAAATCCTGGAGGAAGCCGGATGAGTTCCCTGCACACGCTGGGCCGCTGGACGGCGGACCGCGCCCTGTCCACCCCGGACCGCACTGCCATCGATGACCGCGGCGTGCCGCTGAGTTACCGGGACCTGGAGACCCGGGCCACGGCACTGGCCGGCGCGTTCAGGGATGCCGGCTACCGCCGCGGTGACCGGATTGCCACGGTGACCGGCAACAGCGCGGACCACGTGGTGGCCTTCTTCGCCTGTGCCAAGGCAGGGCTGGTCCTGGTGCCGCTGTCCTGGCGGCTCTCGGCCCGTGAGCTCGCAGCACAGCTCTCGCTCGCGGATCCGGCGCTGCTGCTGGTGGAGGAGGAGTTCTCCGCTGTCGCCACGGAGGCGGCCGCCCGCCTGGCCGTTCCGCCGCCGTCGGCCGCCCCGGGCCGCGCCGGAGTGGAGTCCGGACCGCCGGCACCGCTGCGTCTGCTGGGCGAAGCCGGCAGCACCGGGGACACCGTTCTGGACGATGACCCGCTGCTGATGGTCTTCACCTCCGGCACCGAAGCGGAACCCAAAGCCGTGGTGCTCAGCCACGCGAACTGCTTCTGGACCAACCTTTCACTTTCCCGGACCGCGGAGATTGGCAGCCGGGACGTGGTGCTGGCGGTGCTGCCGCAGTTCCACGCGGGAGGCTGGAACATCCAGCCGCTGCTGGCCTGGTGGACCGGTGCCACCGTGGTCCTTGAACGCACGTTCGACGCCGGCCGGGTACTGGCGCTGATCGAGGACCGGAAGGTGACCACCATGATGGGTGTTCCGGCGCATTACCTGATGCTCGCCTCCCATCCGCGCTTTGACCGCACGGACCTCTCGAGCCTGGGACGAGCCGTCGTGGGCGGTGCGCCCATGCCTGCTCCGCTGCTGCGGACCTGGCATAAGCGCGGGGTGGCCCTGGCACAGGGGTACGGACTCAGCGAAGCCGGACCGAATGTGCTGTGCCTGCCGGAGGAGGAAGCCGGTGCCCGCGTGGGCATGGCAGGCAAACCTTATCCGCACGTTGACGTTGCCGTCGCGGACCCGGTGACCGGGGAACACCTGGACGGACCCGGCACGGGTGAGCTGCTGGTCTCCGGACCGGGGGTCTTCTCCGGGTACTTCCGGGACCCGGAAGCCACCGCCGCGGCGCTCGCCGGCGGCTGGCTGCATACCGGAGACCTGGTGGAGCGCGACGCCGACGGCTACCTGCGGGTAATCGACCGGCTCAAGGACATCTACATTTCGGGCGGAGAAAATGTCTCCCCGGCCGAGGTGGAGGCTGTCCTGCTGGAACACCCCGCCGTAGCCGAAGCGGCGGTCGCCGGCGAGCCGGACCCGCGCTGGGGCGAAACCGGCGTTGCCTGGGTGGTGCGCCGTCCCGGCACGGCCCCGGACGCCCAGGACATCCTGGAACACTGCGGAGCCCGGCTGGCGCGGTACAAGGTGCCGTCCCGGGTCTGCTTCGTGGATTCCCTGCCGCGCACTTCACTGCACAAGGTAGCCCGTTCCAGGCTGCGCAGTTCCGAAAATCTTCAGCCCGCAACCCCCAACCGGCAGGACACCAGATGAGCACCACGCCCAGGACAGCACGCGGCACCAGGACCCGGGCCCGGCTGGTCGAAGCCGCCGAACAGGTCTTCGCATCGGTGGGATACCACGACGCCTCGATCGTGAAGATCACCGAACAGGCCGGGATAGGTCTGGGCACCTTCTACCTGTACTTCGAAGGCAAACAGGCCATCTTCGACGAGGTGGTGGAGGACCTGAACCGCCGCGTCCGCCAGGCCATGACCGAGGCGGCGAAAGCTGCCGCTAACCGGATCGAGGCCGAACGTGCCGGATTCCGGGCCTTCTTCCGGTTCACCGCAGAGCACCCGGCGCTCTACCGGATCATCCGGCAGGCAGAGTTTGTCTCACCCGGCGCCCTGCGCATGCACTACACCCGGATCGTTCACGGCTACGTGGAGGGCCTTAAAGCAGCGCGCGACGCCGGGGAAATCCGGCCGATGGATGTGGACACCGTGGCGTGGGCACTGATGGGCATCGGCGAGATGCTCGGCATGCGCTGGGTGCTCTGGCACGCCGACCGGACCGGCGGGGGCGCTGCACAGGAGATCCCGGAAGCGGAATTTGAAGAAATGATGCGGTTTATCGAACGGGGAATGGCGCCTGAGGCGCCGGAAGACGGAGGCGGAGCATGAGCACTGGAGCAATTCTCCCGGCGGGACTGGAAGGCAGGACGGCGCTGGTCACCGGAGGCGGGTCCGGCATTGGGGAAGCGTGTGCCCGCGCCTTCGCTGAACTGGGTGCGAAGGTCACCGTGGCGGATGTCAACGCGGAAGCGGCAGAGCGGGTAGCTGCGGCTACCGGCGGGACGGTGTGGGAGGTGGACCTCAGCGACACGAAAGCACTGGAAAACCTGTCACTGGACACAGACATTCTGGTGAACAACGCGGGCATTCAGCGGATCAACCCCATCCAGGACTTTGACCCCGAAACGTTCCGCCTGATCCACCGGCTGATGGTCGAATCCCCCTTCCTGCTGATCCGTGCAGCGCTGCCGGGGATGTATGAGCGGGGGTATGGCCGGATCATTAACGTCTCCTCGGTTCACGGGCTGCGCGCCTCGGCGTTCAAGAGTGCCTACGTCAGCGCCAAGCACGCCCTCGAGGGGCTCAGCAAAGTCACCGCGCTGGAAGGAGGACCGCACGGCGTCACCTCCAACTGCATCAATCCTGCCTATGTGCGAACCGCGCTGGTTGAAGCCCAGATCGCAGACCAGGCCCGCATCAACTCGATTCCCGAAGAGGAGGTAGTTGCCTCGGTGATGCTCACCGAGTCCGCCGTGAAGCGGCTGGTGGAGCCGGAGGAAGTCGCTTCCCTGGCCGCATGGCTCGCCGGCCCGGGGGCGGGGATGGTCACCGGTGCCTCCTACACGATGGACGGCGGGTGGAGCGCGCGATGAGTACCTACACCAGCGCCGAAGTTCCGGTCCCGGGCGGCACCCTGCATACCGGCATCTGGGGCCCGAACGACCCCGATGCCCCCACCGTCCTGGCCATCCACGGCGTCACGGCCTCGCACCGGACCTGGGGGATGGTTGCAGGTGCCCTGCCGGACGTGCGCTTCATTGCCCCGGACCTGCGCGGGCGGGGCCGCAGCAACACCCTGCCCGGGCCGTACGGCATGCCGGTGCACGCTGATGACCTGGCAGCGGTCCTGGAGGCACTGGCTGTGCCCCGCGCCGTCGTAGCCGGCCATTCCATGGGCGCCTTCGCAGCACTGGTGCTGGCGAACCGGCACCCGCATCTGGTGGAGTCCCTGGTCCTGGTGGACGGCGGCCTGCCGCTGGACGTGCCGGCCGGGCTGAGCGACGAACAGATCATCCAGGCCGTATTGGGCCCGGCAGCTGAACGGCTTGAACAGGTCTTCGGCTCGCTCGCAGACTACGAGCAGTTCTGGGCTCCGCACCCTGCCTTCACCGGCCACTGGAATGACCTGCTGCGTGATTATCTGGCCTACGACCTGCAACCTGCCGGGGACGGTTACCGCGCGGCCACCTGCTCCCAGGCGCTCATCGAGGACACCGCGGAACTGCACCGCGGGACGGCGCTGCTGCAGGCGCTGAACGAGCTGGCGCATCCGGCACGTCTGCTGCGGGCCCCGCGCGGGCTGCTAAACGAGGAACCAGGTTTGTACGCGCCCGCGTACATCGCGTCCTGGCGGGACCGGCTTCCGGACCTGGAAATCTCGGACGTGGCCGGTACCAACCACTACACGATTGTGATGGATGATCCCGGGGCCTCGGCAGTAGCTGCGGTTCTCGCCGGGCAGGCGGTGGCGGGGGGGCTTCCGGCCGGGGAGCCGCCGGCGGGTTAAGCGGCGGGTTAGACACCGCGTTGGCGCCGGACTGCCGTCCGGCCGAACGGAGGGTTAGGCGCCGGGCCGCCGCTGTCCCGGCGTTGCCCACCGCCACGCCCGTCGACGGCGACACACCACCTGGTGCTGAGCCCGCCAGCGGGATCCGCTGGCTATAGTCGAAAGGCCGGTTCCCTGCTCCCAAGGCCAAAGGCCCTTGCCGTTCCGGCTGCTACGTAAGGGCATGAAACAGCAATGATCACTTTCGACAACGTCACCAAGGTCTACGACAGGAACTCCCGGCCGGCCCTCAACTCGGTCAGCCTGGATGTGGACCGCGGCGAATTCGTCTTTTTGGTGGGTGCATCCGGTTCGGGCAAGTCCACGCTCATCCGGCTGGTGCTCAAGGAAGAGCACGCGACGCGGGGAACCGTCTACGTCGCGGGTTCCAACGTGGCCAAAATCCCCAGCTGGCGCGTTCCGCGCCTGCGCCGGAGCATCGGCGTCGTGTTCCAGGATTTCCGCCTGCTGCCCAACAAGACCGTGTTTGCCAACGTTGCCTTCGCCATGCAGGTTATTGGCCGTTCACGCGCCGTGATCCGTGATTCCGTTCCCGAGGTCCTGAAGACCGTTG
>JBELYP010000123.1:0-8144 GCA_040273995.1 Arthrobacter sp.
AAAACACCCATCGAGTGGCCTGTTACGGCTCGTTTCGCGCCTGAAACGAGCCGTTACTGGCCTCTCGTTTGTGTTGAGGGGCGTTAGTCAGAGCCGCGGCCGGGACCGTTGCCGTGCTGGGGGCCGCCACGGTGATCATCCCGGCCGCTGCCTTTGCCGTTGTCCTTGCCTGAGTTGCCTGGGCCCATGCTGCTGTCGCGGCCAGGCCCATAGCCGTTATTGCCGGTATTTCCACCGTTGCCGGTGTTCCCGTCCGGGCGGCCTGCACTGTCAGGCCACTTCCCCGGTCCCTTGTCCCGGCCCGATGCATCGCGCCCGGGCAAATCACGGCCCGGGTCCCGGCCCGGTTGCTCGCCCCTGCCAGCTCCGGGGCCGCTGCCCAAGCCGGGGTCGGCGGAACCGTCCCCAGACTGGCCGTCTTCGGCGGGAACCGTTTCAGCGGCGGGCGGCTCATCGGCCACGGGTTCCGGTTCCTCTTCTGCGGGTTCAGCCGGAAGGTCGGCCGGCATCCGGGCAGGATCAGTCTCTGCTGGAGCCGGTGTCGGTGCGGGCACCTGCTCAAAATTCACCGGGGCAGGGGCCTCATGGCTATCCTCAGCCGTGATCCACAGTCCCCCGTTGGCCGCAGCCACGCCTGTGGTTCCGGCTGCCATGGCCGCAATAACCGCCCCGCCCAGCAGGAAGCCGCGCCTGCGCGACGGTTTGCGCAGCGGCGTGACTCCCCCAGTGAAGAAAGCTTCCAGCTCAGCGTTCGGGGCGGGTGCAGGCGTACGGGCGTCGGCCCGCAGGTCCATCAGGGCGCCGCTGAGCTCAGGGGACTCCTCGACTCCGGACTCCGCAAGAAGGCGCCGGACCGCTTTGATGTCACCGGATTCGCTGGACGTATTGTTCATCTTCGGCTGCCTCCTTTCCTGCGACTCGTTCCTTGAGCGCCAGGAGCGCCCGCCTTTGAAGCTGCTTCACGGTGTTGACCGTTTTCCCCATGATCACCGCTGTGTCCTCCAGCGAAAGATCTGCCACCACCCGCAGCAGGAGGACCTCGCGCTGCGCCCCGGTGAGCCCGTCCAGGAGTTCGCCTGCTCCCAGCGCGGACTGCAGAACGGTGTCCTCGGCCGAATCCGTGGACCGGGTGTCGAGCTGCGGATCGTAGGGGGCCGCCGCCGGCTGCCGCGCGCGGCGCCGCTGGTCGTCCACCATCCGGGCGTGGGCCACGGAAAAGGTAAAGGTCCGCAGCCCGGATGCTCCTCCGGTAACAGTCGAAATCCGGGAGAACACGGTGAGGAAAACGTCTTGGGTGAGTGCTTCCGGATCGTCGCATCCCTTGGAACGCAGGTATCCGTTGACCGCCGGAGCCAGGGACACATACACCGCCCGCAATGCCTCCGGGTTGTTCGCACGCGCTGCAGAGACCGTCTGCTCTGTCAGCGGATCAGCCAAGACGGGGTCCTTCTGTCTGGGACGTTGGGGCGAACCAAATCGTACCCCGCCATGGCTGATCCTGCGCAGGAGATGGCCGCGCCGTTGCCCTTTGGGGGGATGGGCGCCGGCGCGGCCACTACACACACGTAATCGCGGCGGGTGCCGGAAAGGTTACGCGGCTGAGAAAGTTTTTGGACCGCCCTCCGGCCGGGACCCTTCGGAGGAGAATGTGGAAGACTTGACGGCGGTCCGCCCTTTGGCGGCGGATCCGGCGCGGCGGGCTGAATCCGTCCCCTGCCCCGCTCCGAACCATCACATGCCGGGCCCCGGGCCCGGTCCAGGAAGACAATGCCCAGCACTACACCCCACCACACAGATCTAAAGCGCGGCCTCTCGCTGCGGCACATCCGCTTCATCGCACTGGGGTCCGCTATAGGGACCGGGCTCTTCTACGGTTCCTCCGAAACCATCCAGGCTGCCGGTCCCGCCGTGCTGATTGCCTACATTATCGCCGGGTGCGCTGTGTTCCTGGTCATGCGGGCGCTGGGCGAGATGGCTGTCCGCCACCCCGTGGCGGGGTCCTTTTCCCAGTACGCCGGCCGCTACCTCGGCCCCCGGATAGGTTTCCTGACGGGCTGGACCTTCGTCTTTGAAATGATCATCGTGGCCATCGCAGACATGACAGCCGTGAGCATGTACATGGGCCTGTGGTTCCCGGACACCCCGGGGTGGGTCTGGATGATTGCGGCAATGCTGCTGATCGGCGGACTGAACCTGATGCGGGTCAGTGTCTTCGGCGAGCTTGAGTTCTGGTTCACCCTCATTAAGGTCTCCACCATCATTGCGATGATAGGCGGCGGCCTGTACCTGATCGCCTTTGGGGTCAGCACCGGGGGCTACGAGCCGGGGGTCAACCATCTGGTGGACCACGGCGGATTCGCGCCGTTTGGGGTCTGGGGCATTGTGATGAGTCTGGGAATCGTGGTGTTCTCCTTCGGCGGGATTGAGACCCTTGGAGTCACAGCTGGTGAGACCGGGGATCCACAGCATGCCATTCCCAAGGCCGTGAACACCGTGCCGGTGCGCATCCTGCTCTTTTACGTGCTGTCCCTGGGCGTCATGCTTTGTCTGCTGCCCTGGGACCGGATCGGCTCCGAAGGCAGTCCGTTTGTGCAGGTTTTCTCCGGTCTTGGCATTCCGTTCGCGGAGCACCTGATCAACGCCGTCGTCCTGACTGCCGCATTGTCAGCGATGAACTCCATCTTCTATGCCGCCTCGCGGACCATGTACGGACTGGCTGAACAGGGGCACGCGCCGCGGAGCTTCACGAACGTTTCCCGCTACGGGGTGCCGGTGTGGCCCGTGGCCATCATCATGGCGAGCCTCGTCGCCGGTCTGGGACTCTTCCTGTGGATTCCGGAGCAGCTGTTCCTGGTGGTCGCGTCCATCGCCACCTTTGCCACGATTTTCACCTGGTCATCGATCCTGCTGAGCCACCACCGGATGCGGCGGCAGATGCGCCGGGACGGCACGCCGTCGGCCGGCTTCCCCTTCCCGGGCTGGCCCGTCCTGAACTATGTGGTCATGGCGTTTATGGCACTGGTGACGGTGATCCTCGCCTTCACCGGGCCCGGACGCACGGCCCTGGCGGTTGGAACGGTATGGCTGCTGCTGATGCTCGCCGCCTACACGTTCCTGGTGAAGGACGAGGGCCGGAAACCAATCGAGCTGCCCGGGCCGGAGGCTGCCCGCAGGAACTAGGAGCGGATCTCCGCCGGCACTTCGAACCGCCGGTTGGCCAGCACCGGAAGGTATTCCCGGACCTCCTCGATCCGGTTGCGGACCACCTCGGCTGTGGCCACGGCCTCGGTTTCGTCACCGAGGAAGACCTGCGGCACGCCCATCGGGTCCAGGATCGCGGAATGCCCGATGGTGTGGCCGCTTGAGGTGCCTGCTGCAGCCACCCAGACGGTGTTTTCAATGGCGCGCGCCTTCAGCAGCGTTTCCCAGTGGTCAATCTTGTGCTCTCCCTTGAACCAGGCCGCCGGGACGGCAATCAGGTCCGCGCCCTGCACGGCGAGCGCCCGGGCCAGTTCAGGGAACCGCAGGTCGTAACAGGTCATCAGGCCGACCCGCAGACCGCCCAGTTCCACCACCTGGATGCCCCGGTCACCGGCCTTGATCCGGGTGGACTCGGAATAGCTGAACGCGTCGTACAGGTGCAGCTTCCGGTAGGTGGCCGCGATCCGGCCGTCCGCTTCGATGGCAACCAGCGTGTTGTAGGGCCGCTCCTCCCCCGAGGATTCGTAACCGCCGGCGACGACGGCGATGCCCAGCTCCGCGGCAGCCAGGGACAGCTGCTGCACAAAGGAGGTCCACCCGGCGTCGACGGCCGCGGCCAGCGGTCCTTCCACCTTGCCGATGCTGAACATCGACTCTTCCGGGAACACGATCAGTTCTGAACCTTCGGCCTTCGCCTTCTCCGCCAAGGAGCGCATCACCGCAAGGTTCGCGGCGACGTCGCCGCCGGGACTGAACTGACCTACGCTGACCAACATGGAGGAACCGCCTTGCCTTCGGGACCGGGTGTGATCCCAGCCTAATGCAGGTCCTCGAAGTGCAGCACGGGTTTCAGGGCCTGGCCCGATTTGGCGTCGGCTGCTGCCGTATTAATATCGTTGAATCCATACCGGGTGATCATCTTCTGCAGCGGGAATCTGCCCTGCTGGATCAGGTCCACCAGCGCAGGCAGGAACAGCTGCGGAGTGGCGTCACCTTCGGTAATCCCAATGACCTGCCGGCCGTTGAGCATAAAGTTCACATCCAGTTCCACCTTGGATCCCGGAGCCGGAGCACCAATCAGGCCGAGTTTGCCCAGCGGTGCCAGCGCATCCGCGGCAGTCGCCGCCACCTTGGTGCTGCCGGTGGTCTCCAGCGCATGGGTCACCCCGGCGCCTCCGGTCAGTTCTAACAGCGCCTGCAGCGCGTCCGTACTGCCGGAATTGACGACGTCGGTGGCCCCGAGTTCGCGGGCCAGCTCGAGGCGGGAATCCACCAGGTCCATCACCACTATGCGGGTGGAACCGCCCAGCGCCGCGGCCATGACCGCGGAGAGGCCCACGGGGCCGGCACCGAACACGGCAAGTGTGGAACCCGGCTCGGGCCGGAGGACGTTCATCACGGCCCCGGCTCCGGTCTGGACGCCGCAGCCCAGCGGCGCCAGGAGGGACAGGTCCGCACTAGGGTCCACTTTGGTGACTCCGCGTTCATCTGCCAGCACCAGGTTGGAGAAGGAGGACTGGGCAAAGAAGTGCCCGTGCACGCCCTTTCCGTCCTTGCTGATGGTGGCGCTGCCGTCTATCCGCTGCCCGCCCACCAGGTTGAGCTCCAGGAAGTAGGTGCAGTAGGCAGGGTGGCCGCTGCGGCAGTTACGGCATTCACCACAGCTGGTGAAGCTGAGCAGCACATGGTCGCCGGGCACCACAGAGGTTACGGCGGATCCCACAGCTTCCACAATTCCGGCGCCCTCGTGCCCCAGCACGCCGGGAAGCGGGAAGGGAATGTGTCCGGCCTGGACGCCCAGGTCAGTCCCGCAGACACCGGCGGCCTGGACCCGGACCAGGACCTCGTCCGGGCGGGGGTCATCCAGAACAACGTCGGTGATTTCGAAGGGTTCATTGATGCCGCGCAGGATCGCGGCGCGCGCCTGGGTAGTCATAGGGCCACGCTACGCGGCCCGGTGCCGCTGTGTCAGGGTGCAGCGACGGATCGGGGCGGCAGACGGAAACTCCGCCTGCCGCCCCGGTAAGGACGTGGTCCTGGCCGCCGACGCTGCTATGCGCTGACCGCCTCGGTATCCTTCCGGTGGTCGGTTTCCAGGGAGGCGCTTGAACCGGACTGCACTTCGATGCGGCGCGGTTTGGCCTTTTCGCTGACCGGGATGATTACGTTGAGCACACCGTTCTCGTAGTGCGCTGTGATCCCCTCGGTGTCGATGCCCTGTCCGAGGCTGAGCTGGCGGAGGAAAGAACCGCCTTCGCGTTCACGGGTGAGCCACTGGACGCCGTCTGCACCGCGCAGTGTCCGCTCGGCGCGGATGGTCAGCAGCTGTCCGTCGACGTCGATGTCCACGGACCCCGGATCGATACCGGGAAGGTCGACGCTCAGGACGTACCGGTCATCCTTCCGGTACAGGTCCATGGGCATGCCGCGCAGTGAATCACTGCGGACGGCCTGGGCAAAACGGTCGAGTTCACGGAATGGATCAAAGCGTGTTGCCATCACAAATCAACTCCTTCACTCCGCTGTATGCAGCGGGCTGATCTGCCATTTTCTCAAAGTTGAGTTGGCTTCGCTCAACTTTCGGCAGTAGATTAGCACTTGCAGCGCGAGAGTGCTAACTCCCAGTGTTGCAGCGGAGAAATCCGTTTTCCGTCTTTCATTCGAACCTTGTCTGGAAGGAAAGGAAGCAGTGTCCCAGCGTGTACTGTTCCGCAGCGGAGCAGGACCCCAAGCAGCCCGCGTGGAAAGACTCCTCACACTCCCGGCCCGTCTTGCCGGCCCGGCTCCCGCCCGCATTCCGTCTCCCGTGCTGAACGCGGCAGGCTGGCTCAGTGCGGCGTGGGTGGCAGCCGCCCTGCTGGGCGTTGGCGCTTTCTCGGGCGGGACCACCTCCCTGGTGGGGGCTGCCGTGCTGATTTACGGCACCGGTGCCGCCCTCGCCGTCGTTGGCTGGCTGGCGTGGCGTGCCATCAGCCTGCGCGTTCGGCGCCGGGCGGACGCCGCACCGGCACGGAGCGCGGCACGGGAGCTTCTGGCGGCAACCGCCTCAGCCCGGGAAGAGTTCCTTCAGGCGCTGTTTCCCGCGGGGGCAACCGGCACCCCGGAGGTCCGGCGCGCCCTGGCATCTACTTTGTCTGCTGCCGGAACAGCGCCCAGCAGCTCCCTGACGGCCGCTCCGGAGGGCCGGTCCGGTGTGCGCACCGGCCCGGCCGCCGGGAAGCGCGCCGGGAAGTCACCCATCCGCAAGAACGCCGTCTGCAAGTCCGCCGCCCGGCGCTCCGGCACAGGAACTTCCGCACGGCCCGTTCAGAACGATTACGCCCGTGCCGCCTAGACTTTGGCGCTATGGAAGAACTCAAGGAATCCGTCCAGCTGTCACTGCCAGGCGGGAGGCTGAACCCGGCCGCTGTGGGCTTTTCCCGCACCCCGCTGCACGCCTTCACTGCTCTTCCGCAGGGCCTGCGCCACGGCTGGCGGACCAAACGCTGGGAGTACTGGGGTGTGCTGACCCCGGATCTGGTGCTCGGCATGACCATTGCGCACCTCGACTACGCCGCCACCCTTCAGCTGTACGTGTTCGAGCGGGCAACCGGTAAGGAAATCAGCCTCGATCCGCTCGCGCTGCCGGCCGGGTCCAGCGCACTACTCCCGGGAACCGTTCCGCCCCTCACCGCTGTGGGCACCATCGACGGCCTGCACCTTCGTTTCCATGACGACGGCGGCGGCACGCACCTGCGCGCGGAGTCTGAACGCGTCGGCGTCGAACTTTATGCGCCAGCAGCTGGCGACGTGCTGGGCGTTGTGGTTCCGTGGTCCGGCACCCGCTACCAGTACACCCTCAAGGACGTGGCCCGGCAGGTCAGCGGCACCATCACGGTGGACGGCCGTGCCTACTCCGTGGGCGAGGGCGCCTTCGCCGTGCTGGACCGCGGCCGCGGTCGCTGGCCCTACTCCCGGCGCTGGAACTGGGCGGCGGGCTACGGAACTTCCGGCGGCACCCGCCTCGGCCTGCAGCTGGGCGGAAAGTGGACCGAAGGAACGCCCGCCACGGAGAATGCGCTCATCGTGGACGGGGTGCTGCACCATTACGACGGCGAACTGGAGTTCAGCTACAACCTCGCGGATCCGCAGGCCTCCTGGCACGTCCGCGGGGAATGGATCGAGGCCACTCTTACCCCGTTCCACCGGCGGCTGGCCGCAACGAACGCCCTAGCCGTGGCCTCAAAGACCTGGCAGGCCTTTGGGGCGTGGTCCGGCTGGGCTGCAGCCCCGGACGGTACCCGTTATGGCCTGGACGGGGTCCACGGCTGGATCGAGGAGGCCCGTAACCGCTGGTAGCCGGTGCAGCTCGCGCAGTTTCCCGCTCCCCGTTGCTGGTGCATGCTTAGTGGGTCCCACCTGGCACACCTGTAACCGCGGATGGGAAACCGTGCAGATGGGAGACCACAGCTAGGCCAAAACAGTCCGATGGGAACACGATCGGCCTTGTGACCGAACTTGTGTAGGCCCAGCCCCGGCAAACAGCAAGAAGCCCCGCAGCCGTCCGGCTGCGGGGCTTCTTCTTAACGGCTATTCCGAGATCAGGTCGCGGATGACGATCGTCTGGTCACGGTCCGGGCCGACGCCGATCGCGGAGAACCGGGTGCCGGACATCTTCTCCAGTGCCAGCACGTAGTTCCGGGCGTTTTCCGGCAGATCCTCGAGGGTCTTCGCGCCGGTGATGTCCTCGGTCCAGCCGTCGAAGTACTCGAAGATCGGCTTGGCGTGGTGGAAGTCGGTCTGCGTCATGGGCATTTCATCGAAACGCACGCCGTCGACGTCGTAGGCCACGCACACCGGGATCTTCTCGATGCCGGTGAGCACATCCAGCTTGGTGACGAAGTAGTCCGTGAAACCGTTGACGCGGGAAGCGTGGCGCGCCAGCACGGCGTCGTACCAGCCGC
>JBELYP010000124.1:0-8105 GCA_040273995.1 Arthrobacter sp.
CCGGCAAACAGGGATCGGCCGCGGGCTTCGCCGCTGTGTCCGGCGGCGACGCCTGCCAGACTCGGAGTTGGTGCCTGGGCGGCCTTAAGTGATGGCAGATCAAATGCGCTTAGCCATAGTACTACTTCGTCGAGGGGCGCCGTCTTGAGCGAGTAGTAGCGCCGCTGGCCTTCGGCCCGCATATCCACCAGTCCCGCTTCGCGGAGCACCTTCAGATGCTTGGAGACCGTCGGCTGGCTGACCTGGAGTTCCTCCACCAGTGCCCCAACGGACTTGTCACCGCAGCGCAGTGCGCCCAGGATTTCCCGCCGGGTTCCCTCTGCTATGACAGCGAAAACATCGTCAATGACCATATGCATTACCTTAGCGGCATATGGCGCAGGCCCCGGCAGCGGCCGGCGGCGGGCCGCTCAGTCGAACCAGGGGTCCAGCCCGTGCAGCGGGAAAAGTTCCTTCCGGGTGGCCATGACCGTGCGGTCGATGTCGTCATTGGGGTCGTAGCCGACCTCCCAGGACCGCCACCACATGTCCACGCCGTCGCCCATCGCTTCCGGGGTGTCTACGCCGTGCCGCTCGCGTACGTAGTCCCGCCAGGCCTGGGGCACCGGGGTGGTCAGGGGCATGCGGGTGTTGGCGGCCACTGCCAGCAGCAGTGCCCAGGAACGCGGTACAACGCTTGCTACGTTGTACCCTCCGCCTCCGGTGGCCACCCAGCGGCCTTCACAGAACTGGTCTGCCAGGGAGGAGATGCTCAGTGCCGCCTGCCGCTGCGTGTCCACGGAGATCCGCAGGTTGGACAGCGGGTCATCCCGGTGTCCGTCGCAGCCGTGCTGGCTGATGATCACCTGCGGTTCGAAGGCGGCCGCGAGCTGGGGTACGACGGCGTGGAAGGCCCGGAGCCAGCCGGCATCTCGGGTGCCCGGCGGCAGGGCGACGTTCACCGCTGTACCCGGCGCGTCCGGGCCGCCGGATTCGTTGGCGAAGCCGGTACCGGGGAAAAGCGAAATGCCGCTCTCATGGATTGAAATGGTCATGACGCGGGGGTCATTCCAGAAGATCGCCTGGGTCCCGTCGCCGTGGTGCGCGTCGACGTCGATATAGAGGACACGGGTGTAGCCGGCGTCCAGAAACCGGGCGACGGCGGCAGCGGCGTCGTTGTAGATGCAGAAGCCGGCGGCCTTGCCCGCTGCTGCATGGTGCATCCCGCCGGCGAAGTTCACTGCGTGCAGTGCCGTGCCGGAGAGCACCGCCTCCGCCGCGGCGAGGGAACCGCCTACCAGCCGGGCACTGGCCTCGTGCATGCCTTCGAAGGCGGGGTCATCCTCGGTGCCCAGGCCCAGGGCTGCGTTGGATTTCTCCGGGTTGCGGCTGACCTCCCGGACCGCGGCGATATAGGCGGGATCGTGGACCCGGGCCAGCTGCGAGTCTTCAGCCACGTGCGGGGCACCCACGCTGACCTGGGGAAGGTCGAAAATGCCGAGCTCCTTTGCCAGGCGGGCCGTGAGTTCCAGCCGGAGCGGACTCATCGGATGGTTGTGCCCGAAGTTGTACGCCAGCAACGATTCGTCCCACACAATGTGCGTGGGCACAGCGGGAAGGCTCAGCCCGTTACTCGTCATGGTGACAGGCTACGCGATCCCCCTGTCCCGCCCGCACCGCCGGACGCCGGGTTAAGTGGTTTACTACTTTGCAGGACCCCGCGCACAGAACTGGACTCTTCAACCCATGCCATCCCAACCGCAGCCTTCGCTGCAGACGCGGCAGCGCCGTCCCCTCGGCTTTATTGTCGCTGGACGGGACTTCATTGATGCCGTGGCCAACTCGTCCCCGGCGCGGCTGGCACTTGTCGTCTTCTCGCTGGTCATCCTGGTGTTCACTGCCCTGCTGGCGCTGCCCGTGGCCTCCGCAACAGGTCAGGCCACCGTCCTGCATGACGCCCTGTTCACGGCCGTCTCGGCAGTCTGTGTCACCGGGCTGACCGTCGTTTCCACCGCTTCATACTGGTCCGGTTTCGGGCAGGTGCTGATCCTGGTGGCGATCCAGGTGGGCGGCCTGGGCATCCTGACCATGGCATCGCTGCTGGCGCTGGCGGTAAACCGGCGGCTGGGCGTGCGCGGCAAGCTGATCGCGCAGGAGGGCATGAATACCGGCCGGCTGGGCGAGGTAGGCAACCTGCTGCGGATCGTGGTGAGCACAACCGTGCTGATTGAACTTGCACTGGCTGCCGTGCTGGCACCGCGGTTCATGCTCCTGGGCGAATCACCGGGCCAGGCGATCTGGCACGCCGTTTTCTACGCCGTCTCTTCCTTCAACAACGCCGGGTTCACGCCGCACTCGGACGGCCTGGTGCCATACGAATATGACCTGTGGGTGCTGATACCAATCATGGCCGGCGTCTTCATTGGCAGCCTCGGCTTCCCGGTGATCATGGTGCTGCTGCAGAGCCGGCTGAGGACGAGGCGGTGGAACCTGCATACCAAGCTCACGGTGCTGGTCTCCCTGATCCTGCTGGCGGCCGGCACCGTGCTCTGGGCCGCCCTGGAATGGTTCAACCAGCGCACCATCGCCGGGATGGGCGTGGGTGAGAAGATCCTGCACGCGGTGTTCGCGTCCGTCATGATGCGCTCGGGAGGCTTCAACCTGGTGGACATGGCGGACCAGGATGCGTCCACCCTCCTGATCACGGACATGCTGATGTTCGCCGGCGGCGGGTCCGCGTCCACGGCAGGCGGCATCAAGGTGACCACCATTGCCGTCATTTTCCTGGCCATCATCGCCGAAGCACGCGGTGATACCGATGTGCGTGCCTTTGGCCGCAACATTCCCGCCGGTGCCCTGCGGGTGGCCATCTCCGTGGTCATCCTGGGTGCCACCATGGTTGCCGTGGCCACGATTGGGCTGCTGATCGTCACCGAGGAAACGCTGCAGCCGGTACTGTTCGAAGTGATCTCCGCCTTCGCTACCGTGGGACTTAGCATTGGGCTCAGTCCCGAGCTGCCGCCGTCTGGCAAGTACATCCTGGCCGGCCTGATGTTCGCCGGCCGCGTCGGCACGATCACCCTGGCTGCGGCCCTGGCCCTGCGCCAGCGCAAGCCGCTGTACCACTACCCCGAAGAAAGGCCCATCATTGGCTGAGAGACCGCCGCACAATGCTCCCGTCCTGGTCATCGGGCTGGGCCGCTTCGGTTCTGCCACCGCCGAGCAGCTGGTGAAGCAGGGCCGCGAAGTCCTGGCGATCGAACGTGATCCGGACCTGGTGCAGAAGGCCTCCGGCAAGCTCACCCACGTGGTGCAGGCGGATGCCACCAACATCGATGCGCTGAAGCAGCTGGGCGCGCAGGACTTCTCCGCCGCCGTCGTGGGCGTGGGAACGTCCATCGAGTCAAGTGTGCTGATCACCGTGAACCTGGTGGATCTGGGGATTGAGCACCTGTGGGTCAAGGCCATCACCCCTGCGCACGGAAAGATCCTCACCCGGATCGGCGCGAACCACGTGATCTACCCCGAGGCGGACGCCGGGCAGCGCGCTGCGCACCTGGTGGGCGGGCGGATGCTGGACTTCATCGAGTTCGACGACGACTTCGCGATCGTGAAAATGTACCCGCCGAAGGAAACCCAGGGTTTCACGCTGCGCGAGTCCAACGTGCGCTCCAAGTACGGCGTGACCGTGGTTGGCGTGAAGTCCCCGGGCGAGGACTTTACCTATGCGCAGGCGGACACCAGGGTTTCCAGCCGGGACATGCTGATCGTCTCCGGGCATGTTGACCTGCTGGAACGCTTCGCGTCCCGGCCATAGCGGGTACCGTGCAGCCGGTTACCGGGCGTCGCTGAGCTCAGCGGTGATCTCCGCCGAGCGGTCCGCAGCCGCCCTCATGCCGCCGTCGATGATCTCCGGCAGCCCGCGGGCATCAAAGACGCCGATTGCGGCTTCTGTAGTGCCGTTGGGGCTGGTCACGGCCTTGCGCAGGGACGCTGCATCGGCACCGGGCTCGGCCAGCATGGCGCCGGCGCCGGCCACGGTTTCAGCGGCCAGCAGTGCCGCCAGCTCCGGGTCCAGGCCCAGCTCCGCCCCGGCCTTGGCCATCGCTTCGGCCAGGTAAAACGCGTAGGCCGGTCCTGATCCGCTGACGGATCCGACGGCGTTGATCTGGTCTTCGCGTACTTCCACCACGCGTCCGCTACCGGAGAGCAGGGACGTCACCAGCTCGACCGACTCCGGTGCGGCTGCAGATCCCGGTGCCAGCGCGGTGATCCCGCGGCCCAGCTTCGCGGGGGTGTTGGGCATGGTGCGGATGACCTGGGTGCCGGCGGGCAGGACGGCTTCCATCAGTTCCAGGGGGACGGCGGCGGCGACGCTGACAACGACGGCGTCCGGGTTCAGGACTCCGGCTACGGTTTCCAGCATGCCGCAGACGCCCGCCGGCTTCACACCGACAATGAGGACGTCCGCGTTTTGCGCTGCGGTGCGGTTGGCTTCGGCGTCCTCGGACTCGGCCAGCACGGTAATTCCGTGCCGTTCACGCAGCTCAGCGGCGCGTTCGGCGCGCCGTACCGTGGCGGTGACGTGCTCTGCGGGGAAGCCACCGGCCAGGATGCCGCCGAGGATGGCTTCGTTCATGGAACCGCAGCCGAGGAAGGTGAGACGGGGAAGATTCTGCATGTCCCGATTCTTTCACGGTGCGCTGAACGGACCCGAATGCGCTCATTCAGAGCTGGCATTCAGCCCCTTCTAGGCCCACACACAACTTTGCCTTTTAGGTTAGATACTGCCTCTTGGAGGTGCGAGTGATGAAGGGCCGGTCCGCCGGCCCGGTGGTGCCGGCGATTCTCGGACGTTTCCCCCCAACCGTCTGATTCGAATCGCCGGCACCCGCTCGTTTAACCGGCTATTCGTCCAGCACCTGGTTCAGGTTCACCCGGGCGAACTCCAGCGTCTGCCGCAGCATATCTTCCCGTTCCCCCGGCTCCTTGGCCTTGCGGGTGCTAACTTCAATGGCCACAGTGCCGGTATATCCGGTTTCGGAGAGGTACTGCAGTGCCTCGGCGCAGCGCTGGGTGCCTTCGCCGGGCAGCAGGTGCTCGTCACGTCCGTTCGGGGTGCCGTCCGTGAGATGGACGTGGCTGAGCCGGGTGCCGAGCTTGCGGATCTCCTCGTAGGAATCCATGCCGGCAATCGCGGCGTGGGAAAAGTCCCAGGTGACGTGTTCGTAGGGCTCGGGCAGCGGATTCCAGTGCGGCAGGTAGGCCTTGGCCTCCCGGCCCCGGACGCGCCAGGGATACATGTTTTCAACCGCGATGGTGACCCCGTATTCTTCCGCGATCCGGCGCACACCCTCCGCGAAGTTTTCCGCGTAGCCGGACTGCCAGCGGAACGGCGGATGGGCCACCACCGTGGTGGCACCCACCTCAGCGGCCATCGCCGCCGAGAGTTCGATCTTGGTCCAGGCCTTGCCCCACACCTGCTGCGTGAGCAGGAGGGTCGGTGCGTGGATGGCCAGCACCGGCATCTGGTACCGCTCGCTCAGCCCCCGGATGGTCTCCGGGCTGCGGCTGATCTGGCTTCCGGTCACCATCACCTCCACGCCGTCATAGCCCAGGTCATGGGCCACGGCGAAGGTGTCATGCACGGAGAGCGGGTACACGGACGAACTGGACAGCGCCACGGGAATCTGCGGCAGGTTCGCCGCGGGCTGCACGTTCTGGGGGGAGGTCAGCGTCATTGAGGTGCACTTCCGTTCGGTTCGCCGGCCGAGGCCGGGACCAGTGCTCCGGCCGGTTCCGGCGGGAGGTTCTGCTGACCGGCCGGCAGCGGGACCGGCAGGTCAATATGCGGTGCGTCGAAGCGCAGCGTATCGAAACGCTGCAGGATCAGGCCTTCCCGGAGTGCCCAGGGGCAGATCCGGAGGGACTTGAGGCCAAAGGCTGTCATGGCGGCTTCTGCCACCAGGGCTCCGGCCAGTAGCTGCGGCGCGCGCAGGGCCGAAACGCCGTCGAGCTCCGCCCGTTGTGCGGCGGTCATTGCTGCCAGCCGCGGGATCACGGCGGAAAGGTCCGTGCGGCGCAGCCTGCGCCGGGCATACGGGCCGGCGGCCGACGGCGCGGCACCGGTGAGGCGGGCCAGGGACCGGAAAGTCTTGGAGGTTCCGGCGGCAAGATCCGGGGTGCCGTATTCACGGAAGTCGGCGGCGGTTTCCTCCACCACGTCCCGGATGTAGCTGCGCAGGGCGTTGACCGCGGCGGGGCCGGGCGGGTCTTCGGGCAGCCAGTCGCGGGTGAGCCGTCCGGCACCGAGCGGAACTGACACGGCGACGTCGGGCAGTTCGTCCTGTCCCTGTGCCATCTCGAACGATCCGCCGCCAATGTCCAGGTCCAGCAGCGTGCCTGCGCCCCACCCAAACCAGCGGCGGGCCGCCAGGTAGGTCATGGAAGCCTCCTGCCGGCCGCTCAGTTCCCGAAGCTCTACGCCGGTTTCGAGTTCCACGAAGTCCAGGACACTTTGGCCGTTGGCGGATTCGCGGATCGCCGATGTGCAGAAAGCGAGCAGGTCCTGGGCACGGTGGCGGAGGGCGAAGTCGCGGGCCTCGGCCACGAAGTCTGCCAGCAGGCGCTGGCCCTGTGCCGTGACTGCGCCGGCGGAGTCCAGGTGGGCAACCAGCTGCAGGGGACGCTTGTGGGAGCCGAAGGCAACCGGACGCGCGCCGGGATGTGCATCCACCAACAGCAGATGCACGGTATTCGAACCGACGTCCAGGACCCCTAGTCGCATAGTTCCATTATGCGGCGGAGCCGGCCGCACACCGTTCCGGACCCCAGTGCAGGGAACCGGTGCAGGTGTGCGGCGGCGGGCATGGTCTTACTTCTTGGCTGCGGCGGCGCGCTTGCGGACCGGCTTCTTGGCCGGGCCCTTTTCACGCTTCTCCGCGAGCAGCTCAAGCGCCCGCTCCCGGGTCAGTTCCTCAATGGCCATGGACCGCGGAACCGTGATGTTCGTGATGCCGTCGGTGATGTACGGCCCGAACCGGCCGTCCTTGACCACTACGGGCTTCTCGGAGACCGGGTCGGTGCCGAACTCGGCCAGCGGAGCAGCAGCCTGCCGGCCGCCGCGCTGCTTGGGCTGGGAGTAGATCTCCAGGGCCTGCTCCAGGGTGATCGTGAATATCTCCTCTTCGGAGCCGATTGACCGGGAATCCGTGCCCTTCTTCAGGTACGGACCGAACCGGCCGTTCTGCACGGTGATCTCGTTGCCCTCGGCGTCGGTACCCAGCACGCGGGGCAGCCGCATCAGCTTCAGCGCCTCATCCAGGGTGACCGTGTCAACGCTCATGGACTTGAACAGCGAGCCGGTGCGCGGCTTGACCTTGGCGGGCTTCTTCGGCGGCTTGGGCTTGCCGTTCTTGTAGTACTCCACCGGCTGGTTGGCCAGTTCCTCGGCCGTGGGCTCCGGAATGATTTCAATGACGTAGGGCCCGTAGCGGCCGTTGCGGGCCACGATGGTGCGCCCGGTCTCCGGGTCCTCGCCCAGCACGCGCTCTTCGGGTCCGGCGCTGTTCATCAGCTCGACGGCCTTCTCAGCGGTCAGCTCATCCGGGGCCAGATCATCAGGCACGTTGGCGCGCTCAGGCTCGGTGCCTTCCGGGGCATCCGCCGGCAGCGGGCGCTCCAGGTACGGGCCGAACTTGCCCACACGCAGCACAATGCCGTCCGCGATTTCAATGGAGTTCACCGCACGCGCGTCGATCTCGCCGAGGTCGTTGACGATAGTGTGCAGGCCGGTGTCTTTCCGGTCTCCGTAGTAGAACTGGTTCAGCCATTCCACCCGGCCGGCCTCGCCGCGGGCAATGCGGTCCAGGTCCTCTTCCATCTCGGCAGTGAAATCATAGTCCACGTAGTCCGTGAAGTGCTCCTCCAGCAGCCGGACCACGGAGAACGCGATCCAGCTGGGCACCAGCGCCTGGCCGCGCTGCGTGACGTAGCCGCGGTCCATGATGGTGGAGATGGTGGCGGCGTACGTGGACGGGCGTCCGATTCCCAGCTCTTCGAGGGTCTTCACCAGCGAAGCTTCGGTGAAGCGCGGCGGCGGGGAGGTCTCGTGGCCGCTGGCGGCC
>JBELYP010000125.1:0-8072 GCA_040273995.1 Arthrobacter sp.
GGTCCATGGTGGTGATTCCCGCGCAGGGGGACCCGGCTGTCCCCGTTCCTGGACAGCCCGGCACGGGCAATCCCGTCCAGACGGTGCCGGGCCCTTCGGCAGGGCAGGGAAGTGGCGCCGGAGCTTCTGCGGTCAACCTCAATACCGCCGGGGAAGCTGAACTGCAGATGCTTCCGCGGGTAGGTCCCGTACTGGCATCCCGGATCATTGCCTGGCGCACGGAACACGGACCGTTTCAGCGACCGGAAGACCTGGACGCTGTTCCGGGAATCGGAGAAGCAATGCTTGCAGCCCTGCTGCCGCTGGTTTCAGTGTGACCGGGTTCGCCAAGCTCACACGGCATCTGGGACTGGCGTGATGGGACGGCACAGCAGATGGGCCAGATACACCGCGGCGGCGACCGCCGGTACGGGTACTGCGGGAAGGGGGTCTGCCGGTTCAGCTGCCAAAGGAGCCGCACAGGCCAACCCGGCCGAGGGCCGGATGCCGGCCTGGCATCACCGTGTCATAGGCCCCCTGGCGGCACTGGGGACGAGCAAATCCAGGACACCCGGATCTCGCGCGACGGGCCGGGCGTTCCGGCGATCCGGACCGGGCCATGGCCGGAAAAGTGGCAATGCCTCGAATATTCACTTCGCCTCGAATCATGGACTTCAGCCGCAGATCGAACTGCGGCTGGTGCCGATTGCGGTATGTGCCTGGGCAGGCGCAGCGGCAGCTGTCCGTCTGCCGGGAACCGTCAGTCTGCTGGCAGCGGCAACCGGAGGGACAATCCTGCTGCTTCTGCTCCTTCTGATGTTTCGGCAGAGGAGAAGACCGTCGCAGTTCCGCAAGAAGACGGCGGGGGTGTTGGCTCCCCTCGCGGTGCTGGTGCTGGTGGCCAGCTCCGCAGGTTCAGCCATGGCGTCCCGCACGGTCGGTGCTGCGGGTGAGGCCGTCGCCGCAGGTGCCAGCATCACGGGGGAATTCGTTGCCACCAGTGATGCCCGGGCAGCTGCCGCTGACCGGTTCAGCGGCAAGCCGAGGTACCTCCTGGAAGCACAGCTGCGCAGTTTTACGCTGGCTGGGGAACGTGCTGCCGCCCGGTTGCCGGTCCTCGTAATTGGGGGAGAGGCCTACGCTTCAGTCCACCTGGGGGATGCGTTTACCACTGCCGGTGTCCTCACCGCATCCGACCCGGGGGACCGCACAGCTGCCGTGCTCAGCGCTTCACGAACTCCCTCGATCCAACCGGCGGTCGGGCAGCTGGCCTTCGCCACAGAACTCCGGACAGGGTTTGCCAACCGGACCCAGGCCCTCGGTGACACGGATGCCGCCCGCCTGCTGCCCGGCATGGTGCTCGGAGACAGATCCACCGCACCGCCGGAACTCAGCACTGCCATGCAGGATACGGGGCTCACGCATCTGACTGCAGTCTCCGGGGCGAACTGCAGTTACCTGCTGGCCTTCGTCTTCCTGCTCTCGCGGCTGGTCCGGCTTCCCCGTGGCGCTGCTGCCATTGCCGCGGTCTTGGTCCTGGCCGGCTTTGTGCTGGTGGTCCGGCCTGACGCCAGCGTGCTGCGGGCAGCGGTGATGGGCTGCATCGGCACCGTTGCCGTCCTGACCGGGCGGGGAAAGGTGCCGGCCGCCCTGCTCTGCCTCTGCGCTACAGTCCTGCTGGCCGTAGATCCCTGGCTTAGCGGAAGCTATGCCTTCATCCTCTCGGTGTGCGCGACGGCGGGGCTGATTTTCCTGGGTCCGCGACTGACCGCAGGCCTTGCCCGGTTCCTGCCGCAGCCGGTAGCCGTGCTCACCGCTGTACCGCTTGCGGCACAGCTGGCGTGCTCTCCGGTGCTCGTCCTCCTGCAGCCCAGCCTTCCGGCCTATTCTTTGCCCGCGAACATCGCGGCGGCTCCGGTGGTTCCCTTTGTGACCATCGCCGGTATGGCGGCAGTCCTGCTCGGGCAGCTGGCCCCGCCCCTCGACTATCCGCTGTTGGTGTCCGCAGGAGTAGGATCGGGGTGGGTCGCCGGTGTTGCACGTTTCTTTGCCGGAGCACCCGGAGCATTGCTGCCCTGGCTTCCCGGTCCTGCCGGCGCTGCGGCCATGGCAGGAGCAGCGGCGCTGCTGGCGTTATGTCTCACAAGGTGGGCTCTGCCGCGCGCGGGACCGGGAGCCGGCACTGTCCCACGACGCATGTCGCGGGTTGCCAGGCTGGCGGTGGCATCCCTTTCCGCCGTGCTCATCCTCGTCATCGGCGCGCTGGCGCTGCGGCAGCTTCCTTCGGATACGGCGCGCCGGGATTGGATCGCTGCCGCCTGCGATGTCGGCCAGGGCGATGCCTTTGCCGTGCGGACGGGGCCGGAGTCGGCAATAGTCATCGATGCCGGGCCTGATCCTCCCGCGCTGGATGCCTGCCTGGACCGTCTGGGCATCCGCACCGTCGAGCTGCTGGTCATCACCCACGTTCATGCGGACCACTATGCCGGAGCGTCCGCGGCTGCCGACGGCAGGGAAGTAAAGACTTTGGCGTTCTCATCAGCCGAGCCGGAGATACCTGAGGAGATCAGCACACTCGCGGCGGAACTGGATGTTCATCCGGAACGCCTGGCCCGCGGCGGACGCGGAGAGTTCGACGGGGGCCGGTGGGATGTGCTCTGGCCGCCGGCGGGGGCTGGAGACGATGCGAGCACGTCGGGAGTTCCCGCACCGTCCGCCAGCGAAGCGGCTCCGAAAGCCGCGAATATCGCGGAGTCGGGCGGCACCGTCTCTGCGCTGACGGAAAATGACGCCAGCGCCGTCCTTCTGTTTCGTGCGGCTGGGATGAACCTGCTGTTCACCGGTGATCTGGAGGAAGACGCTGCCCTCCGGATGCTGAGGTCAAGTCCGGAACTGCGGGCCGAACCGGTTCACGTCCTCAAGGTTGCTCACCACGGCGCAAGGAATTCGGGCCGGGCTCTGCCAGCGGAGCTCCGCCCGCTGCTGGCACTGATATCCGTCGGGAAGGAGAATACCTACGGGCACCCGGCCGCAGAAACCCTGCAAAGCCTTGAAGCTGCCGGAGCCCAGGTGGCGCGCACCGACCAGCTCGGCAGTTTTATCCTGCACCTGGACGAAGGACGGCTTGTCGTCTCCCGGCTGGGCGGCGGCCTGTGACGCTGCAGCCGTGCAGGCGAACCCGCATACCGGTTATCCAGAAGGCCTACTCGGCCGGATCCGTGGCCATCAGAACAGTGCGCAGGTCCGCTATCGCTGTAACGAAGTCTTCGGCGCTGGCAGGGATGTCTGCGGCTGCACCCAGCCAGCCCGATGCCATGTCCGAAATGGCTGCGTAGGCTGCATTCGAGGCGAGGGAGGCTTCGTAGGCCGGATTCCCCGGCAAGCGGGCGTACTGAGGGTTCCTGGCGAGCCAATCGCGGATAGTGCCCATGATCTGTGTCCCGGCATCGACCAGAGTGGCGGTTCCGGCATCCCGGGCAGCCGGCTGGGTTCGGGAGAGTTCAGCACGCAGCCGGGCCACCTCTGCGTTAACCCGCATGTGGCCGACGGATCCAAAAATGAGGGCAAAAGCCCCGCACACAATGTCCTCGCTGTGTTTGGTGAGGACTTCCTCGGCTTTTTCCTGCGCGAGTACGTTCAAGGGCTTCCCAAGGATGGCTGCCTCGCGGGAGGGGAAGTAGTTGAAGAACGTACTGCGCGAGATCACGGCCTCCCCGCAGATCTCATCCACGGTTACGCCCGCAAAGCCGCGCTCCAGGGCCCCGCGTGCGGCTGCCAGCTCAATCCTGTTCTCAGTGTCCCGCCGTTTGCGTTCCCGAAGGCCCGGCACCATAGCCGAAGCTTTATCGGGCTCAGGCAACGGGACCTCTGGCAGGCAGAACGGCCGCTGCTGGTCACCTGCCCCAACCACTTTTCTGAGTGCATCGACCGCTTGCAGGCATGCTGCCAGCGGATCAGGAACATCACGCAGCGGGATTCCCCACCACTGCGACGTTGCGTACATGGCGGCATACGCCGCAGTCACAGCCAGGATAGCTTCGGTCCGCTGTTTGCCGGGGAGACGGGCGTGCTGCGGATTGACCCGCAGCCACCCCTCCACGGCGTCGGTGAGCTCGTTCTGCACGGCGATGAGCCGGCTGGAGTATTGGCGCATAGCTGCCGGCTGTTCAGCGATCAGCCGGGTACGGTCACGCAGGATGTCCGCGTCGGCAGTCTGGTTGGCCAGGACGGGCACCTGCATCTCCAGCAGGCCGCGGACCAGGTCGTCCGGATACCGGGAAAGAATCGGGTGGGTCACACCAGGACCGGGTACGGCAAAGGGTTTGCCGACGATCGCGGCATCACGGGAGGGAAAGTGATTGAAGAACGTGCTGCGGGAAATATCGGCGCGGGAACATATCATCTCCACGGTGACTTGGTCATAGCCGTGTTCCAGCGCCGCCTGCACGGCCTCACGCGCAACAACCGAAGGCGGCTGCCGACGGGAGGGCTTGCGGCCGGACGGGGCGCCGTCGACTGCGGGCACAAAATCACTCTCCTCTAGGCGTATGCCACCGCAACACTAGCGGCACCCGGGGACGCGGACAAACTTGACTCACGCCGTCGTCGTTGTCCTTCACCGGTGAGGGCTGCCCGCCGGGACCCGCCACCACTGTGGCAAAAACGACGACGGCGGAAGTTGGCGGGCCGGGAGCCGCGTGGCAATGTTGGGGGTGATTGATCCCCATTCACCATTCCAGGAGCAGTGCATCCGTGAACCCGGCCGTACCTAAGAAATCTTCTGCCAAACCGGCGGCCGGTACCGTTTCGTGGCGCCAGGCAGCCCCGGCTCCTGTGGTTCTGCTGACCGGTCCGGAAGAGTACCTCGCCGGGCGGGCCATGGAGAACATCCGGCTGCAGCAGCGCAGCCAGGCTCCGGACACGGAAGTGGTCCGGATCGACGCCGCCGCCTACACTGCCGGCGAGCTGACCCTGATGGCGAGCCCGTCCCTGTTTGGCGAGGCGAAGCTGATCGAGGCAGCGAACCTCGCTCACATGAGTGAGGAATTCCTGAACGATACGCTTGCCTACCTCTCCGACCCTGCGCCGGACACGGTTTTTGTCCTGCACCATTCGGGCGGAAACAGGGGAAAAAAACTGCTCGACGCCGTCAAGTCGTCCAAGGCTCCGGTCATCGACTGCCAGCCATACAAGAAGGACGCCGACAAGGCCGATTTCGTGTCCCAGGAGTTCAAGGCAGCGAAGCGCCGGATCGACGGCGGCGCGGTCCGTGCGCTGGTCAGTGCCGTTGGATCGAGCCTGGCGGAGCTGGCATCGGCCTGCCAACAGCTGATGAACGATTCGACCGGCGAAGTTACTGAGGAAACTGTAGAGAAGTACTACGGCGGCCGGGTCGAAGCGACTGCCTTCAAGGTTGCCGACGCCGCCCTGGCCGGACGTGCAGGAGCAGCGCTCTCCATGCTTCGCCATGCCCTGGCTACCGGTGTCGATCCGGTTCCGCTGGTTGCGGCGCTGGCCATGAAGGTTCGGGCCGTGGCCCGGGTGGCCGATCTGCGGGGATCCTCTGCGTCTCTCGCGAAGGATCTGGGGATGGCTCCCTGGCAGGTGGACCAGGCGCGGCGGGATGCCCAGCGGTTCTCCTCCGATTCGCTGGTCAAAGCCGTTCAGGTACTCGCGGAGGCGGATGCCCAGGTTAAGGGTGCCGGCCGTGACCCGGTGTATGCGGTGGAGCGTGCAGTCACGGTCATTGCACTGGCGGCGTCCGGGCGGTAAAGCTGGTTGTTTTGCCGTTCCGTTTGCCGCAGCGGTCCGCAAACCGTTTTCTGTCCGGACTGTTTTCCACGGGCCATGGACTCACACTCACTCGGTGGGAGTATCGCGCCGGTAAGGCATGTTTCGGAAGCGAGTTTATTCGTCGAAAGTCCGGTAACCCGGTGCTCTCTGGAGGGGCTTTTTTTGGCCCGGTAATGTCAGTGGCGGCTGAGATTCTAGGGGTATGAACCGTTCCGCGGGCACTACTTCCAACAGCAGCCACGCACAGCGCGGCCAGGCTCCACAGCACGGTAAATCTGCACAAGGCGGCCACTCTGGAGAGGGCTGCCTGCCCGGACTGCTCAACGCCGGGCCATTACCCAGCGCTGCAGACGAAAGTGAACCATCGCCTGGCGGACGCAGTGCGGGCAGGGACAGCAGTGATGCACCTCCTGGGGTACACAGTGAGGGCAGGGACAGCAGTGATGCACCTCCTGAAGGACAGAGTGCGGGCAGCTCGGCCCCTCTGACGGCAGGGGTGTTCTGTGCCGATCAGGCTTCCCGCCATACGGTCTCTGAGGAGGCCCTGCCTGACGGTTTTGGCGGCCAGCTTTCACTAAAGGACCCACAATCGCTGAACCTGGAGGACGCAGCCGGTGTTCTGCAGAGGCTTGAAGCGCTTTTATGCTGGGCTGCGGCGCAGCAAGCACAGGTCATTTCCCGGATCCAAAATGTTCTGGAGGAAGGACTCCCGGCGGGCCAGCGGGATACGAAGCTGTTGCCGGGCCTCGCAGCCGCTGAAGTGGGTACGTTGCTCAACGTGCCGCACATGACCGCTATGGGCAGGGTCTTTGAAGCGGGCGAACTGTGCACGGAGTACCCGCAGACGCTCTCTCACCTCTGTGCCGGCAGGATCACATACCGCCATGCCCAGGAGATCCTTGATCACACCCGCTCAGTTGAGGGGGAAGGCCGGGCACAGTTCGAGGCGGAGCTGCTGGCCTTGGCGGACGAAAGTACGGTGGCACGTTTCCGCATCAAGGCCCGGAGGCTGAGGGAACAACGGCACCCGGAGACGATACCGCAGCGGCACCGGGACGCGTTCGGAAAGCGCAGGGTTTCGTTTGAAGCGTTGCCGGACGGCATGTCGTGTGTGTCTGCAATCCTCGCCGCGGAGAAGGGACAGGCGATCTTCGCCTCGCTGTCGGGTGCTGCGCGTGCGGCGAAAAATGGCGGGGACGAGAGGAACATAGACCAGCTCCGGTCGTACAGGATCCTGCAACGGGCGAGATCCTCCACATCGGCCGTCGGCGCCGTGTTCCCGCCGGTCTCAAACGATGGCTTCAGGCACGAGACGGTACTTGCCGCTTTCCCGGCTGCGGCGTCAGCGTTTCAAATTCCGAGATCGACCACACGCGTCCATGGGCGTGGGGAGGTGAAACATCTCATGGGAATCTGGAGCATCTGTGTCCTAAGCACCATCGGCTCAAGACGCTGGCTTACTGGAAGGCAGCCCAGCCGGAACCAGGAGTTATCGCGTGGACGTCACCCGGCGGCTTGAGACGGAGGACTGGGCCCATGCTGGATTATGGCAGCGGTAGGACTCCCGCCCAGCCGTTTCCAGCCGACCGAGGTAAACCGCCGGATCTTCCGTTTCCAGCCGACGGCGGTATAGCCACGGATCTTCCGTTTCCAGCCGACCGATGTAAGCCCCCGGATCCGCCGCTTCCGGCCGACGGCGGTAAACCCCCGGATCCGCCGTTCTAGGCCTGGTGTGCTCTGAGGACATGCGTTTCAAAGGACTGTGGCCAAACAGGGTCCTTCTGGATCCCGGCAGCGAAAGGGGCTGGGTTCAGGGCCGGCCGCGAAGCCGCAGCACCCGGGTTTGGCAACGCCTCTAAAAACGCGTTTAAAGCAGAAACGGCCGGCCCCGAGGGACCAGCCGTTTCCGTAAAACTACGGGTGTTGCTCCTGCTTAGAGCGCGTTGACCTTCTTGGAGATGGCCGACTTGCGGTTAGCAGCGTTGTTCTTGTGGATAACGCCCTTGCTGACAGCCTTGTCCAGCTTGCGGGAAGCAGTCTGCAGAGCTGCCTGAGCCGCTTCCTTGTCAGCAGCGGTGACAGCGTTATCCACGTTGCGGATAAGCGTCTTCAGCTCGGACTTCACCGAGTTGTTGCGCTGACGCGCCTTCTCGTTGGTGAGGATGCGCTTCTTCTGGGACTTAATATTGGCCACTTATAAACTCTCTTTGTATTGCGGACTTGGTCGGTGAGGGAATTTCAGACCAGACATTGACTGAGCGGCGTGGGGATACCGTAATGGCGCCCGGCCTGAAGTGCCC
>JBELYP010000126.1:0-7768 GCA_040273995.1 Arthrobacter sp.
GGCGCGGCGGAGGGATTCGGCAGTGCGCTCAACCAGCAGTCGGGACTCTTCGTCCACATTTCCGGCCAGGAAGGTGTAGTTGGTGTCACCATGCACGCCGCCGATGAAAGCGGTGATGTCCACGTTGACGATGTCCCCGTCCTGGATCACTGTCGTGTCCGGGATGCCGTGGCAGATGACCTCATTGATGGAGGTGCAGATGGACTTCGGGAAGTGCCGGTAGCCCAGCGTGGACGGATAAGCCTTGTGGTCCAGCAGGAACTCGTGGGCCACACGGTCCAGTTCGTCCGTGGTGACACCGGGTTCGATGTGCTTTCCCACTTCAACGATCGCCTGTGCGGCGATCCGGCTGGCCACCCGGATCTTCTCTATGGTCTCCGCGGACTTGACCTCTGATCCGGTGAATTTTGCGGGTGCATCCCTGTCGACGTATTCCGGGCGGGCAATCGACGCCGGCACCGGCCGGCGGGGAGAGACCGTTCCCGGCTGCAGGCGGCCAAGGGGTGCGGTGGCAATATTCTGGGGCATAGTATCGATCTTATCGCCAGCGTTCCGTGCTGCTGCATGAACGCTGGAATGTGCGCCGCCGTCCGCCCGTTTAGGGCGTCCGGACCGAAATGAAGGAGGACCCATGGCTGAGTACTGGTTCAACGTTCAGACCCACGAAGTTGAGGTGGGCCCGCAGTCGGACTGGACCAAGCTGCTGGGTCCCTACCAGACCCGTGAAGAGGCCGAAGCAGCCCTGCAGAAGGTCCAGGCCCGCAACGAAGCGTGGGACAAGGACGAAGACTAGGCGGTCCCTGCGGGCGGCCGCCCAGCCGCCCGCAGGCCAGCCCGCCTAGAAGCTGTGCTCGGGGCCCGGGAAGGTTCCGCTGCGCACCTCGTCCGCATACTCCCGGGCCGCGTTGGAGAGAACCGAACGGACATCCGCGAAGGCCTTGACGAACTTCGGTGCCTTGCCGCCGCGCATGCCGGCCATGTCCTGCCACACCAGCACCTGCCCGGTCGTGGCGCTGCCGGCACCGATGCCGATCGTAGGCACGCGGAGCGCAGCGTCCACGGCAGCCGCGACGGGCGCGGGAACCATTTCCATCAGCACGCAGAAGGCGCCCGCCTCGGCCAGCGCCACGGCGTCGTCAATCACTGCCTGCGCGGCATCCCCGCGGCCCTGCACCTTGTAGCCGCCCAGAGCATGCTCACTCTGCGGGGTGAAGCCAACGTGCGCCATCACCGGAATGCCGGCGGCCGTCATGGCACGGACATGGTCCGCGTAGTGGGCTCCGCCTTCCATCTTCACGGCCTGGACCCCGGCTTCCTTCATCAGGCGCACGGAAGAGGCAATGGCCTGCGCCGGGGATACCTCATAGGAACCGAAGGGCAGGTCACAGACGATCAGCGCACGCTTGGCGCCGGCGGCGACAGACTTGGCGAACACAATCATTTCGTCCAGGGTGATGGGCAGCGTGGTCTCATGGCCCATCACATTGTTGGCCGCGGAGTCACCGATGAGCAGGGTCTCAATGCCTGCCTCGTCGAAGATCTGGGCCGTGTACTGGTCATAGGCAGTGAGCATGGCGAACTTGCCGCCGGCGTCCTTAAGCTGCTGCAGGTATGAGGTTCGAACCCGCCGGGGCGGCGCCGGAGCAGTGCTCTTCTCGGTGCCGTACGGTTTGGGCTGTTCAGCGCTGGTCATGCTTTGAGACTACTAAACGTTCGCCGGGCCTGTGCCGCGGCCCGGGGAATATGTCTGGACGTAATGTCCGAAGCCACGCGCTGCCCGGAGCCGAAAAAGACCAGCGGGCTGGGTAGAGTAAATGCAGGCCGAATCCGGAAACCGCCAAGCGAAGCACAGCGAAAGAGGTTAAGCATGAACCGCCAGCAGGAATTCGTTCTGCGAACGATCGAAGAACGTGACGTGCGGTTTGTGCGGCTGTGGTTTACCGACGTAGTGGGATCCATGAAATCCGTGGCCCTGGCCCCGGCCGAAGTTGAAGGCGCCTTCGAGGAAGGACTGGGCTTCGACGGCTCCTCGATTGAGGGCCTGGCCCGCATCTTCGAGTCCGACATGCTGGCCCAGCCGGATCCCTCCACCTTCCAGATCCTGCCGTGGCGCGGTGACGAGGAGCAGACCTCCCGGATGTTCTGCGACATCCTCACCCCGGACGGCCAGCCTTCGGCGGCAGACCCCCGCTACGTCCTGAAGCGCCAGCTCGCTAAGGCAGCAGACATGGGCTTCACCTGCTACACCCACCCCGAGATCGAGTTCTACCTGCTGAAGTCGGACCAGCCCGGTCCCGACGGCGAACCGGTTCCGGTGGACCGCGCCGGCTACTTCGACCACGTTCCCGGCGGTGTGGCCCAGGACTTCCGCCGTACCGCGGTTTCCATGCTGGAAGCCGTTGGCATCTCCGTGGAATTCAGCCACCACGAGGCAGGCCCCGGCCAGAACGAAATCGACCTTCGTTATGCCGATGCGCTGCAGACGGCGGACAACATCATGACGTTCCGCACCGTGGTCAAGGAAGTCGCCCTGATGACCGACTGCTATGCGACCTTCATGCCCAAGCCGTTCTCCGACCACCCGGGCTCCGGCATGCACACCCACTTCTCCCTGTTCGAGGGTGACTCAAACGCCTTCTTCGAAGCCGGGGCCGAGTTCCAGCTCTCCACCACGGCACGCCAGTTCATGGCCGGAATCCTGCGCCACGCACCGGAGTTCACTGCCGTGACCAACCAGTTCGTGAACTCCTACAAGCGCCTCTGGGGCGGGGGAGAAGCACCCAGCTACCTCTCCTGGGGCCACAACAACCGTTCGGCCCTGCTGCGGGTTCCGCTGTACAAGCCCGGCAAGGGCCAGTCCGCCCGGATCGAATACCGCGGCATCGACTCCGCCGCCAATCCCTACCTGTCCTACGCCGTGCTCCTTGGCGCCGGCCTGAAGGGCATCGAGGAAGGCTACGAGCTGCCGCCGGGCGCCGAGGACGACATTGAGTCGCTGAGCGCCGCCGAACGCCGCGCGATGGGGCATGCGCCCCTGCCCTCGAGCCTGCACGATGCCATCCGCGTCATGGAGGACTCCGAGCTGGTGGCGGAAATCCTGGGCGAACAGGTTTTCGAGAACTTCCTGCGGAACAAGCAGGCCGACTGGAACGAATACCGCCAGCAGGTCACGGCCTTCGAGTTGAAGAAGAACCTGAGCATCCTCTAGCGGAAGCGGACTGCCGATGAGCCTGACCAGACGCCTGATAGCCGCCGGTTTTACGGACCTGGAGAAAAGCGAACGGTTCCTGGCCGCCCCGGAACTTGAGGGGATCGACCAGGAGCGGCTCTTCGCCGGGTTTGTCCGGGCGGCCAATCCGGATATGGCGCTGCAGTCCCTGGTCCGCCTGCTGGCCAGAATTCCGGTCCTCGGTGAACTCCTGGCCGGGGAGCAGGATGAGTCCGAGGCGCTCTTCCGCGTTCTCGGAGCATCCGAAGCGCTGGCCGAGTTCGTGATGCGCCGCCCGGAGAACGCAGAACTGTTCCACACCGGGCTGCGGGCAGAACCGGGCCAGGTTCCGGCCAGGACCCTGCGCGCCTCGCTCCTTGAAGCTGTGCAGGCCGGGTCCGGACCCAATCCTGTGGCCCGCCTGACCGGCCCGGACGCTTACGTGCAGCTGCGCACCCGCTACCGCCGGCATCTGCTGGACCTGGCGATCCGGGACCTGGGGGCTGCTTCCCCGGAAGACACCATGCCCGCCGTCGGGCGTGAACTGGCGGACCTGGCGGGAGCGGCGCTGGAGGCGGCGCTGGCGGTGTCCCGTGCGGAGCTGGCGGACGCCTTTGACCCGGCCGACGTCGCTGCGGTGCGGCTGGCCGTGATTGGCATGGGCAAGTGCGGTGCCAGCGAGCTGAACTACATCTCCGACGTCGACGTCATCTATGTCCTCGACGCCCCCGGCGTGGATGAAACCCTGGCCAGCCGCATCGGCACTGCCATGGCCGCCGGCATTTCGCGGGTGATCAATGCCTCCGCTCCCGAACCGGGCCTGTGGGAAGTGGATGCCAACCTGCGTCCCGAAGGCAAGGACGGTCCGCTGGTCCGGACCCTGGACTCACACCTGAACTATTACCAGCGCTGGGCGCACACCTGGGAGTTCCAGGCCCTGCTCAAGGCGCGTGCCGTGGCTGGAGACCCGGAGCTCGGACGCCGCTACGAAGACGCCGTTGCCCCGCTGATCTGGTCCAGCTCCGAACGGGACGGGTTCGTTGAATCGGTTCAGGCCATGCGCCGGCGCGTCACCGACCACATTCCCTCCCACGAGGAAGCCCGGCAGATCAAGCTGGGCAAGGGCGGGCTGAGGGACGTGGAATTCACTGTCCAGCTGCTGCAGCTGGTCCACGGCAGGATCGACGAAACCCTCCGCGTGCGCACCACCACGGCCGCCATCGCCGCACTCAGCGAGGGCGGCTACATCGGCCGCGGCGACGCAGCGGATCTGGACGCGGCATACCGGTACCTGCGCGTGCTGGAACACCGAATCCAGATGGTGCACATGCGCCGGACACACCTGATGCCTGAGTCGGAACCGGCCCTGCGGGCACTTTCCAAGTCCTCGGCGGGCGCACTGGCGCCGGTCCGGCCGAGTGCCGAGCGGCTGCTGGAAACCTGGCAGCAGACCAAGCGGCTGGTGCGCCGGCTGCATGAAGCGATTTTCTACCGCCCGCTGCTGGCCACCGCGGCGAACCTCTCCGAAGGCGAAGTCCGGCTCAGCCCGGAGGCTGCGCAGGCCCGGCTCGGAGCCCTGGGCTACGCAGATCCGCGCGGAGCAATGAAACATATCGAGGCCCTCACCAGCGGGATCAGTCGCCGGGCCTCCCTGCAGCGCCAGCTGCTGCCGGTCCTGCTGGGCTGGCTGGGCGACGGAGTTGACCCCGACGCCGGGCTGCTGGGCTTCCGCAGGCTGAGCGAGGCGCTGGGGGACAGTCACTGGTTCCTGGGCATGATCCGGGATTCTTCAGCCGCGGGCGAGCGGCTCTGCCAGATCCTCTCCTCCTCCCGGTTCATCAGCGAACTGCTGGAGGTCTCCCCGGAGTCCACGGCCTGGCTGGGCACGGACAAGGACCTCCAGCCCTCCACCTTCGACTCGCTCTGGCAGGAAATGCGGGCCAAGATGTCCCGGCATCCCCGCCCGGCGGAAGCCGTCCGCCTGATTCGCCTGATCCGGCGGCGGGAAATGCTGCGCATCGCACTGGCAGACAGTGCCGGCCTGCTCAGCCAGGAAGAGGTTGGCCGTGCCCTGTCCGACAATGACCGCGCTGCGGTCCTCGGCACGCTCCACGTTGCGGAGAACGAGGTCTATGCCGGTGAGGAGCAGCTGACGGACCTGCTTGTTGTGGCCATGGGACGCCAGGGTGGACGGGAGATCGGATACGGCTCGGATGCAGACGTGCTGTATGTGCACCGGCCGCTGCCCGGGTTGGACGCCCAGGCAGCCCAGGCACAGGCGGAAAAGATAGTTCAGCTGGTCTCTTCGCTGCTGCAGCAGCCCTGCCGTCCGGCGGTCCAGGCGGAGCGGGTACTGGAGCTCGACGCCGCACTGCGGCCGGAGGGGCGCCAGGGACCGCTGGTGCGGAGCCTGGATTCCTATGCGGGGTATTACGAGCGCTGGTCCCTTGCCTGGGAAGCCCAGGCACTGCTCCGTGCGCACCCCATGGCCGGAGATGACCGGCTGGGCGAGGATTTCACTTCCCTGATCGACCCGATCCGGTATCCGGGGCAGCTGGCGGACACCGATGTCCGGGAGATCCGCCGGATCAAGGCCAGGGTGGAGGCTGAGCGGCTGCCCCGCGGTGCCGACCCCTCGCGCCAGCTGAAACTGGGCCGCGGGGGACTCAGCGACGTCGAGTGGCTGGTGCAGCTGCTCCAGCTCCAGCACGCCCGCGAATACCCGGCACTGCGCACCACGGCCACCCTTCCGGCGCTGGAGGCACTCTCGGACGCGGGCTTCCTTCCGGAGGCCGATACGGCGATTCTGCGGGAGAGCTGGCTGCTCGCCAGCAGGATCCGTTGTGCAAATGTGATTCGTGGCGGACGGAACCCCGATGTGCTGCCCTCATCCCGGCGTGAACTCGAAGCCGTTGCTCGCTGGTGCGGTTACGATGCAGGTCAGGGCGGGGTTCTGGAGGAAGACTACCTGCGGATCACCCGGCGCGCCCGGGGAGTTTTTGAGCGCTGGTTCTACGGTTACGGCGTTGGCTGAGGCCCTCTCGGGCTCCCCGCGGTAATTTCGGTGTCCGCATTCCTAGTAGGCTCTTTGGTGGCGTTTGCTGCGCATCGCCGCGAACCATTAGCTAGGAGATGTTTACTTTGCACAGTGGCAAACGGGTGCCTAAGGGCCCCGCCTCACTCGCGGTTCCCCTCACCTCCCTGCTGGCAGCCGTAGCGCTGCTGCTGGGCATTCCCGCATCCGGGGCCTTCGCGGCTACATCCCCGGCTGCAGGTGAGGCGGCCGGCAAGACTTACACCATCGGTACAGACACCACTTTCGCTCCGTTCGAGTTCCGCGAGAACGGTGAACTGGTGGGTATCGATATTGACCTGATGAACGCAATAGCCGAAGACCAGGGCTTCTCGGTTGAGATCCGTTCCCTCGGCTTCGACGCTGCGCTGCAGGCACTGCAGTCCAACCAGGTGGACGGCGTCATAGCCGGTATGTCCATCACTGAAGAACGCCAGAAGGTTTTCGACTTCTCCGACCCGTACTTCGAATCCGGCATCCAGATGGCCGTAGCGGAGAACAACAACGATGTTTCCGGCTACGAAGACCTCGAGGGCAAGCGGGTAGCCGTCAAGACGGGCACCGAGGGCCAGGCTTTCGCTGATTCCATCAAAGACCAGTACGGCTTCGAGGTCGTCGCCTTCGCCCAGTCGGCGCAGATGTACGACGACGTCAAGGCCGGCTCCTCCGTTGCCGTCTTCGACGACTACCCGGTCCTGGCATACGGCATCAAGTCCGGCAACGGGCTGAAGACGGTTACCGAGAAGGAAGTTGGTTCCTCCTACGGTTTCGCAGTGAATGCGGACACCAACCCCGAACTCCTGACGGCTTTCAACGAAGGCCTGGCAAACCTGCAGGAATCGGGCGAGTACGACGAGATCCTGGACCGCTACCTTGACGCAGGCGCAGCCGATTCAAGCTTCTGGTCCCTGGTCACTGACAACGCGCCTGCCTTCGCCAAGGGCCTTGGGCTGACGCTGCTGGCCACTGCACTCTCGCTCTTCTTCGCCCTGATCCTGGGTGTGATCTTCGGTTTCTTCAAGGTCAGCTCCAAGGTGGTGCTGCGCGGCATCGCCACCACCTATGTCTCGATCTTCCGCGGCACCCCGGTACTCGTGCAGGCGTTCTTCTTCTACTTCGGCCTGCCGCAGATCATCGGACAGCCGGTGGACGTACTGACCGCCGGCGTGCTCACGCTGAGCCTGAACGCCGGTGCCTACATGACTGAAATTGTGCGCGGCGGCATCCAGTCCGTGGATCCGGGGCAGATGGAGGCTGCGCGCAGCCTGGGCCTCGGCTACGGCAAGACCATGCAGAAGATCATCATTCCGCAGGCCGTGAAGATCATGACGCCGTCCTTCATCAACCAGTTCGTGATTACCCTGAAGGACACGTCCCTGCTGGCGGTTATCGGCTTCGCGGAACTGACGTACCAGGCACAGCAGGTCTACGCGGTGAACTTCCGTACCGCAGAGGTGCTGATCATCGTCGCGGCCCTGTACTTCATC
>JBELYP010000127.1:0-7172 GCA_040273995.1 Arthrobacter sp.
CAGTTCCTCCACCGGCCCGAAATCACCGTCCACGCCGCGGCCGCCGGCCACGATGACCCGGGCCTCGGAAAGCTCAGGACGCCCGCTGACCCGCTTCTCGGAGCGCTCGGCAACCACAGCAGCCGGGCCGGTTTCCGGAACCGTAACCAGGCTGCGTTCCGGGGTTCCCCCGTCGCCGGGCTCTGCCGGCTCCACGGAGTTGGCCTTGACCGTGATGATCGGGGTTCCGGTCTGGACCCGGCAGGTGGAGGTGTAGGAACCGGCGAGGACGGACTTGGTCACCGATAGGTCCGGGGCCACCGCCACGGCGTCGGTGATGACGCCGGAGCCAAGTTTGATGCCTGTCCGGGCCGCGACTTCGCGGTCCTCGAAGGAGTTCCCCAGCAGCACGGCGTCGGGATTGGCAGCACGGACTGCTTCGGCGAGGAAGGCCGCCTTAGCCGCTACCAGCACATCCGGCAGGTCCTGGGCGGGTTCGTAGATGCGGGTAACGCCGCAGGCGCCCAGCGCCGCGGCGGCGTCCTCGGCCAGCGGCCGGGGAACGGCCACCTCTGCGCTGCCGAGCGTGGAGGCAATGGCCAGCAGTTCGCGGGCGGCACGCGGCAGGGGAAGGGATGGAACGTCAATGAAAACCAGTACGGAGCCCATGGGGCGCTCTCCTAGGTGTGCGGGCGCGGCAGCGCCGTAAGGGACGTGCTAGATGAGTTTCTGGGAAGCGAGGTAGTCCACCAGCTTGATGCCGGCGTCGCCCTCATCAGTGATGATGGTGCCGGCGCCGCGTGCGGGACGGGGCGCGGAAGCCGCCACGGACGTCCAGGAACCTTCCCTGCCCACCTGCGCCGGGTCCACGCCGATGTCCTGGAGGGAGAGCACGGTCACGGGCTTTTTCTTGGCGGCCATGATGCCGCGGAAGTTCGGATAGCGCGGTTCGTTCGCCTGGTCGGTGACCGAGACGACTGCCGGCAGCGGTGCCTCAATGATCTCGGAGTAGGAATCGCCATCACGCCGGGCCTTCAGTACCGGTCCGGCTTCGCCTGCCACGGTCTTCAGCTCCGAGGCGAAGGTCACCTGGGCGAAGCCGAGGCGTTCGGCCAGCTGTGCGGGAACCAGCGACGTTTCGCCGTCGGTCGAGGCCATGCCCGTAATCACCAGGTCCACCGGCCCCTGCGTGGCTTCCAGGTGCCGGATGGCAGCAGCGAGTGCCAGCGACGTGGCAGCGGCGTCGGATCCTTCCAGCGCGTCGTCCGAAAGGTGCACGCCTTTGTACGCCCCAATCTGGAGTGACTTCTTGACGGCGTTGACTGCGGCCGAGGGGCCCATGGTCAGGGCGGTGACTGAGTTTCCGCCCTTCTCTCCCCCGCGTTCCTCCGCGAGCTGGAGGGCGGCTTCGAGGGCGTACTCGTCGAGTTCGGAGAGGATGCTCTCGGAGCGGTCCAGGGTGTGGTCCGGACCGTCGAGACGGCGGTCGAACTGGGTGTCCGGGACGTGCTTCACCAAAACAACAATGTTCAGCGGCCTGTTGGCTGACTCCTGCATTCCGGCCTTTCCTGTAGGAAGATTCCGCCGGTTCGTCTTCCGGCATCCCCCGCCCGTCGGCGGCGACAGCTTAAAGCTAATCACACGCGGCCCCCGGGCCCGAACGTATCGACCGGGAAACAGCTCCGCCCCGCCTGCCGAAGCGGCAGGCGGGGCGGAGACGGAAGGGAACCGGTTACTGGTCCGCGGAATTTCCGAGGGTTGCTTCGGTGCTTTCGCTCTGGCCATCCCGCACGTAGTCGATAGTGACCTTACTGCCGGCTGCCTGCATCCGGATGGCAGCCGTCAGGGACTGCGCGTCCGTGATCGGTATGCCGTCCACGGCAGTGACCACGTCGCCCTTCTGCAGCCCGGCGCGGGCCGCGGGAGTGCCGCTCGCCGGGTTGTCAGCGACCTGCGCTCCGATGGTGAAGGAGGACGATCCGGAACCAGTCGCCGGAGTTACCGAGACGCCGAGGAACCCGTGGGTCGCGGAACCGGATTCGATGATCTCGTCGGCCACTCGTTGGGCGTAGCTGGCCGGCACGGCGAACCCGACGCCGATGTTGCCGCTGTCCTCGCCGCTGGAGGAGGCCGAAGCAATGGCTACGTTGACGCCAATTACTTCGCCGTCCGTATTAACCAGCGCGCCGCCGGAGTTTCCGTGGTTGATGGCCGCGTCAGTCTGGATCACATTCAGGTAGATGGAGTTCGACGCCGAGCTCTGGTTCTGGGAAGACCCGTCCGGCGGGGCGAACCGGAACCCGAACCCGTCATCCTCCGGGGCGGAGTCCGAATCGGACTCCGGAGCGGCGGAGGACTGCACGCTGATGGTGCGGTTCAGTGTGGACACGATGCCGTCCGTGACAGTTCCGGCAAGTCCCAGCGGTGCACCAATGGCCAGCACGGAATCCCCTACGTTCAGGTTGTCTGAATCGCCGAGCGTTGCCGGTGTCAGGTTGTCTGCATCCACCTGGATCACGGCCAGGTCAGAGAGCGGATCGGTGCCCACCACGGTGGCCGGAAGCACCCGGCCGTCCTCGGTCTGCACCTCAATGCTCGGATCGGCAACCGTGCCGCCGAGGGTCACCACATGGGTATTGGTCAGGATGTGGCCCTCGTCGTCCAGGATGACGCCTGACCCGCTGCCGGAAGAACCGCCGCCGGAGACTTCGATGGTCACCACACTTGGTGAGGCCTTTACGGCTGCGGCGGTGATGGCGTTGACGCTGTCCGTGTTGTTGACCACCACGGTATTGGACTGGCCGGTTGTTCCGGCCTCGGCACCGCCGTTATCCAGCACAGCGTCTGCCGCCACGGCGACGCCGCCGCCAAGGAGACCGGCGATGAGCATGGCGGTGACGATGGTTCCGGTGCCGTACCGGCGGCGTCCACCTGCCGAAGGCTGCGGGGAGCCCTGCCCGGGGTAATTTCCGCCGTAGCCGCTTCCGCCGTAGCCGCCCCCGAAAGCACCGGGCTGCGTCTGGCCGGGCTGATAGGAACCGCCCGGAGGCGTCTGGGGAGCCGGGCCGGCAGCCGGGTGGGCCCCGCCTTCCGTCAGGCGCGTGGTCTCCGGGGACCGGGGGGTAAGGTTCTCCGCATCCGGCGCGGACGACGCCGGCGGAACCGGCGGGCGGGGAGGCAACGGCCGCTGCGGTCCTTCAGTGCCCCCGAAGTGCTCACTCATATGGGCCGTCCTTTCGAAAATTCGGTGTACCCACAAGTATCGACCTATCAACTATGGCAGGGGAGCCTGTGTCCCAGTCGCGAGGTTTCTGAATGTCTGCTGGGAATTTCCCGAATGGGCCGCGGCCGGTACGCGGGACGCGCTGCCCGTTGTCTGCCCTTGTCAAACGGCGCTTAGTCCGAGGGAACGTACAGACTCATGGGATACGGTTTCGTTGTGGACTGGCGGTGTGGCCCCCCATAGAATCAAACCCATATCCGCCCGGCAGCCCACCAGCGACGTGACCCAGCAGTTCGCTACCTGCGAACTACGGACAGACGAAGGATTCTTTATGCGGTTGAGGACGAAGCGGTTTGCAGCCGTACTGGCTCTGAGCGCGCTGGCGGTGTTGGCGCCGTCGGCCGCCCATGCCGATCCTCCGGTGACCATCCCCCCGGGACAGTATCTGGTGGATACGAACGATTCGCTGGGCGGCGGCACCTCAGAAGTGCAGCAGGCCATCAGCGACGTCCAGTCCAGCACCGGCTACACCCTCTACGTTGTGTTCGTGGACAGCTTTACGGACCCCAGCAACCCCACCGCGTGGTCGCAGGACGTCGTCACGTCGAAGGGCATGGGTGCCCGGGAAGCACTGCTGAGCATCGCCACCGAAGAGCGCAAGATTGAAGTTGCCACCGGGGACCAGTCGGTCCTGAACGAAGCCCGGCGTAATGCCATGATCGACGCCGCCACCGAACCGCTGCTGGGGAACCAAAACATCACTTCCGCAGACTGGACAGCTGCGGCAGTCAATGCCGCTGAGTCGCTCGAAGACATTGCGGAAGGTGGAAGCGGCGAGGTTTCCACCGGCGGCGGAAGCTCTCTGGTACCGGCGTTCGTCGTTGCCGCAGTCGTTCTTGTCGGTGCTTTTGCTGTCTTCTACCTGGTCCGCAGCCGCAGGGGCAGGCAGCGCGCTTTAGCCAGCAGGGAACAAACCGCGCCCAAGGATCCGCTGGATGCCATGAGCGTCGCGGACCTGCGCAAGCGGGCCGGCAGCCTGCTGGTCGCCGCGGATGACGCCATCAAGTCCAGCGAACAGGAACTCGCGTTCGCGGCGGCGCAGTACGGAGATGACGCCGTCTCCACCTTCACGGACGACCTCGCCGTAGCCCGCGCCCACATGGGTGAGTCCTTCAAGATGCAGCAGCAGCTCGACGATGAAATCCCGGACACCGAAGAACAGCAGCGGACCTGGCTCAAGGACATCATCCGGCGGTGCGAAGCGGTCAACGACTCCCTCCAGGCGCACAAGGAAGACTTTGACGCCCTTCGGGAGCTGGAACGCAATGCCCCGGCTGCCCTGGCGTCCGCCCGGGAGTCGGCCAACGCGGCTTCGGCCCGGCTGGACTCCGCACGTGCTTCCCTCGACCAGCTGGAAACCCGGTACAGCGAGAGTGCGCTGGTTAAGGTGCGGGACAACATCGACCAGGCCAGGGAGCGGCTTGCCTTTGTGGAGAACGCTGCACAGACCGCGCAGGAAAAGCTGCAGGCATCGGATACCTCGGCCGCAGTCCTGGCCGTCCGCGCTGCCGAGGAGAGCGTGCATCAGGCCAACGTGCTGCTGGACGCCATCGACCGGACCGGTTCCGGGCTGGACGCGGCTGCTGTAGAGCTGGACCGCGCCGTCGCGGACGCACGGCAGGACCTGGCGCAGGCACGTGCCTTCTCCCAGGGCGGTGCCCAGCCGGCATTGGCGGGCCCGATTGCCGGGGTGGAACAGGCATTGGAGGCCGTCACCGCCGCACGCGGGGACCGTTACGACCCGGTGGACCTGCTGGGCCGGCTGGAAGCCGCCAACGCGCAGCTGGATGCTTCCCTGGAAGGACTCCGCGACCGGCAGGAGCAGGAACGCCGTGCCCGGGACGCCCTGCAGCACACCATCATGTCCGCGCAGGCGCAGATTGCCGGGACCTCGGACTATATTCGTGCACGCCGCGGCGGTGTAGGCAGTGAAGCCCGCACCCGGCTGGCAGAGGCCGAGCGGAACCTGCAGCAGGCAATCGCCCTGCAGTCCTCGGATCCGGTCAGTGCCCTGGCGTACGCGCAGCAGGCCAATGCCCTGGCAGCACAGGCCTCACAGATGGCTCAGCAGGATGTGGACGGTTTCGGCGGCATGGGCGGCTGGGGCGGTGGCGGCGGGATGTACGGCGGCCGCGGCGGGGGCAGCGGCCTGGGCGGCGCTATCCTTGGCGGCATCCTGATTGACTCGATCCTGCGCGGCGGTTCCGGCGGCGGAGGCTGGGGCGGCGGAGGATTCGGCGGCTTCGGCGGCGGAGGGGGCTTTGGCGGCGGAGGCGGCTTTGGCGGCGGAGGCGGCTTTGGCTCTTCGGGAGGAAACTTCTAGCTCTACGGCGTCCACGTAATTTTGCCGGGACGGGTTTCTGCCGGACCGGGATTTTGACAGGCTGGCAACAGCAAACAACGCACTACCTGAACACACGCGAAAGGCAGACAGATGGTAAAGCAGTCCATATTCGGGCGGATCGCCCAACTGGCCAAGGCCAACATCAACGCGCTTCTGGACCAGGCGGAAGACCCCCAGAAGATGCTTGACCAGATGGTCCGCGACTACAGCAACAACATCGCCGAGGCCGAAAGCGCCGTCGCCCAGACCATCGGCAACCTGCGAATGCTCCAGGACGACTACAACGAGGATCTGGAGAACGCACGCAGCTGGGGCAACAAGGCCCTGGCCGCCTCGCGGAAAGCCGATGAGTTCCGGGCAAGCGGCAACACAGTCGATGCGGAGAAGTTCGACAACCTTGCCAAGGTGGCCATCCAGCGCCAGATGGCATCGGAGAACGAAGCCCGCGGTGCCGAACCGACCATCGCGTCGCAGGAAGAAATCGTCGAACGGCTCAAGACCGGGCTGAACCAGATGAAGGACAAGCTGCAGCAGCTGCAGTCCAAGCGCAACGAGCTGATTGCCCGTTCCCGCAACGCGGCAGCGCAGAACCAGATGCACGATGCCATCAGGAGCATCGACGTCATGGATCCCACCTCCGAGGTAGGCCGGTTCGAGGAGAAGATCCGCCGTGAGGAAGCACGCGTGCGCGGTGCGAACGAGCTGGCGGCTTCCAGCCTGGACGCTCAGTTCGAGTCCCTCGAGGACCTGGGTGAGCAGACCGAGGTGGAAGCACGTCTGGCCGCTCTGAAGGCTTCGGCGGCCAACCAGTCCGCTATCGAGCAGAACTAGGCCCGCTGTCCCGCTGGACGGGCCGGCACCCTGCGGGGAGCCGGCCCGTCCAGCGTTAAGGGCTCAGACCGCGGTTCCGGCGCAGCGCGCGGTTCCTGCTTCGGCGTGGAAGCACGAGCCAAAGCAGTACGACCACGAACGCGGCTCCGGCACCCGCGGCGGTTCCTGCCCATCCGCCCAGGACGATGTCGAACACCAGTGCAACGGTGCCGATCAGAATGAGTCCGACAAGAACCAGTGTCCAGCGCAGCAGGAGGTCACTGTTGCGGACCAGCTGGTACTTGATTCGGCGCTGGAAGTAGGACCGGTGCATCACCACGGTGGACATAAGGACCGCCGTGACGAGGACGGAGAGCACCACGAGGGACAGATATACGCCTACCTGCCCCGGCGTGAGCGTCGTGAAGCGCTGCTGGAACGGCAGCGTCAGCAGGAACCCGGTCAGGATTTGGATTCCGGTCTGGAGCACACGGAGTTCCTGGAGAAGATCAGCCCAGTTCCGGTCCAGTTTCTGCAGCGCAGTTTCGCCGCGCCCGGGGTCTGCTTCCGGCCCGGCCCGGTAACTGCCGTGCGGCCTGGTACGGCGCCGCGCATTCATGCAGGAAGTGTAGTCCCGGATGGCGGCGAAAAGGCACCGCAGGCGTCCTCGGTTCGGGTCGAGGACAGGACATCCGTCCCGCGCCACGGGCCCACGGGAGGACAAACAAAGTCCCCGTCCGGAACCCGGACGGGGAC
>JBELYP010000128.1:0-7071 GCA_040273995.1 Arthrobacter sp.
CTCGTCCTGGCCTACAAGGAGTCCCCGCAGGGCCAGATTGTGCACGTGGGCATCAACGAAGCCGGTTCCATCGCCGCGTTTACCGCAGCCGGAAGCTCCTATGCCACCCACGGCGAGCCGCTGATTCCGGTCTACGTGTTCTACTCGATGTTCGGATTCCAGCGCACCGCGGACTACATCTGGGCAGCCGCTGACCAGATGGCACGCGGCTTCCTCATCTCCGCCACCGCCGGCCGCACCACCCTGACCGGTGAAGGCCTGCAGCACGCCGACGGGCACTCCCCGATCCTGGCCTCCACCAACCCCGCGGTGAAGACCTACGATCCGGCGTACGGCTACGAGATTGGGCACATCATGCGCCGCGGCCTCGAAGAGATGTACGGAGAGGATTCCGAAGACCGGAACCTGATCTACAACATCATGGTTTACAACGAGCCGATCCAGCAGCCGAAGGCTCCGGAAGACCTGGACGTTGAGGGTGTCATCAAGGGCATCTACAAGGTCTCCGCTTCCGACGCCGAAGGCCCCAAGGCACAGCTGCTAGCTTCCGGCGTCGCAGTGCCGTGGGCACTGGAGGCCCAGCAGCTGCTGGCGAGCGACTGGGGAGTTTCCGCAGACGTCTGGTCGGTAACGTCCTGGAACGAACTGCGCCGTGACGGCCTGGCTGCCGAGGAAGAAGCCTTCCTCAACCCCGGCTCCGAACCGCGCGTGCCGTTCGTGACCCGGCAGCTGGCCGGCGCTGAAGGACCGATTGTGGCCTCCACGGACTACATGAAGGCCGTGCCGGACCAGATCCGCCAGTTCCTGCCGAACGACTTTGCGTCCCTGGGCGCCGACGACTTCGGTTTCGCTGACACCCGTGCCGCAGCCCGCCGCTACTTCAAGATCGACAGCCACTCCATGGTGGTTAAGACCCTGCAGCTGCTGGCAGCCCGCGGTGAAGTGGACAAGGACGCTCCGCGCCTGGCCATGGAGAAGTACGACCTGCTCAATGTGAACGCAGGTACCAGCGGCAACGCAGGCGGCGACGCCTAAACTGCCCCGCTGAGGAAGGGCCGGAAACCGTTCGCGGTTTACGGCCCATCCCAGCGTCTGCTGCACATCTAGCGGCGCCGGAGGTCCTCGCTGATCTCCCGCGCAGCGGTCTGCAGCAGCGGAACGGCCCGCTGCCCAAAGGGCTCGTCCACCCGGGAAACCGGTCCGGAAACTGATATCGCCGTCGGGCTGGGGGCATCAGGAACCGCGACGGCGAAGCACCGCACCCCCAGCTCCTGTTCCTGTTCGTCAATCGAGAATCCGCGTTCGCGGATCACGCGCAGGTCCGCCAGCAGCTCCTCGATACCGGTAATGCTGGCATCCGTCACCGCCGGGAGACCGGCGCGGGCGGCTATCTGGCGCACCTTCTCATCAGGCAGCTGGGCCAGGATTGCCTTTCCGACGCCGGTGGCGTGGAGATGCGCCCGGCGCCCGACTTCAGTGAACGTGCGCATCGAGTGCCGGGAGGGTGCCTGGGCTATGTACAGCACCTGGTCAGAGTCCAGCACCGCCATATTAGCCGTTTCGCCAAGCGCATCTACCAGGTTCCGCAGCACCGGCATGGCCAGCGCGCCAAGCTGGGCCGTGGCGCCTTCACCCAGCCGGATCAGTCGGGGCCCCAGTGCATAGCGGCGGTTGGGCAGCTGCCGGACGTACCCTAGACCCACCAGCGTGCGCAGCAGCCGGTGAATGGTTGGCAGCGGCAGGTCTGTGGTGGCGGCGAGCTCGCTCAGCGTCACTGAGCCGCCGGCGTCAGTAATGAGTTCCAGGAGCTCGAACACCCGCTCCACGGACTGGACCCCCGGGGTTCGCTCAGCCATCAAGCCAGATCCTTCCGGTACGGTTCACCGAGGCGAACGGTTCAGCATGAGTCCATTGTCATTCCGTATTGCAAACAATATTATCCGTGATACGGACGGCAATGGTGCGGGGAGGAGTTTCCTATGGCCGTGACCGGGAACGTCCTGCGCCCGGAGGATTACGCCCAGATCCGCCAGGATCTGCAGGGCACCGACGAACTCCTGGCCACCCGGTATCCGGGCGACGACGGCTCCCGGCAGGCCGTGCACTCGGTATACGTACCGGCGCACGAGTTCACGCCGTCGCTTCCGATGGAGTGGGGGAAGCGTGCCCTATCCGCCGTCGAGGAACAGGGCGGCCTTGAGTGGCTCGCGTCAGAGCTCGGTTACCTGGAGCCGGGAGTGCTGGCTGGGCTGGTTCGGGCGAAGCTTGGTTCCGAGCCGGTTGAGGACCTGCGGCTGGATTTCGAGGACGGTTACGGCACCCGGCCCGACGCCGTCGAGGACGGACACGCCGCCCGCTGCGGCGCGGCTGTGGCCGAGGCTGCTGCTGCCGGCACCGTTCCACTGTTTATCGGAATCCGGTTCAAGTCCCTGGAGGCAGCCACCCGGGAGCGGGGACTGCGCACGCTGGACCTTTTCCTGGCCTCTCTCATCGGGTCACTGGCCGGACGCCCCCTGCCGGACGGGCTGGTGCTCACCCTTCCCAAGGTGAGCACGGTGGCTCAGGCACAGGCCATGACCTACGTCTGCGCACGGCTGGAGGAAGCGCATGGTCTGGCCCCCGGCCGGCTTCGGTTCGAGGTGCAGGTGGAGACGCCCCAGGTGATCCTCGGGGCGGACGGCACCGTGCCTGTGGCCCGGCTCCTGCATGCCTGTTCCGGACGGGTCAGCGGGCTGCACTACGGCACCTACGACTACAGCGCGGTTGCGGGAGTCGCTCCGGAGCACCAGTCACTTGAACACCAGGCTGGGGACCATGCAAAAACCGTCATGCAGGCTGCGGCAGCCGGTACCGGCGTGCGGCTCTCCGACGGCTCAACGAACGTCCTGCCGGTGGGAGATGCCGGGAATGTGCTCCGCGCCTGGAAACTGCATGCCCGGCTGGTGTCCCGATCCCTCGCCAATGGCTTCTATCAGGGCTGGGACCTGCACCCGGCGCAGCTGCCCACCCGCTACCTGGCCACCTTCGCGTTTTACCGCAGCGGTTTCCCTGCGGCAGCAGAGCGCCTGGGGAACTATGTGCACCGCCGGACGAGCACGGTCCTGGATGAGCCTGCCACGGCGAGGGCACTGGCCCGCTTTATTCAGCGGGCAGCCGCCTGCGGTGCTGTAACGGAGGCGGAACTCACAGCTGCCGCGGCGTCCCCCGAGGACCTGGCGCGGTTCATCCGTCCCGGTGAACTCGCCCCTCCCAGGGAAACGGAGTCCCAATGAGCCGCTACTACGCGCCCGAAGCCGGGCTTCCGCCGCAGACCGACCTGCTCTCCGACCGGGCAGTGGTCACGGAGGCCTATACCGTGATTCCGCGCGGGGTCCTGCGGGACATTGTCGCCAGTGTCCTGCCGGAGTGGCAGGGCACCCGCGCGTGGATCCTCAACCGCCCCGTGGCCGGCGGCGCCGTGACGTTCGCCCAGTACCTCATGGAAGTAGTCCCGGGCGGTGGATCCCGGGCTCCTGAGCCTCAGCCGCACGTCGAGTCGTTCATCTTTGTCCTCGACGGCGGTCCGCTCACGGTGACCATCGACGGCGAGCCCCACGGGCTTGGCCCCGGCGGCTTCGCATACCTGCCTCCCGAGCGGGTTTGGGAAGCCGGCAACGACGGCAGCAAGCCTGCACGGTTTTTGTGGATCCGGAAGGCGTATGAACCGCTGGCCGGGCACATTCCCGCAGTCGTCGTCGGGCAGGAGAGCGAACTTGAGCCGGTGGCAATGCCGGGCACGGGGAACAAATGGCGCACCACCCGCATGCTGCCCGTGGATGACCTGGCCTACGACATGCACGTCAATGTGGTGACTTTTGAACCCGGCGCGTCCATTCCCTTTGCGGAAACCCATGTGATGGAGCACGGGCTGTACATCCTGGAGGGCAAGGGTGTGTACCGGCTGAACGCAGACTGGGTGGAGGTGCAGGAAGGTGACTACCTGTCCCTGCGCGCGTTCTGCCCCCAGGCCTGTTATGCCGGCGGTCCCTCCAACTTCCGCTACCTGCTGTACAAGGACGTCAACCGACAGGTGCGGCTGTGATTCCGGGAGAGCACCCTGAGTTTTCCCTGCCCCGCCGGAAACTGACGGTCAACTGCCCGAGCATGCTGGAGGGCCTTCCCCTTCTGGAGCGCCCGGCTGCCGCTGCCGACGCCGTCGCTGGTTTTGACGGGACCATGCTGCTTGAACCGTTGAGCGGCCTCCACGGGTATCCGCTGCGGAATGCGGCCGATACCTTTGAAGCCATTCAGCGGGTGGCGGGGCATCATCCGTGAACGGGTTCGACGCCGTCATCCGGGGAGAACGGATCTTCGCGGCCGCCGGGGCTGACGCCTGGGAGGGGGGTGCGCAGGTGCGGTTGCCGCCGTCGTACCTCTCGGTTCCGGGTTGACCGGTGACCGCGAAATCGAACTTGGTCCGGATGAGGTGCTGCTTCCCGGCCTGGTGGATACTCACGTCCATGTAAACGAACCGGGCCGGACAGAGTGGGAGGGGTTTGCCTCCGCTACCCGGGCTGCTGCAGCCGGCGGTGTGACCACCCTTATCGACATGCCGTTGAACTCGGTTCCTGCAACGGTGTCGGTCGAAGCGCTGGAGGTGAAGCGTGCTGCGGCAGACGGCCAGATATTTGTGGATGTCGGGTTCTGGGGCGGTGCCGTTCCAGGGAACACCGGCGATTTGCGTCCGCTGCATTATGCCGGCGTCTTCGGGTTCAAGTGCTTTCTGGTGCATTCCGGTGTGGATGAGTTTCCGCATCTTTCGTCTGAAGAAATGGAGAAGGACCTCGCCGAGATCGCGTCCTTTGAATCGATTCTGGTTGTCCATGCGGAGGATCCGTACGTTCTAGCTGCGGCGCCTGAGCCTTCCGGCACCCAGTATTCCCGGTTTCTTGCTTCCCGTCCGCGTGCCGCGGAGAACAGGGCCATCTCGCGTGTCATTGATGCCGCCCGCCGAACCGGCGGGCGGGCGCACATTCTGCATTTGTCTTCTGCCGAGGCTTTGCCGCTGATTGCTGCCGCCAAGCGGGAAGGCGACCGGATCACGGCCGAAACCTGTCCGCACTATCTGACCCTTGAGGCGGAACAGGTTCCGGATGGTGCCACTGCGTACAAGTGCTGTCCGCCTATCCGGGATGCTGCCAACCGTGAGCAGTTGTGGCAGGGGCTTGCTGACGGCACCATCGACTGCGTTGTCTCCGATCACTCCCCCAGCACTCCGGATTTGAAGGACCTGGAGAACGGGAATTTTGAGGTTGCCTGGGGTGGGGTTTCGTCCCTGCAGCTGGGCCTACCGGTGATCTGGACTGAGGCACGGAGGCGCGGAGTTTCGCTGGAAAGTGTTGTGAACTGGATGTCCTGCCGGCCTGCTGGGCTCCCTGGTCTGGAGCGTAAGGGCCGTCTTGCGGTTGGTTCCGATGCGGACTTTGTGGTGTTCGCTCCCGACGAGTCCTTTGTTGTGGATCCTGCCCTGTTGCACCACCGCAATCCTGTCACTCCCTACGCCGGGAAGGAGCTGACCGGTGTTGTGCGGCGTACTTTTCTGCGTGGTGCTGAGGTTCGGGGCGATGGTGTGTTTGGGGGTGGTCCTGGCAGCGCCGGGCCGGCGGGCAGGCTGCTGCGCCCGGAGTGACGACTGCGACGCCGGACCAACGAGCCGGCTGCTGCGCCCGGACGAGGGCCGCCGCGCCGGGCGAGGGCCGCCGCACCGGACCAGTGGGCGGGCTGCTGCGCCCGGAGTGAGTACTGCGACGATACGCCCGCCGCGCTGCTACCCGGACTTTGGACACCGGACCACGACCTTCCGGTGCCGCACCAGTATCTTCTACACGTTAGGACGACGTCAGGCGGCCGGAGACTTCGGATCCCCGCCGCGCAGCGGGAGGCGGCGCAGCTCGACGTCGACCGTTCCATCCTCAATTTCGGCAATCATGTAGGTGCAGTACGGCTGTCGGCGCCGGTCCGTCGGTGATCCAGGGTTCAGCAGCCGCAGCCCGTTAGGCGCCGCCGTGTCCCAGGGGATGTGGCTGTGGCCGAAGATCAGCAGATCCGTGTCCGGGAAGGCGTCCTGCATTCGCGTCTCGCGACCCTTGGCCGCACCGGTTTCATGCACGACGGCGATCCGTACGCCTTCGACGACGGTGCGCGCCACTTCCGGCAGTCTGGACCGGAGCTCCGGTCCGTCGTTGTTGCCCCAGCAGCCGAGCAGTTTCTTTGATCGTTCCTCCAGCTGATCCAGAAGGTCCTCGCTCACCCAGTCTCCTGCGTGGACTACCAGGTCTGCAGAGTCCACCTCATGCCACACCTGCTGAGGCAGCACCTTGGCCCGCTTCGGCAGATGTGTGTCCGCGATCAGCAGCAGTCTGGTTGTCATTCCTGTTTCCTTACGAATTCGTTTCTTAGCTCAGCGCTCTAAGGCAGGCAGCTTTCAGTTCTGAAGGACCAAGGTTACCGAAGTGTCCAGCTCCGCTGCCGAGCGAACGGGGTCGCCTGGCTGCTTGCCGCGGCCGGTGCTTAGGCTGTGTTGCTGCTGTGCTGTGCTGTGCCGTCGGCATGCCTGCTGATGATACTGAAGCTCCGCTGTGCCGTTGCCGGAGCTGTGCTGTTGCTGTTGCTGTTGCTGTTGCTGTCGCTGTTGAGGTGCCGTTGCTGTATCTGTTGCTGTTGCTGTTGCTGTTGCTGATTTTGACCCCGATGCCGAATCTCTCCACCCTGCTGCCGTCCATCCGTGAGGAAGGTGCCACGGTTCATGCCTGATTTCGTCAGGTCTCCTAGATTTGTCAGGTCTCCTAGAACGGCGGCGGGTCGTCGTCCGGTAGTGGCGTTTGCGCCGCACGTTCCCGAGCTTGCTCTCCACGAGGTAGCTTGGTGTGGACGTAGTCCAGGGACGGGTCGGTTGTGTAGGTGCGGCCGGTGGGCGAGGTCCATTTGATGGTTCCGGGTTGGGGTTGGCGGGCTTTCCAGTGGCCGAGGGTTTTGAACCGGTGGTGTTTGGGGCAGAGGTGTTCCAGGTTCGCGTGGTTGGTTGGGCCGCCG
>JBELYP010000129.1:0-7038 GCA_040273995.1 Arthrobacter sp.
CACCGTACCCGTAGAGCAGGATGACGTCGGAGGCACCGGCGTCGCCCCCCACCCGGATCTGTGCGTCCAGGCGGGAGGGTTCCTCCGCTGAGCCCGCTGCCAGCACTATCACCCGGCAGGGGTGTTCCCGGCTGGCATCATTGGCGGCCTCGATGGCTTCTTCGACGTAATCCGGCTCCGTGACAATGACCAGGGTCAGCACCCGGCCCAGGGCAATCACCCCGCCCTTGTCCCGCATCGCGACGATTTTCTTGGACACCTTCGAGGTGGTGGTGTCCGGCAGGTCAACTATCACGGCCTTCTCCAGGTCCTTCCGTCGCGGGCAAGCAGTTCATCTGCGGAGGCGGGTCCCCAGCTGCCGGGGGCGTAGGGTTCGGGCTGTTCGTCCAGCGAAGCCCAGTACTCCTCGAACGGGTCCACAATCTTCCAGGAAAGTTCAACTTCCTGGTGGCGGGGGAACAGCGGCGGCTCACCCAGCAGGACGTCGAGAATCAGGCGTTCGTAGGCCTCCGGGCTGGACTCGGTGAACGAGTGGCCGTAGCCGAAGTCCATGGAGACGTCACGCACCTCCATCTGTGTTCCGGGGACCTTGGACCCAAACCGGATGGTGGCTCCCTCATCCGGCTGGACACGGATAACCACGGCATTCTGGCCAAAGTCGTCTTCGGCGTGGTCGCGGAAAAGCAGGTTGGGAGCGCGCTTGAAAACGACGGCGATTTCAGTCACACGGCGTCCGAGGCGTTTGCCCGCCCGCAGGTAGAAAGGCACGCCGGCCCAGCGCCGGGTGTTGATGTCCAGGCGGACGGCAGCGAACGTCTCGGTCCGGGACTCGGGGTTGAACCCCTCTTCTTCCAGGAAGCCGGTCACCTTCTCACCGCCCTGCCAGCCGCCGGTGTACTGTCCGCGGGCTGAGTGCGTGGACAGGTCCTTGGGCAGCCGGACAGCGGCGAGGACCTTTTCCTTCTCTGCCCGCAGGTGCGCGGCGTCGAAGGAAATGGGTTCTTCCATGGCGGTAAGGGCCAGCAGCTGCAGCAGATGGTTCTGGATGACGTCGCGGGCCGCGCCAACGCCGTCGTAATAACCTGCCCTGCCCCCGATTCCGATGTCCTCGGCCATGGTGATCTGCACGTGGTCGACGTAGTTGGCGTTCCAGATCGGTTCGAACAGCTGGTTCGCGAAGCGCAGCGCCAGGATGTTCTGGACCGTTTCCTTGCCGAGGTAATGGTCAATGCGGAATACGGCGTCCGCCGGGAAAACCGATTCGACGACGTCGTTCAGGTCCCGGGCGGACTGCAGGTCGTGGCCGAACGGTTTCTCGATGACCACCCGCCGCCAGCGCCCGTCCGTGGACTCCGCCAGGCCGTGGCTGGAGAGCTGCTGGCAGACCTGTTCGAAGCTCTTGGGCGGAACCGAAAGGTAAAACGCCACGTTGCCGCGGGTACCGCGTTTCTCATCGAGATCCTGCAGGGTGGTGCGCAGCGTATCGAAAGCCTCGTGGTCGTCGAATCCGCCCTGCACGAAGCGGATGCCCTCCACCAGCTGCTCCCAGACGCTCTCGCTGAATTCGGTGCGGGAACCGGCCTGGACCGCTTCTTTCACGTAGTCCACGAAGTCCGCGTCACTCCACTGCCTTCGGCCGAATCCCACCAGCGAGAAGCTCGGGGGAAGCAGGCCGCGGTGGGCCAGGTCGTACACGGCGGGAATGAGTTTCTTGCGTGCCAGGTCACCCGTTACACCGAAGATCACCAGCGAGGACGGCCCCGCGATCCGGCTCAGGCGCCGGTCGCGGGGATCCCGCAGCGGGGATGCCGATCCGTTGTCGTGCTCATGGAACATCAGTTAGATACCACCCAGGTCCGCCACTGCAGCGGCCAGCTGTGCCGCGCCGGCCTTCCGGTCCAGCAGGTTCAGGCGCAGCACGGGCCGGCCATGGTCCGCGAGGACCTGGGCGTCGCCTGCGGCCTGCGCCGCAATCAGTTCACCGAAGCTGAAGGGCCGGCCCGGAATCGGAACATCCTGCACCGGGTTGCCGGTGACCTGGAGATACACGCCCTGTGCCGGACCGCCCTTGTGGAACTGGCCGGTGGAGTGCAGGAACCGCGGACCCCAGCCGAACGTGACCGGACGACCGGTTGCCCGGGCCAGTTCAGGACGCAGCTGCTCGAGTTCGGACTGGGCTGACCGGTCCAGGTACGCCTGGATGCTGAGGTAACCGTCTTCGCCGAGGTGGCCGAGGAGCGCCTGCAGCGCCTCATCCAGGGTCGCTGCCCCGCCCAGCAGGGCGGAATCCCCGCGGACTTCGATCGAACCGTCAACGAACGACGGCGCTGCCGGTTCAGGCTGTGCGTCCAGCAGTCCGCGGGCTGCCTTCTTGGCCGCCTCCACGTCCGGCTGGTCAAAGGGGTTGATGCCAAGCAGGCGTCCGGCCACGGCGGTGGCGTACTCCCAGAGCATCATCTGCGCGCCGAGGCTGCCGGAGACCACTACCTGGTCGCCCTCGGGCAGTGCCTCGGAATCGGGAGCGGTCAGCCGGACCACCAGCACGTCGGGCGCGCCGGCAAGGACCTCGGGGGCCTGCGGTTCGGCGACAACGGGCAGGATGCCGGTCTGCAGCTTGCCGGTGGATTCGGCGATGAGCTGCTCCGCCCAGTCCGGGAAGCCTGCCAGGCCGGATCCTTCATCCACGATCACGATCTTGTTCCGCAGCGGATTGGTACCGCCCAGCGCGGCGCCGAGGGCGAGGCCAATGTTGTCCTCGGCGTTGTCGCTGAGGATCTCCGCGGTGTCCTCCGCAGCGTCGAGCAGTGCCTCGACGTCAGCCCCGGCCAGGCCGGAGGGGACCAGCCCGAAGGCGGTGAGCGCCGAATAGCGTCCACCCACGTTCGGGTCGGCGTTGAACACCGCACGGTAGCCGGCTTCCCGGGCCGCCGCGTCAAGCGGCGACCCGGGATCGGTCACGACGACGATCCGCGAGGCTGCATCGATGCCGGCCTTGGTGAAGGCATCTTCGAAGGCACGGCGCTGCGAATCGGTTTCGACCGTTGAACCGGACTTGGAGGAGACCACCAGAACGGTGGACGCCAGGTCTTCCGCCAGGGCGGCGGCAACCGAATCCGGATCCGTTGAATCGAGCACCGTCAGGTTCACACCGTTGGTGCGGGTAATGACTTCCGGGGCCAGGGAAGAACCGCCCATTCCAGCCAGGACCACGCGGTCCACGCCTTCAGCGGCGAGTTCACCGCGCAGCGCCCGGATCTGTCCCAGAAGCGGACGGGAAGTCGGCGCGGGGTTCAGCCAGCCGAGGCGGATGGAGGCCTCGGCCTCGGCGTCCGGACCCCAGAGAGTCGGGTCCTGAGCGAGGAGCCTGGTGGCTACCTCGTCCCGGACCAGCCCGGGGACGTGCGCCTGAACGGCTTCGCGGGCGGCTCCTGCAGCTTCAAAGGACAGAGTCGTCATAGGTGCTATGCCTTCCGTGCGGTTTCCAGTGCGGTGTTTACGGTTTCCAGCAGTTCACCCCAGGAAACAACGAACTTGTCCAGCCCTTCGGTCTCAAGGAGCTCGACGACGTCGTTGTAGTCCACGCCGGCGGCATCCAGCTCATCGAGCATGGCAGCAGACTCGGCGTAGGTGCCGGTGATCGTGTCGCCGCTGACGACGCCGTGGTCCGCTGTGGCCTCAAGCGTCTTTTCCGGCATGGTGTTCACGACGCCGGCAGCTACCAGTTCGGTGACGTACAGGGTGTCCGGCAGGGCCGGATCCTTGACGCCGGTGGAGGCCCAAAGGGGACGCTGGGCGTTGGCTCCGGCGTCGGCCAGTACCTGCCAGCGCTCGGATGCGAAGGACTCCTCGAAGACCTGGTACGCCAGGCGCGCGTTGGCCAGGCCGGCCTTGCCCTTGAGTGCCTTGGCCTCATCGGTTCCGGCAGCATCGAGGCGCTTGTCGATCTCGGTGTCCACGCGGGAGACGAAGAAGGATGCCACGGAATGGATCTTCGAGAGATCGTGCCCGTTCTCGCGGGCCTGCTCGATGCCGGCCATGAAGGCGTTGATGACCTCGCGGTAGCGCTGCAGCGAGAAGATCAGGGTCACGTTGACGCTGATGCCTTCGGCAAGCACGGCCGTGATGGCCGGCAGGCCTTCGGCGGTGGCGGGAATCTTGATCAGGACGTTGCTGCGGCCAACCTTGTCAAAGAGTTCCTTCGCCTCCTTGATGGTGCCCTGCGTGTCCCGGGAGAGGCGGGGGTCCACTTCGATCGAAACCCGGCCGTCAACTCCGCCGGTGGCTTCGAAGACAGGAGCGAACACGTCGCAGGCCTGGATGACGTCATCGGTGGTGATCTCAAAAACAGCCTTGTCCACGCCGGCCCCGGTGTCAGCGAGCTGCTGGACCTGGGCTGCGTAGGATTCGCCGTTGGCCAGCGCGGCAGCGAAGATGCTGGGGTTGGTGGTCACGCCGACGACGTTGCGCTCGGCGATCAGGTCCTTCAGGGAACCGGAGGTGATCCGCTCCCGGGACAGGTCATCGAGCCAAATGGATACGCCGGCTTCGGAAAGCGCTGCGGTGGGTGTGGAAGTCATGGGTTGTGCTCCTTTTTCCGTTTACTTCTGGTCGCCGGTCTCAGTGGACTCAGCGCCGGAAGGTGCTGCGGGGGTGCCCGCGGGGGCTGCGTCCCGGCCGTGGACGGCGGCGAGGGAGTCCCGCGCTGCCTGGGCTACGGCGTCGGACGTGATGCCGAATTCGTTGAACAGGGTCTTGTAGTCGGCGGAAGCACCAAAGTGTTCCAGGGAGACCATCCGGCCGTCGTCACCGACGAATTCGCGCCAGCCCTGGGCGATGCCGGCTTCCACCGAGACGCGTGCCTTGACCGCACGCGGCAGTACGGATTCGCGGTATGCCTCGTCCTGGCGGTTGAACCACTCCACGCTGGGCATGGAGACAACGCGGGCGGCGATGCCCTCGGCGGCAAGCGCCTCCCGGGCCTGCACAGCGAGCTGCACTTCCGACCCGGTGCCGATGAGGATGACGTCCGGCGCGACGGTTTCACCGTTCCGCACGGCCTCGGCCAGTACGTAGCCGCCGCGTGCGGCGCCGTCGGCAGCGGCGAAGGAACCTGCGTCCGCTGCGCCCTCGCCGCGTTCCCAGGTGGGAACGTTCTGGCGGGTGAGCACGATGCCTGCCGGGTTTTCGGTGTTTTCCAGGATGGTGCGCCAGGCGACAGCCACTTCGTTGGCGTCTGCGGGACGGACGACGTCGAGCCCGGGGATGGCGCGCAGCGAAGCGAGCTGCTCCACCGGCTGGTGCGTCGGTCCGTCTTCGCCGAGGCCGATCGAGTCGTGCGTCCACACGTAGATCGACGGGACGCCCATGAGCGCGCCGAGGCGGATGGCCGGACGCTGGTAGTCGCTGAAGATCAGGAACGTGCCGGAGAAGGCGCGCGTGTTGCTGGACATGGTGATGCCGTTGACGATCGCCGCGGCAGCGTGCTCGCGGATACCGAAGTGCAGCACACGCCCGTAGGGGCCGCCGGACCAGGCCGAGGTCTGCCGGCCGGCAGGAACGAAGGACGGTGCGCCTTCGATGGTGGTGTTGTTGGATTCCGCGAGGTCGGCTGAGCCGCCCCACAGCTCGGGCAGTACCGGGCCGATGGCGCTGAGCACCTTGCCGGAAGCGGCGCGGGTGGAGACATCCTTCCCCGCTTCGAAAGCCGGCAGGGATTCTTCCCACCCTTCGGGCAGCTTGCCTTCCTGGATGCGCTCGAGCAGGCGGGCACCCTCGGGGTTGGATTCCTGCCAGGCGTTGAAGGAATCGTTCCAGAGTGCGTGTTCCTCGGCGCCGCGGGAACGCACCTCGCGGGTGTAGGCCAGAACGTCGGGATCGACGTCGAAGGACTTCTCGGGGTCGAAACCGAGGGTCTCCTTAAGCGCTGCGACCTCGTCGCGGCCAAGGGCCGAACCGTGGATCTTGCCGGTGTTCTGCTTGTTGGGGGCAGGCCAGCCGATGATGGTGCGCAGGGAGATGATGGACGGCCGGTTCGTCTCGGCCTTCGCGGCAGCCAGGGCGGCGTAGAGACCGTTGACGTCTTCGACGTATTCGCCGCTCTCGGTCCAGTCCACCCGCTGGGTGTGCCAGCCGTAGGCTTCGTAGCGCTTGAGCACGTCTTCGGTGAAGGCGATGTCTGTGTCGTCTTCGATGGAGATGTGGTTCTCGTCGTAGATCACCACGAGGTTGCCCAGTTCCTGGTGTCCGGCGAGGGAGGAAGCCTCGGAGGTGACGCCTTCCTGCAGGTCGCCGTCGGACGCAATGACCCACACGGTGTGGTCGAACGGGCTCGTGCCCGCGGGGGCATCGGCGTCGAACATGCCGCGCAGGCGGCGCTGCGCGTAGGCGAAGCCAACAGCGGAGGCCAGGCCCTGGCCCAGCGGGCCGGTTGTGATCTCAACGCCGTCGGTGTGACGGTATTCGGGGTGGCCCGGGGTCTTTGAACCCCAGGTGCGCAGTGCCTTCAGGTCATCGAGCTCCAGGCCGTAGCCGGAGAGGAAGAGCTGGATGTAGAGCGTCAGTGACGTGTGGCCGGGGGAGAGGATGAACCGGTCGCGTCCAATCCAGTGCGGGTCTGCCGGGTCGTGGCGCATCACCTTCTGGAACAGCAGATAGGCGGCCGGAGCCAGGCTCATGGCAGTGCCGGGGTGGCCGTTGCCCACCTTCTCAACGGCGTCCGCTGCCAGAACACGGACGGTGTCCACTGCCTTGCTGTCCGTCTCGCTCCAGGACAGGTTCTGCTCTTCCAAATGTGGCACGTTTACCGGGCCCCTCTCTGTACGGATTGGCGGCGCTTGGCGCGCCGGATGCCTTGTTCTCACCACTACAACCGGGTTTTGTGCGCAATCGTTACCCGACATGCACAAATTTCCTGCCGAAACCGTACAGTCTGCCTGCCGGCCCTGCAGGAAATATCCGGTTCAACCTTATCCCGAAGGCCCGGCCAATGGTCCTATCGACTGCCGCAATCTGCGCCTTGTTTATGCCACCGGCTTCCGG
>JBELYP010000130.1:0-6850 GCA_040273995.1 Arthrobacter sp.
TTCCGGAGTTCTCCGGTGTCCATGTCTGCCGCTTATGTACCCTGCGCTAAAGGGCGGCCCTGCGCATGCGCACAGGAGCCGCCCTCAAAGCAGAACTATCGGCGCAGGCCGAGACGCTCGATGAGCGCACGGTAACGCGTGATGTCGGTCTCGCGCAGGTAACCCAGCATGCGGCGACGGCGACCAACCAGGGCCATCAGGCCGCGGCGGGTGTGGTGGTCGTGCTTGTGGGTCTTCAGGTGCTCGGTCAGGTCGGAAATACGACGGGACAGAACAGCAACCTGAACCTCGGGGGATCCGGTGTCACCTTCGGTGAGTGCGAATTCCTTGATGATCGCCTGCTTGACGGCGGGATCGAGTGCCAATGTAACTCCTACAGTTGTGCCGTGAGGCCCGAATCAGCACTTCGCTGCCGGGAACCCTGTGCCGGAGCCGCGCAATGCGGCAGACACAAAGAAATTCAGCCGCCACGGACCGCAGCCGAATTTTGATCCAGTTTACCTGTCCGCAGTGCCTTCTGTCGAAAGGACTTCCCGGGTCCGCGCCACGTCCAGGCGCATCTGCTCGACCAGCGCCTCCGGTCCGGTGTAGGCAACCATTCCCCGGAGCCGGTCCACGAATTCGACGCCTACCACCTGTCCGTAGAGGTCGAAGTCCTCCACGGCTTCCCGCGGCCGGTCGATGACGTGGGCTTCCACCTGGCGGCTGACGCCGTCGAATGTGGGGTTGGATCCGACGGAGATGGCGGCAGGCCAGCGGGTTCCGGACGAGTCGACCAGCCAGCCGGCGTAGATGCCGTCTGCGGGGATGAGCCCGGTGGATTCCGGTGCAAGGTTCGCCGTGGGGAACCCGAGTTCCCGGCCCCGTGCAGCGCCGTGCACCACGGTGCCGCGCATGCGGTGGGTGCGGCCCAGCAGACGGGCAGCGGTCCGCACGTCTCCGCCGGCCAGCGCTTCGCGGATCCAGGTGGATGAGCAGCGGCGCCCAGGCGTGTTGCCGGGCCCGTCAGGCAGGGCATCGAGGTCATCAACAGCAATGACGTCGAACCCCAGTTCCACCCCGAGTTCCCGCATCGTGTCCAGGTCACCGGTGTTTCCGCGGCCGAACCGGGCATCGTGGCCCAGCACCACGGCAACGGCGTGCAGGCCGTCCGACAGGAATTTGCGGACGAACTCCTCGGCGCTCAGTGCGGCCAGGTCCAGGTCATAGTGGAGCATGAGCAGGCCGTCGAGACCGGTTTCAGCCAGTGCCTCGGTGCGGTCCGCCGGTCCCATGATGAGCACCGGCGCACTGTCGGGGCGGTGGACGGCCGCCGGATGCGGGTCGAAGGACAGCGCCACGGCAGCGGCGCCCCGGTCCCGGGCGGTCTTTACCAGGCGGGACAGCACATGCTGATGTCCCAGGTGGACGCCGTCGAAGTTTCCGATTGTGACTACTGTCGGACCTAGGTCGGACGGCACCTCCGCAAGGTCATTCCAGTAATACACCCGAGCTCCTTACCAGCGGACAGTCATCCATGAATTCTTCCGGGCGCAGCGCCTGCTGCGCGGAAGGCTTCATCCATTATGGCGGAAAAGAGAGGCCGGTTACGCACCCGTTCCTGCAGCTGAGGTGCCGCCTGCTGAACCGCGGTTGATTTCCCGCCGCAGCTCACTGGTCTTGGCGATGAACCGGTGCCACACCAGCAGGGCCGGCGGGAAGGCAAGCTCCACCACCATGAGGATGATCAGGGTGAAGTGCGGAGTTCCTGAGAAGGCCCAGGACAGCACGCGGCCAATGCCGCCCAGGAACACCATCAGGCAGACCAGCCAGAGCATGTTTGCCCACTGGAATTTGACCGCAATAGCGATGAAAGCTGCCCCGACACCCACCATCATGGCGGAGAAGAACCGGAACTGGCTCTCCAGCGAGGCGTTAACCGCTCCCCCGCTGGTTTCGGCCACACCGGCCGTTCCGGTGATGAGGTAATAGGCACCGATCGCCGCAATGACGACGCCGACGCCCACTACAACAGCGCGGAAAACTCCCCAGTCGTCGCTGCTCTTCCAGGTCCGGTTTCCACCGCTCTGCCGCAGTTCGGATTTCCGGTCACGTCCACGAATCCTGCCGGCCTTGTCTTCGGCCCCGCGCTCGGCCTGCTTCCTGCCGGCGGCGGCGGTGCCAGTGCCGGAGTCAGATCCGGAAGCTGTTGCCGGCCGGACGGGCGGCCGGGGTGTGCCGGCGGCTGTACGGGAGTTGTCTTCCGGCCCCGGTGTTGGGAGTGTCATGGTCCTGCCCCTCAGTGGGATTGGCGGTGCACCTGTCTCGGCGCATTTTTCCACATCGTCTCACGCCGGGAAGCTGACAAGAACCCGGGTGCGGCTAGGCGTGTTGGGTGCCCCGGTGCTTGTAGAGCCACCAGAGACCAACGATGGGAAGGATCAGCGGCACAAACCCGTAGCCCATTCCAAATCCGGACCACACGGTGTCGTCCGGCAGCGCGGCGGGGTCCAGCAGGCCAAACAGTCCCACGGCCAGGACACCGAACATCTCGACGCCAACGGCCGCCACTGACACCTTGTAGGAGGTTTCGCCCGACCGGGCAAGGGACACTGTGGCAACGATGTACACGACGGCGGCGAAGGCGGAAAGCAGGTACGCCACCGGCGCCTCGTCAAACTTGGTGGAGATCTGGAAGGCGGCACGTGCCGTCGCGGCCAGCGCGAAGACGCCGTAGACGGCAACAATAAGCCGTCCCGGGCCGGCGTTGCGTGCCGGCGGGGCGGCGGCGTCGGTCTCCGGGCGGGGCTTGATCAGTTTCTTCATCCCAGCTGCACTCCATCCCAAATCTGTTCCATCCGGAACAACATTACGAACACGGTGATTCCGACCGCTCCCAGCACCAGGTTGCTCCAGCGGGACCGGTCCATCAGGGACCACCACACGGCGCCGATGGGGATCACCGCCGCGGTAAACAGGTACCCCCAGAACTCCCAGGCCGGACCGTTGAGGGTTTCTCCGCCGGTTTGGCGGATGACAGCAGCCACGGCGTAGATGATGAGGAAAAGCTCCACGGCGGCTGCGGAGAGAATCGTCAGGTCGTTCGGGCCATGGCGCAGTACTGCGGCACTGACGCAAAGCACGGTGGAGACCAGGCAGACGATCGTGCCGACGATGAACAGGGGGTCGATGACCACTTAGGACCTTTCGTTTCCGGGGGCGAAGACCAGCAGCGCCTTCGCGGCATCTGCCTTGTCCGCGAGCAGGCCGATGAGCTCCCCGTCGGGGGCGAACGCCGCTACGGGCACGGGTTCCCCGTCCTGGGCAGGCAGTCCGGTGGCTGCGATGCGCCGGCCGTGCGAGAGGTCCGCGGCTTCCTCGTCGCTCAGTTCACGCACGGGGAAAAGTGCGCGGGCGGCGTCGTTGAGGTCCAGCAGACGGAGGTCCCCGGCGAGCTGCTCCAGGGTGGAAGCCTGCTCTTCGCCGTACGGCCCCACGGAGGTGCGGCGCAGCGCCGTGAGGTGGCCCCCGACGCCGAGCGCAGCACCGAGGTCCCGGGCCAGGGCACGGATGTAGGTTCCGGACGAGCACTGCACAGTGACGTCTACGTCCCGGAGCTTGCCGCCGTGCTCGCGGCGGATGTCATGGATCTCGAACCGGGAGACGGTCACCGGCCGGGCCGGCAGGTTTACTTCACCGCCGGCACGGACCCGGGCGTAGGAACGTTCGCCGGCCACCTTGATGGCGCTGACACTGCTGGGGACCTGCTGGATATCCCCCGTGAGGGCGGCGACCGCACTGCGGATTTCTTCATCCGTGACGGCCGCGGCGATGGTCTCGGCGGTAATCTCGCCTTCGGCGTCGTCGGTAATCGTCGACTGGCCCAGCCGGATGGTGGCCTCGTATGTCTTGGACGTGCCCACAATGTAGGTCAGCAGGCGGGTGGCTTTGTTGATGCCCACCACCAGCACGCCTGTTGCCATGGGATCAAGGGTTCCGGCATGGCCGACTTTCCTGGTCCCGGCGAGCCTGCGCAGGCGGCCCACCACATCGTGGCTGGTCCATCCCTGCGGTTTGTCCACAATAATCAGTCCTGATCGGACCTGCCCGGAATTCACGCCTTTCAGTATATGTGCCGCAGGGCCGCCTCTTCTCCGGCGTCTTCTGCCCGTCGCTGCCGCGGCCCGGCCTCCGCGGCTGGGGCGCGTACCGGCTGTAGCATGCGCTTATGCCCCAGCTTGCTGCCCATGTGCGTTCCGTTGACCCGAACCAGATCCGCGAAATCACGCAGGCAGCGTGGGCCACCCCCAATGCCATTGTGCTCAGCATCGGAGAACCTGGTTTCCCCACTCCTGCGCACATTCTTGAGGCGGCACAGGAAACCCTCGCCCGGGATGAAACCGGCTACACGCCCAACGCTGGAATTGCGCCGCTGCGGGCCGCGTTCGCGGAACGGGTCACGGAGCAGACCGGGCAGGAAATCGACCCGGGCCGGGTGTTCGTCACGTCCGGCGCCCAGCAGGGCCTGCACCTGGCCATGAGCATGCTCCTGGACGCCGGCGATGAAATCCTGATCCCCAATCCCGGCTATCCGACCTTCGCCATGACGGCCAGGCTGCTGCACGCAGTTCCGGTTGAATACCCGCTGCACCCCGCGAATGGATTCCAGCCCCGGATTGAGGACGTTGAGTCCAGGATCACCCCGCGCACCCGGGTCCTGCTGCTGAATTCTCCCTCCAACCCGCTGGGTGCGGTCATTAGTGCCGAGCTCACCGGGGAGCTCGTGGAACTGGCCCGCCGGCGGGACCTGTGGATCCTTTCCGATGAATGCTACGAAGCGTTCACCTACGACGTTCCGCATGTTTCCCCGCTGGCGTACGACGGCGGCGCCGGGGAACGGGTCATCGCCTCCTACACGCTGTCCAAGACCTACGGACTGACGGGCCTGCGCGTGGGTGCGCTGGTGACACCAGAGGGACTGGAGACACAGCTGAGTACGGTGATGGAATCAATCGTCTCCTGTGTAGCGTCGCCCTCCCAGTACGCTGCGCTGGCGGCGTTGACCGGCCCGCAGGACTATGTGCGCGAAGCAGCCGCGCATTACCGCGGGAACCGGGATGCGGCGTCGGCCGTCCTGGATGCCAAGGGCATCCCGTACCTCGCTGCCCAGGGCGCTTTTTACCTGTGGGCTGACCTCTCGCATGCCTCGGGCGGGAATATCCGTGCCTGGACCGGGCAGTTCCTTACGGAGGCGGGCGTTGCTGTGGCTCCCGGAACCGCTTTTGGATCTATTGGGGAAGGCTGGATCCGGATCGCGCTGTGCGGCGGGCGGGATGAAGTGGTGGCCGGGGTATCCCGGCTGCCGGACGTCCCGTAGACCCGGACACATGCGGCCGCACCCCACGCGGCCACGTTTCATTTTCGCGATTGTCTCCAGCTTCTTTTCAACTTCGCGTTTACAGCTGCCCTCAGCCCTCTTAGTCTGTGGTCTGCCTTCGGCAATTGGGGGAACGGGTTAGGGGTTCCGCGCCGGCGAGTCTCGCATTCGGTCCACGCACCGTCTACACCATTCGCACACCGGAGGAGCACAGAATGAAAAGAACGCACTCGCGGCTGGTCTCTCTCACCGCCGCGTCCGTACTGCTGGCAGGACTGGGCACAGCTGCGCCCGCTGCCGCCGGCGGAGAACGGCACCATCCGTGGCGGCCCGGTCCGCCGGCTGCAGGCGAAGTCACCACCCTGGCTACCGGGCTCACCACTCCCCTGCGCATCGCCCTGGGCAGCTACCGGACGTTCGACGTCGTCCAGACCCAGGCAGGCAGCCTCGACCGCGTTGGCCGCAACGGTTCCCTGACCACACTTGATCCGGGCATTGAGGGCTACATCTCCGATGCCGTGTCCCGCACTCCGGACAGGACCTACTACACCCTCACCACCGGTGAGGGGCTCGGGGTACCGGAGAACAACGTGGCTCTCCTGAGGTCCGTCGACCGCCGCGGCTATATCCGCACCATTACCGATTTGGCGGCGTATGAACGGCGCGCGAACCCGGACTCGGTGAACACCTACGGTTTCCGGGACCTGGCTCCCGGCTGCCTGGCACAGCTCCCGCCCGGATTCCCGGGGGTGTATACGGGACAGCAGGACTCCCATCCCTACGCAACACTGAAGGCACGTCAGGGAATTCTCGTGGCGGATGCAGGCGCCAACGCGATTCTCCGGGTGTCCGAGGTGAACGGCAGGACGTCAACCGTAGCTGTGCTCCCGCCAAGTCCCCTAACCGTGACGGCAGAGCTGGCCGAAGCCCAGGGGCTCCCGGACTGCACCGTCGGCGCGACCTACTGGGTGGAGCCCGTGCCCACGGCCATGGCCATGGGCAAACACGGGGAACTCTACGTCACCACCCTCCCCGGCGGTTCCGGCGGTTTGGGATCGATCTACCGCATCAATCAGTGGAACGGCTCGGTCCAGCTGGTAGTGACCGGTCTAATCTCGCCGACAGGCATCGCGGTCAGCCAGCGCGGGGACATTTTTATGGCCGAGCTGTTCGCCAACCGCATCTCGGTGATCCCGCGCGGCAGCAGCACAGCGCAGACGTTCTATGAGGCCACTTCCCCCGCTGATGTCCAGCTCCGCGGGTCGGCTCTCTACGCCACCATCGATGCGATTCCGCCGGGAGGTCCCGCTGAGCCCGGCACGCCGCCTGATCCGAATGCACCCGAGCCAGACGGCAAAGTGATCCGCATCCAGCTGACCACCGGCGGCGACCCGAGGGGCCTGGCCCTGCCCGACGGCTCACCGGCGGAACCCAACGACGACTGACACTGTACACGGCAGATAAGAAAGGAGCGGCACCCCTAGTGGGGTGCCG